>NZ_JBJHAT010000013.1:0-103272 GCF_054051175.1 Blastococcus sp. SYSU DS0753 | reverse complement strand
GAGCCCGGCGAGTACGTCTTCTACTCCTCGCAGCGCGACGACCGGGAACGAGGCATCGAGGTCACAGTCCAGGTGGAGTGACCCTGCCGCGGCACCGCTCGTCGCCGCGCCGGAGAACGCCGCCGGGGGGGGGGGGGGGGGGGGGGGGGGGGGGGGGGGGGCCCGCCCCCCCCCCCCCCCCCCCCCCCCCCCCCCCCCCCCCCCCCCCCGACCCTGCGGCCGGACCCCGGGCGGTTCCCGGTCCCGCCCTGGCCGCAGCCGCCCGCGCCGTTCCCGCCGGGTGCGTACGCCCCGGGTCCGTTCCCCCCGGGTGCGTACGCCCCGGGTCCGTTCCCCCCGGGTGGGTACGCCCCGGGTCCGTTCCCGCCGGGTGGGTATGCCCCGGGCCCGTTCCCGCAGTCTCCTTTCCCCCCGGCGCCCTTTCCCCCGGCCGGCTGGGCCCTCCCGCCGGGCACACCGCCGCACGACGTCCCGCAGCCGTACCTGCGCATCATGCGGACCCGCGACTGGGCCTGGTGGCGGCCGCTGCTGGGGCTGCTCCTGCTGGGGGTGGTCTTCCTGGTGGCCGGCGCGCTGCTCGGCGTGATCGGCATCCTCACCGGCCTCAGCCCCGACCTGGCCCTGATCGAGCTCACCGACCCGGGCACGCTGCTGGTCACCAACGCGACCCTGGCCGTGGGCATCCCGGTGGTGTGGCTGGCCTGGGCGGTGGCGCACGGCATGCGCCCCGGCTGGTCGTCGTCGGTGCTCGCCCGGTTCCGGTGGCGGCTGCTGCCCCGGCTGACGCTGCTGGCGCTGGCCTCGATCGGGGTCGTGATCGGCCTCTCCGTGCTCCTGGGGATCACCGCGGAGGAGGTCGAGGTGACGGGACCGGTCCCCTCGTGGGGCTGGTTGCTGGCTGTCGTCCTGCTCACCACACCGCTGCAGTCCGCGGCCGAGGAGTACCTGTTCCGCGGCTACCTGAGCCAGGCGATCGCCGGCTGGATCCGCAGCCCGCGCGTCGGTGCCGTGGTGGCCGCGGTGGTCACCGGCGCGCTCTTCTCCCTCGCGCACCTCCCGCCGGACCTCGCCACGTTCCTCGACCGCTTCGCCTTCGCCCTGGCCGCCTCCGCCGTCGTCTGGCTGACCGGCGGGCTCGAGGCCGCGGTCGTCCTGCACGCGGTCAACAACGTGGTGCTGTTCCTGCTGGTGGCGCTGCTGGGTGATGCCGTGGCCACGGACGTGGTGCCGGCGGGGCTGGTTCCGGTGTCGCTCACGCTCACCGCGGTCGGCTTCGGCGGCTACGTCCTGCTCGTCGCCCGGTGGCGGCGGCGGGCGCGGCCGGAGCTGCACACGCCCGCGCTGGACCTGCGCCTCCCGCGGGCCGCGGCGCCCGCCCCGGCCGGCTGACCCGCCGACCGGGGGGTGGTGCCACCCGCCCGCGCAGCGTCGGGTACAGTTCTCTCCGGCGCCGCGAGGTGCTACCCATGGGGTATGGGGTAATTGGCAGCCCGACGGTTTCTGGTTCCGTTAGTCTAGGTTCGAGTCCTGGTACCCCAGCGAGGAAGCCTGGTTCCTCTTGCAGTACAGCAGTGACACAGCACGGCCCCGTCGTCTAGCGGCCCAGGACGCCGCCCTCTCACGGCGGTAGCGAGGGTTCGAATCCCTTCGGGGCTACGCGATCGAGAGCCCCCGACCACCCGGTCGGGGGCTCTCGCCGTTCCCAGGCCACTGAGCGGCGGGCTCAGACCTGGAGCAGCTCGTCGTTGCCCGGGAGCCCGTCGGAGCCGTCCGGCGCCGCCGCGCGGAAGGCCATCGGGCGTCCGCAGGACGCGGCCACCCGGGCGGAGTCGGTGAGCTGGACGTGCAGGTGCGGTTCGCTGCTGTTGCCGGAGTTGCCGCACTCCGCGACCTGCTGCCCGGCTGCGACGCGGTCGCCGACGGCCACCCGCACCGAGCCGCGGCGCAGGTGGGCCAGGACGGCATGGGTGCCGTCGTCCCGGCGGACGACGACGTAGTTGCCCAGCATCCACCGCGTGCCGGCCACCTGGCGTACGAAGCCCTCGACGACCAGCAGGACGATCAGGGACACCCACCCGCTGCGCGCCCGGTGGTCGCGACGGCGGTCGTGGACCCGCACGACCAGGCCGTCGACGGGGGAGCGCACCGGCCGGCCGAACGCCGGGTAGTCGGTCGGCCGCCGCCACTGACCGCCGGAGCCGAACGCGGGACGCGCTCCGTCGCCGGGCTCGGCCGCCAGGTCGATGGCCCATGTCTGGCCCAGCCCGTTGGTGCCGTGCGAGGGCACGCCGGAGGCGGGGGAGTTGACGGCCCGCCACCGGCCCGCGACCGGCGGCTCGACCACCGTCACCGGGTGCTCGGGCGGCCGCACCCGGTCGAGCACCAGGAAGCCGACGACGAGCAGGAACCCAGCGAGGGCGGCCGCGGGCACGCCGCTCCCGCCGACGGCGATGAGCAGGACGCCGGCCGGTGCCAGCGGGGCGCGGCACCGGGCCGCGAGGACGCGCGGGTTCACGACGACACCGCCGCGAGGACGACGTGCAGCGGGACCACCCGCTCGGCGGGCACGGCCCAGCTCCCGCGGGCGGTGGCGCGGAGCCACCCCGCTGCGGTGAGCTGGCGGAGGTGGTGGTGCAGCTGCCCGGTCGTGCCCAGTCCCGGGAGCGCGGCGAGCCCGGCGGTCGTGCGGGTCCCGCCCAGCACCTCCCGCAGCAGCCGGAGCCGGACCGCGTGGGCCAGCGCGGACAGCTCGGCGGCGAGTTCCGCGTCGGCCGAGCCGTCGCCGAGCGCATCCTCCGCGCCGTGCGTGCGCTGCCAGGCGTACTGCTCCCCGCTGGGCAGGCGCACCGAGCCCGCGTAGACGACGGCGCCACCGGGGAGGGCGGCCGCGTCCTCGGCGAGGCCGTCCAGCGCCCAGAACCGTTCCTGCGACCCGGTCTCCGCCGGTGCCGCGGGTGGCCGGCCGGCCCGCTCCGCGGCTGACTCGAGTGCGGCGAGGCGCTGCTCGATCCGGGTGAAGCGGTCCTCGTCGGTCATGGTGCGTCGACCGGCCGGTCGTTCTCCCGCCGCGGCCGGTCGCCGGCGAGCCCGGCGCCCACCGCGATGCCGATCGACCCGAAGAAGAACGGGTTGACCGCGGCGTCGTCCACGACGTGGACCAGCAGGCCCACGACGAAGCCGACGACGAAGCCGGCGAGGGCACCTCGGAGCGTGCGTACGAGAGCGGACCCGGTGCGCTGCATACGACGAATATACGTACCTACGTACTAGTAGGCCAGGGGGTCGAGCGCCCGGCCGTCGGCGCTGATCGGGCGGCGATTCCCGGCGAGCTCAGCGCGCGGCGCGGGCGATGGCCGCCGAGGCGTCCAGCACGGCGCCGATGACCTCCGGGCTGGGGCGCCGGCCCAGGCGCTCCACCGGCCCTGAGATCGAGACGGCGCCCAGCACGGACCCGTTGCCGTCCCGGACGGGGGCCGACAGCGACGCCACGCCGGCCTCCCGCTCGGCCACGCTGTGCGCCCAGCCGCGGCGGCGCACGTCGAGCAGGGTGCGGGCGGTGAAGCTGGCCGACGGCAGCAGGCGGGTCACCTCGTCGGCGGGCATGAACGCCAGCAGGGCGTGCGCCGCCGAGCCCGCGGTCATGGGCAGTCGGGCGCCGACCGGGACGGTGTCGCGCAGGCCACTGGTCCGCTCGGCGGCGGCGACGCACACGCGCGTCGCGCCGTCGCGGACGTAGAACTGGGCGCTCTCGCCGGTGGCGTCCCGCAGCGTGACCAGGTGACGCGAGGCGATCTCGCCGATGTCGGCGGTCGTCCGCCCGAGCTCCGCCAGCGCCGGACCCGGTGCCCAGCTGCCGCTGTCGGTGCGCCGGACGAGGCGGTGCCCCTCCAGGGCGACGGCGAGCCGGTGGGCGGTGGCCCGGGGTAGGCCGGTGCGCGTGACGAGCTCGGCGAGGGTGGCCGGTTCCTGTGCGACGGCGTGCAGGATCGACACCGCTTTGTCCAGAACCGCGACCGGGTTAGGCTGTCCCACACAGCAATACTCGCATCCCGAACACTGAGACAGTCAACTCGGGATCGACCAGTCACCCGAAGGGGACGCGCCCGTGCCGAAGACCCTGGCCGAGAAGGTCTACGACGCCCACGTCGTGCGCAGCACGTCGGGGGAGCCCGACCTGCTCTACATCGACCTGCACCTGGTGCACGAGGTCACCAGCCCGCAGGCCTTCGACGGCCTGCGCGCCGCCGGGCGCACCGTGCGTCGCCCCGACCTGACGATGGCCACGGAGGACCACAACGTCCCGACCCTGGACATCCTCAAGCCGATCGCCGACCCGATCAGCCGTGCGCAGGTCGACGCGCTGCGCCGGAACGCCGCCGAGTTCGGCATCCGGCTGGCCCCGATGGGTGACCGCGACCAGGGCATCGTGCACGTCATCGGCCCGCAGCTGGGGCTCACCCAGCCCGGCATGACCATCGTCTGCGGCGACAGCCACACCTCCACGCACGGAGCGTTCGGCGCCCTGGCCTTCGGCATCGGCACCAGCGAGGTCGAGCACGTGCTGGCCACGCAGACCCTGCCGCAGTACCGGCCGAAGCAGATGTCGGTCACCGTCGACGGCGAGCTCGCTCCGGGGGTGTCGGCGAAGGACATCATCCTGGCCGTCATCGCCCAGATCGGCACCAACGGTGCGGCGGGACACGTCATCGAGTACCGCGGCGGCGCCATCGAGGCGCTCTCGATGGAGGCCCGGATGACCATCTGCAACATGTCGATCGAGGCCGGCGCGAAGGCGGGGCTCATCGCGCCGGACCAGACCACCTTCGACTTCCTGCGCGGCCGCCCGCACGCCCCGCAGGGCGACGACTGGGACGCCGCCGTCGAGCACTGGCGCACGCTGCGCACCGACGACGGGGCGGTGTTCGACCGCGAGGTGACGCTGGATGCCTCGACGCTGACGCCGTTCGTCACCTGGGGCACCAACCCCGGCCAGGGTCTGCCGATCGACGGCGTGGTGCCCGACCCGGCCCAGTTCGACGACGACGGCGAACGGCGGGCCGCCGAGCAGGCGCTGGCCTACATGGGGCTGACCCCCGGCACCCCGCTGCGCGAGATCAAGGTCGACACCGTGTTCCTCGGGTCCTGCACCAACGGCCGGATCGAGGACCTGCGCACCGCCGCGGCCTTCCTGCAGGGCAAGAAGATCGATCCGGAGACCCGCATGCTCGTCGTCCCCGGCTCGGTCGGCGTGAAGCTGCAGGCCGAGGCCGAGGGCCTGGACAAGGTCTTCGTCGAGGCCGGCGCCGAGTGGCGGGGGGCGGGCTGCTCGATGTGCCTGGGCATGAACCCCGACCAGCTCAAGCCCGGCGAGCGGTCGGCCTCGACCAGCAACCGCAACTTCCAGGGCCGCCAGGGCAAGGGCGGGCGCACCCACCTGGTCTCGCCGTCGGTCGCTGCCGCCACGGCGCTCACCGGCCGCCTCACCGCCCCCGCCGACCTGATCGGAGCCTGAGCCATGGACGCCTTCACCACGCACACCGGCACCGCCGCGCCGCTGCGCCGCAGCGCCGTCGACACCGACCAGATCATCCCGGCCGAGTACCTCAAGCGGATCACCCGCACCGGCTTCGAGGACGGGCTGTTCATCGCCTGGCGGACCAACGAGCCGGACTTCGTGCTCAACAAGCCCGAGTACGCCGACGCCTCGATCCTGGTGGCCGGCCCCGACTTCGGCACCGGCTCCTCCCGCGAGCACGCCAACTGGGCGCTGCTCGACGGTGGGTTCCGCGTCGTCATCAGCTCCCGGTTCGCCGACATCTTCCGCAACAACTCGACCAAGTCGGGGCTGCTCACCGTCGTGCTGCCGCAGGCCGAGGTCGAGGCGCTGTGGACCGCGGTCGAGGCCGACCCGGCGACACCGGTGACGGTCGACCTGCGCGCGAAGCAGGTGACGTACGGCGACGTGGCGGTGCCGTTCGAGATCGACGACTACACCCGGTGGCGGCTGCTGGAGGGGCTCGACGACGTCGGCCTCACCGAGCGGCACCTCGACGACATCGAGGCCTACGAGGCGGCGCGCCCGGCCTGGCTCCCGGCGGCGCTGCCCGCGCGCTGAGGCAGCGGGGCGTCCGGGTCGGGCTCGAAGTCGCGGTAGTAGTCCGCGACCAGCGCGCCCGGCCGGCCGCCGAGGGCCCAGACGCTGCCCTTGGCGGCCGGCGGGAGCAGGCCGCGGACACCGTGGCCGTGCACCCCGAGCGTCTGCAGCACCGAGGGGATCACCCCGCCCTGGCTGCACAGCACCGTCGCCCCGGGGCGCTCCAGCAGCTCCGCCACGAGCGCCATCCCCGCCTGCGGGTCGTCGGCGAAGGACTCCTCACCCATCCGGGGTGACGGCCGCACGTCCACGGCCAGCCGCTCGGCCAGCGGCTCCACCGTCTGCGTGCAGCGCACCTTCGGGGTGCTGAACACCTCGTCCGGGGCGAACCACGTCAGGGCGTCGGCCAGCTGCTCGGCCTGCCGCCGGCCCTTGTCATCCAGCGGCCGCAGCTCGTCCGGGCCGCCGAACTCCTGCTTGCTGCCAGCGCGGCCGTGCCGCACCAGCAGCAGGCCCACCTCGCGCGGCACGTCGGTGCGGCCGGCGTCGGCGATCACCAGCCGGTCGTGCTCGTGGGTGACGAGCGCGGCGGCGTCGTCGGGGGCGAGCCAGCGCAGCTCGTCCACCTCGTCGTTGGCGCCGAAGGAGCCCCCCACGCACCGCATCAGCCAGTAGTCGACGTGCTTGGGCACGCCGTCGACCGCGTACTGGGTCGTCGGGCCCCGGCGTCCGGCGACGATGCGCAGCCCGGTCTCCTCGACCACCTCGCGGCACGCGGCGGCCAGGGCGTGCTCACCGGCGTCGAGCTTCCCCTTCGGCAGTGACCAGTCGTCGTAGCGGGGCCGGTGGACCACGGCGATCTCGATGCCGTCGTCCCCGGCCGGGCGCCACACGACGCCGCCGGCGGCCGCGATCGGTCGCCGCTCAGCCGGCGAGCTCATGGATCCGGTGCATCAGCTCTGCCTGGTAGTCCCGCCCGTCCAGCCGGTCCCACTGCCCGTCGCTGCGCAGCTCCCAGCACCGCACCCCCGGCTCCATGGCCGGGCGCAGGGTCTCCTCCAGCTGCCTGCGGGCCGCCTCGTCGCAGACCCGCAGCAGCACCTCGACCCTGCGGTCGAGGTTGCGGTGCATGAGGTCCGCGCTGCCGATCCACCACTCCGGGTCCCCGCCGTTGAGGAAGGAGATCACCCGGGAGTGCTCGAGGAACCGGCCGACGATCGAGCGCACCCGGATCGTCTCCGACATCCCGGCCACGCCCGGTCGCAGCGCGCAGATCCCGCGGACGAACAGCTCCACCGGCACACCGGCCTGCGAGGCCTCGTAGAGGGCGTCGATGAGGCGCTCGTCGACGATGGAGTTCGCCTTGATGCGGATGCCCGAGGGGCGTCCCTCGCGCGCGTTCCGCGCCTCGCGGCGGATCTTCTCGATGAGCCCGTTGCGGATGCTGTGCGGCGCCACCATGAGCGTGCGGTAGTTCGTCTGCCGCGAGTAGCCGGTGAGGACGTTGAACAGGTCGGTGAGGTCCGCGCCCACCCGCGGGTCGGCGGTGAGGATGCCCAGGTCCTCGTAGATCCGCGCCGTCTTCGGGTTGTAGTTGCCGGTGCCGATGTGGCAGTAGCGGCGGATCACGCCCTGCTCGCGGCGCACGACCAGCGCCGTCTTGCAGTGCGTCTTCAGCCCGACCAGTCCGTACACGACGTGGCAGCCGGCCCGCTCCAGCGAGCGCGCCCAGCTGATGTTGGCCTCCTCGTCGAACCGGGCCTTGATCTCCACCAGGACCACGACCTGCTTGCCGGCCTCCGCCGCCTCGATCAGCGCGTTGACGATGGGGGAGTCGCCCGAGGTCCGGTAGAGCGTCTGCTTGATCGCCAGCACGTTCGGGTCGGCGGCCGCCTGCTCGATGAACCGCTGCACGCTGGTGGCGAACGAGTGGTAGGGGTGGTGCACCAGGACGTCGCCCTCGCGCAGGGTCGCGAAGACGCTCTTCGGCGTCTCGCCCTCGCTCAGCCGCGGGTGGGTGGTCGGGACGAACGGCTCGTCCTTGAGCTCCGGCCGGTCCAGGTCGTAGAGAGCCGTGAGCGAGGCCAGGTCGAGCAGCCCCGGCACGTGCACGACGTCGTCCGGGGAGACCTCGAGCTCGGAGACGAGCACCTCGAGGATCCGGGGGTCCATCGGCTCGGCGACCTCGAGGCGGACCGCGGGGCCGAACCGGCGCCGGGCGAGCTCCCGCTCCAGCGCCTGGAGCAGGTCCTCGTCGCGGTCCTCCTCGACCTCCACGTCGGCGTTGCGGGTGACGCGGAAGAAGTGGTGGTCGAGCACGTCGAGCCCCGGGAAGAGCTGGGGCAGGTGGGCGGCGATCAGGTCCTCGAGGGGCAGGAAGATGACGGTGTCGTCCTGCGAGTTGACCGACACGAAGCGCGGCACGTTGTTGGGCACCTTGAGCCGCGCGAAGCGGGGGGCGTTGGTGTCCGGGTCGTGCACCGACACCGCGAGGTTCAGCGACAGGCCGCTGATGTACGGGAACGGGTGCGCGGGGTCGACGGCCAGCGGGGTCAGCACCGGGAACACCTGGTCGCGGAAGTAGTCCCGGAGCCGGCGCATCGCGTCCTCGTCCAGGTCGTCCCAGTGGACGATCCGGATGCCGGCCTCCTCGAGGCGGGGCAGCACGTCCTTGTTGAAGACGTCGGAGTGCCGCTGCACCAGCTCCTGCGTGCGGGCGGTCACCCGCTCCAGCTGCTCGCGGATGGTCAGCCCGTCGGGCGAGCGGACGGTGAGACCGGTGCTCTGCCGGCGCTTCAGACCGGCGATGCGCACCATGTAGAACTCGTCCAGGTTGCTGGCGAAGATCGCGAGGAACTTCACCCGCTCCAGCAGCGGCAGCGAGTCGTCCTCGGCGAGCTCCAGCACGCGGGCGTTGAAGTCCAGCCAGGACAGTTCTCGGTTCAGGTAGCGGTCGACGGGGAGGGCATCGGTCCGGGGAGCGCTCTCTGTTGCCACTCCCTCATCGTGCCGTACGGACCCGGATGGCGAGCGAGGACGACCCCCGCACCAGCGCGGACGTGCGTGGTCCGGCCCCCAGCGCCAGCGCTGCCCGGAGGTCCGCGGGGACGTCGACGTCGCGGCGCAGGCCGGGCCAGGCGCCGGTGAGCCGAACCGCGCCGCCGGCCTGGTGGGCTGCGGCGGAGCCGCGGCCGAACCGCGGGCGCAACGGCGTGCCGACGGCGGTCAGCAGGGTGGTGCCCGTTCCCTGGGCATCGGCCACGAAGCAGCGGGGCGCCGCCTCCGCCTCCGCCAGCGCCGCCGCCAGCTCCACCGGGCGGAGGGCGGGCAGGTCGGAGGAGAGCGCGGCGACGGCGTCCCCGGGAGCGCTCCCGGCGCCGTGCTCGAGCGCGGGGTTCAGGCCGCCGTCCGGTTCGTCGGGCACCGCGCGGGCGCCCAGCCCGCGCACCAGGTCGGCGGCCACCGGCTCGTCGGTGACGACCACCACCGACCCGACCCGCTCGCAGGCCAGCGCCGCGGCCACGGTGTCGGCCAGCAGGGCGAGGACCAGGGCGCCGTGGTCGCCGCCGGGGACGCCGGTGAGCGGCCGCAGCCGGGTCTTGGCGGCGGCGAGGCGCTTCGCCGGGACCACGACCGACCACCTGGACACGACGACAATGTCAGCACACGGTGACCCGGGACCCCGTCGGCCGGGACCCGGTGCTCCCCCGGCGGCCGCACGGGTCGATCATGGGCTGGCTCGCAGGACAGGGAGGGGAGCCGGTGTCGGACGAGACGTCCCCGCGCGGGACGAGCGCGGGCGGACCGGTGCGCGCACCCGGTGCCCGCCGCGCTGCCAAGTGGCGCACCCGGGGGCGCATCTCCTTCCCGCTGTGGCTGTGCATCGTGGTGATCTACCCGGTGTCCGCCCTGATCTTCCGGCTGCGCTACCACCACGCCGAGCGCATCCCGGTCACCGGGCCGGTGCTCCTGGTGGTCAACCACGTGTCGGTGCTGGACCCGCTGGCCTGCGCCCGCCTGGTGTTCGACCGCGGTCGGATCCCGCACTTCCTGGCCAAGGAGGCGGTCTTCAGGGGGCTGGCCGGCACGATCCTGCGGGCGGCCGGCCAGATCCCCGTCGCCCGGTTCTCCAGCGCCGCCCGCGGCGCGCTCGCGGCGGCGGAGGCCGATCTGCATGCGGGCAACATCGTGGTGGTGTACCCGGAGGGCTCGGTGACCCGGGACCCCGACTGGTGGCCCATGCAGGCGCGCACGGGGGCGGCCCATCTGGCGCTCACCACCGACGCCGTGGTCGTCCCGGTCGCCCAGTGGGGGCCGCAGCGGGTGCACGACTACCACACCAAGAAGCTGCACCTGCGGCTCCGCACGCCCACCCACTACCTCGTGGGCGAGCCGATCGACCTCTCCGCGGCGCGGGCCGAGGTGCGCGCCGGCCGCCCCCTGGAGCCCGCGCTGCTGCGGGAGACGACGGAGCAGATGATGTCCCGGGTCCGCGACCAGCTGGCCGAGCTGCGCGGGGAGCCCGCGCCGCGCGTGGTCCACCCCGCTCCCCGCCGGGAGCGGCACGGCGACCTGCCCGGGAGCGCCGCGTGACCCGGGCGGCGGTCCTGGGCGCCGGTTCCTGGGGCACGACGTTCGCCAAGGTGCTCGCCGACGCCGGCTGCGACGTCCGGCTCCACGCGCGGCGGCCGGAGCTCGTCGATGCCATCACCGACACGCGGGAGAACCCCGACTACCTGCCGGGTGTGCGCCTGCCCGACCGGCTGCGGGCGACCGTCGACCCGGCCGAGGCACTGGACGACGCCGACGTCGTCGTGCTCGCGGTCCCCTCGCAGTCGCTGCGCGGCAACCTCACGGCCTGGCGGGAGCTGCTGCCGCCGGACGCCACGCTGCTCTCGCTCATGAAGGGCATCGAGCTGGGCACGACCATGCGGATGAGCGAGGTGATCTGCGAGATCACCGGCTCCCCGGCTGCGCACGTCGCGGCGTTGTCGGGCCCGAACCTGGCCCGGGAGATCGCCGAGGAGCAGCCGGCCGCCACGGTGATCGCGTGCTCGGACCCCGACCGCGCCGCGGTGCTCCAGGCGGCGTGCCACACCCGGTACTTCCGCCCCTACACCAACCCCGACGTCGTCGGCTGCGAGCTGGGCGGAGCGGTGAAGAACGTCATCGCCCTGGCCTGCGGTATCGCCGAGGGGCTCGGCTTCGGGGACAACACCCGCGCCTCGCTCATCACCCGCGGGCTGGCCGAGACCGCCCGGCTGGGCATCGCGTTGGGCGCCGAGCTGACCACCTTCGCGGGGCTGGCGGGGCTGGGGGACCTGGTGGCCACCTGCAGCTCGCCGCTGTCGCGCAACCGCACCTTCGGCGAGAAGCTCGGCCGCGGCATGACCGTGGAGGAGGTCCAGCAGAGCGCCCGGCAGACGGCGGAGGGCGTGAAGAGCTGCCGGTCGGTGCTCGACCTCGCGCGGGCGCACGGCATCGACGTGCCGATCACCGAGGCGGTCGTCCGCGTGTGCCACGAGGGCGAGGCGCCCGGCCGGATGGTGCGCGAGATCATGTCGCGCGAGGCGAAGCCGGAGTGATGGAGTCTGCGGACGTGGACAGCGGATGGGGCGACGGGACCAGGTCGGTACGCGCGGGGGAGGGGCCCGCGGCGCCGGGCGAGCCGATGCGGCCCTCGCCGGTGTTCGCCGCCCCCTTCCACCTCGGTGACCAGCCCCCGCGTGCGGGCGGGGCCGACGCCTACGCGCGGACCGAGCACCCGACGCTCCGGCACTTCGAGTCCGCCGTCGGGGAGCTCGACGGCGGGCGCTGCCTGTCCTTCGCCACCGGGATGGCGGCGCTGACCGCCGCCGTGCTGGCCCCCACCCGCAGCGGTGACCGCGTCGTGCTGCCGTCGGACGGGTACTACACGACCCGCCTGCTGGCCGCCGAGGAGCTCGCCCGCTTCGGCATCGAGGTGCAGTACGTGCCCACGCCGGAGATCGGGCGCGTCGCCGCCGACGGGGGGCTCGCGGGCGCCCGGATGGTGCTGCTGGAGACGCCGAGCAACCCGCAGCTGGACGTCTGCGACATCGCCGCCGTGGCCGCGGCCGCCCACGCCGCGGGCGCGCTGGTCGCGGTCGACAACACCACCGCCACCCCGCTGGGTCAGCGTCCCCTGGCGCTGGGGGCCGACCTCACCGTGGGCAGCGACACCAAGGCGCTCACCGGCCACAGCGACGTGCTGCTCGGGCACGTGACCGTGACCGACGAGGAGCTGTACGCGGCCGTGAAGGGCTTCCGCGACCGCACCGGCAGCACGCCGGGGCCGTTCGAGGCCTGGCTCGGGCACCGGTCGATGAGCACCCTGGACCTCCGGCTGGCCCGTCAGGCGGCGAACGCGGCGGCGGTCGCCGAGCTGCTGGCGGGGCACCCGGCCGTCACGAACCTGCGCTGGCCGTGGCGCGAGGGTGACCCGTCGTTCGCGCTGGCCGCGCGCCAGATGCTGCGCCCGAACGGCGTGGTGTCCGCGGAGCTGGCCGACGAGACCGCGGTCGCCCGGCTGCTGGCGGAGAGCCGGCTGTGGGCCGCGGCGACGAGCTTCGGCGGCGTCCACAGCACGATCGACCGGCGCGCGCAGTGGGGCGGGGACGCGGTGCCCGCGGGCTTCGTGCGGCTGTCCTGCGGGATCGAGGACCCCGCCGACCTGGTCGCCGACCTATCCCACGCGCTCGACGCCCTCGGCTGACGACGACCGGCGGCGGTTGCCCGCGACGGTGAGCCAGATGCTGACGCCGAAGTAGTAGGCGAGGTAGGCCATGCTCAGCGCGACCACCAGCGGGTGCGGGTCGGGGTACTGGACGACCAGCACCGCGGAGGCGACCAGCCAGACCGTCGCCAGCCCCAGGTTCAGCCCCCGGAGCAGCTTGGTGCGGGACGGGTAGACGTACTTGACCGGCACGAAGACCAGCACCGTCAGGACCGCGAGCGCGATGCCGACACCGGTGGTGCCGACGTCCAGGATGATCGCGTAGAACGCGACCACGTTCCAGTAGCTGGGGAAGCCGAGGAAGTAGTGGTCCTCGGTCTTCGCGTCGGTCCGGCAGAACTGGTAGCAGGAGGCGAGCAGCGGTAGCGCGGCCAGGACCCAGCCGAGGGCGCCGCCGGGCAGCCGGTCGGTCGTCCAGAGCAGCACGACGGGTGCGAAGACGTACGTCAGGTAGTCGACGATGTCGTCCATCCGGGCGCCGTCGAACCAGGGGATCGTCTGCTTGACCCGGGTGCGCCGGGCCAGCATCCCGTCCGTGCCGTCGATGAACAGCGTCGCGAGGATCAGCCACAGGGCGGTCTCCACGGCGCCGTCGAAGGCGGCCAGGACGATGAGCAGCCCGAGCACCGAGCCGCTGGCGGTGTACAGGTGCACCGCCGCGCCGGCCAGGCGCAGGCGCCGGGAGTGCCCGGTCCCGTCGCTGGTGCGCACCGCCCCGGGTGCGGTCTGGTGGGCTGGGTCGTCGTGCACGGCGACGAGGCTGCCACACCACGCTCGACCCGGCGGGCCGAGCCGTGCACCGACGACGCGGCGGGGCCCGGAACGCGGCCTCGGTTAGGGTCGCGGCAATGAGCGGACAGCAGGGCAAGGTGCGTGTGGCCGTCGTCTTCGGGGGGCGCAGCGAGGAGCACGCCATCTCCTGCATCTCCGCCGGCAGCGTGATGGCCGCGCTCGACCCGGACCGCTACGAGGTCGTCCCCGTCGGCATCGCCAAGGACGGGCGCTGGGTGCTCCCCGACGCCGGCCAGCAGCTCGCCCTCACCGACGGCGCGCTGCCCGAGGTCACCGGCGGCACGGCGGTCTCGCTGGTCGGTGACCCGGAGGCGCGCGGGCTGGCCGTCCTGGAGCCCGGTGCGGCGGTCGGCCGGGCGCTCACCGAGGTCGACGTCGTCTTCCCGGTCCTGCACGGCGCCTTCGGCGAGGACGGCACGGTCCAGGGGCTGCTGGAGATGACCGGGCTGCCCTACGTGGGCTCGGGGGTGTTCGCCAGCGCCGCCTCCATGGACAAGGAGTTCACCAAGAAGCTCCTGGCCGCGGCCGGCCTGCCGCAGGGCGAACACGTCGTCCTGCGCGACGAGCACGGCGCGGTCTGCGCCGACCCGGCGGTGCTCGACGAGGCCGGGCGGGAGCGCCTCGGCCTGCCGGTCTTCGTGAAGCCGGCCCGTGCCGGGTCCAGCATCGGCATCAGCAAGGTCACCGACTGGGCGCAGTTCCCGGCGGCCGTCGCGGCGGCCGCCGCGGTGGACCCGAAGGTGATCGTGGAGGCGGCCGTCCCCGGTCGGGAGATCGAGTGCGGCGTCCTCGCCGCCCGCGGATCGGGGCTGCCCGAGGCGAGCCTGCCCGCCGAGATCCGGCTGCGGCCGGGCGTCGACTGGTACGACTTCGCGGCCAAGTACCTCGACGACGCCGCGGAGTTCGACATCCCGGCCGACCTCACCCCGGAGCAGCTCGCCGCGGTGCAGGCCGCCGCGCGCCGCGCCTACCTCGCCCTGGACTGCCGCGGGCTGGCCCGGGTCGACTTCTTCCTCGGCACCGGCCCCGACGGCGCGGACCGCCTGGTGATCAACGAGGTCAACACGATGCCGGGGTTCACCCCGATCTCGATGTTCGCCCGCATGTGGGCGGCCACCGGCGTGGACTTCGCCGACCTGGTGGACCGCCTGGTGAGCGGGGCGCTCGCCGGCGGTGCGCGGCCGGGCCGGTGACCGCGGGGCGGCCGGCTCCGCGGAACGCGGCCGCCACCCGGTCCGGGGTCGTCCCCGTGGTCGTGGTCGCCGCCGCGCTGCTGAGCGGGTGCGGGCGCACGGTCGACGGCGTCGCCACCGCCGGGCCGCCGTCGGACCGGCCGTCCTCCCCGGCGGAGCTCGAGGAGCTCATCGTCCGGGAGGTGCCCTCGGGGCTGCCGCGCCTGCGCGACGAGGAGCTGGAGCCACCGGCCGGACCCAAGCGGCTGGAGGACGTCGCCGGTTACGCGCCCGACCCGGAGCGCGAGCTCGCGGTGCTGGAGAGCTACGGCTACCGGTACGGGTGGGAGCGCTTCTGGGGCCGGGAGTCCGGCCCGATGACCGGCGTGTTCGTCGACCAGTTCGAGCAGCGGGCCGGTGCCCGGGCGTACGCCGAGAACCTGGCGCGCAACGACGCCGAGCTGTACGGGGGCGTCCTCAGCGTCGACCCACCCGAGCTGCCCGCCAACTGCCGGCTGCTCACCGTGGACGCGCCCGTGCCGGCGGCGGGGTTGGTCGACCCGGCGGCCTTCGCGTGGTGCTGGCACGGCGTCTTCAGCGTGTCGGTGACCGCCGTGGCCGGATCGGTCCCCGATGCGGTGCGGGAGGTCGGCGCCGTGCTGGAGACGCAGCTGGACCTGCTGCCGCCCGGGTGAGCGCTCCTGCGGGCTCAGGGGCCGGGTGTCGGCTCCTGGTAGGGGAGCGCCTCGGCCAGCGGCACGGTCAGCGCCGTGACCGGTGCGCTGTCGACGCCGGCGGGCAGCCGCATCTCGACGTAGACCGGGCGGTCCACCGCCGTCCAGACCGTGGCGTCGGGGTCGCTGGTGTCGACGTGCCACTGGACACCGTTGATCTGGATGGCCGACGCGCCGACGGTCCACCCCTCCGGCCGCTGGACGCCGCAGGTGAGCACTGCAGCCGGTTCGCCCCAGGCGTAGACGAAGGGGCTCTCGGACCGCACCCGGCGCGACGGCTCCCCGGCCAGCTCCAGCGGCAGGTTCTCCATCAGCGCGGGGCAGTGCGCCTCGGCCTCGGGGGTGATCTCCGGTGTGTCCACCTCGAGCACCGGGAGGTCCTCGGGACGGACCGGGGCGGCGCCCTCGATCTGGGCCGGGCCCTCCGGTGCGGAGGCCGGCTCCTCGCCGCGCACGTTGACCAGCACGACGAGCGCGATCACCACCGGCAGCGTGATCGCCGTGATCAGGATCGCGGCCCGGCGCAGCGGGTCCACGGGGCGAGCGCTCAGATGTTGACGACCGGGCAGGTCAGCGTCCGGGTGATCCCGTCGACCGACTGCACCCGGGCGACCACCAGCCGACCGAGCTCGTCGACGGTGTCCGCCTCGGCGCGCACGATGACGTCGTACGGGCCGGTGACGTCCTCGGCCTTCGTGACGCCGCTGATCTCGCTGATCGTCGAGGCGACCTGGGCGGCCTTGCCGACTTCGGTCTGGATGAGGATGTAGGCGTGGACCACGGGAGATCCTTCCTCCGGCAACAGTGCCGAGACGTCGTCCCCGCCGGCTGGCGGACTCGTCGGCAACCTACCGCAGTGACTGGAGAGCATCGATGAGCCGACCCCGTCCCCTGGTCCCGCGCGGTGATCCGGCCGACACCGTGCGGGTCGTCGGGGAGTTCGGCGTGATCTCCCGCGTGCTGGCCCGGTCCGGCACCGCCCCGGCGGCCGACGTCGGCCCCGGCGACGACGCCGCGGTGCTGCGCACGCCCGACCAGCGCGTCGTGGTGACAACCGACGTCCTCGTGGAGGGCCGGCACTTCCGGCGGGACTGGTCCTCGGCGGAGGACGTCGGGCACAAAGCGGCCGCGGCCAACCTGGCCGACGTCGCCGCGATGGGCGCCCGGACGACGGCGCTGGTGGTCGGGCTGGCCTGCCCGCCGGACACCCCCACCAGCTGGCTGGAGGGGCTCGCCACCGGCCTGGCGGAGGAGTGCGCGGGCTCGGGGGCAGCCGTCGTCGGCGGGGACACGGTGGCGTCCGCCCCCGACAGCGCCGGCATCGTCGTGTCGGTGACCGCGCTGGGCGACCTCGGGGGACGGGCGCCGGTGCTGCGCTCGGGCGCCCGTCCCGGCGACGTGGTGGCGCTGGCCGGGCGGCTGGGGTGGTCGGCGGCCGGCCTCGCGGTGCTGCGCCGGGGGTTCACCAGCCCGCTGGCCGTCGTGCACGCGCACCGCCGCCCGACCCCGCCGTACGTGTCGGGTCCGGTGGCGGCCGACGCCGGTGCCACCGCGATGTGCGACGTGAGCGACGGGCTGCTGGCCGACGCCGGGCACCTGGCCGAGGCGAGCGGCGTCGTCATGGACCTGGACCGCGGCGCCCTCGCGGAGGCGTGCCTGGAGCCCGTGGGGCCGCTGCAGCAGGTGGGGTCGGCGCTGGGCGTGGACCCGCTGGTGTGGGTGCTCACCGGTGGGGAGGACCACGCGCTGGTGGCCACGTTCCCGCGGAAGGTGGCGCTCCCGCCGGGGTGGACGGCGATCGGCGTCGTGCGCCCGGGCAAGCCACGGCCGGGGGTGCGGGTGGACGGGGTGGCCGCCGCGGACGTGCTGGCGGCCCTGGGAGCGGAGCGGGCGGGGCATGTCCACTTCGGCTGAGCGGGTGCTGCGGGACGGATCGGTGGCCCGGCTGCGGCCGGTGCCCTACGACGACCCCGTGGCGCAGGAGCTGGTCGAGGCCGTCCAGCAGGAGTACGTGCGCCGGTACGGCGGCCGGGACGAGGCCGTCGTCGACCCCGCCGAGTTCCTGCCGCCGGCCGGGCTCTTCCTCGTGGCCGAGATGAACGGCGCGGCGGCGGGGTGCGGAGCGTGGCGCGTCTACCCGCCGGGCGGTGTGGAGATCAAGCGGGTCTACGTGGCGCCCGCGTTCCGCCGCCGCGGGCTCGCGCAGGTGCTCATGGCGGAGCTGGAGGCCACCGCCGCCCGAGCCGGCCACCGGTCGGTGGTGCTCAACACGGGCCAGCGGCAGCCGGAGGCGGTCGCGCTGTACCGGGAGCTGGGCTACGACCCCGTCCAGGGGTACGGGGTCTACGCCTGCTCGCCGGAGGCCGTGTTCCTCGGCAAGGACCTGCCGCTCCCCGGGAGCGGGGAGGAGGCGACGTGGGCATCGTGACCATCTCGGCGCCCTACGGCGCCGCGGGAGCGGAGGTCGGGCCTGCCGTGGCCGCCCAGCTGGGCCTGCCGTTCCACGACCGGGCGATCCCCGCCCAGGTGGCCGGACGGCTGGGGGTGCCGGTGGAGGAGGCCGAGGCCAACGACGAGACGGTCGTGCGCGGACTCTGGCGGTTGGTCGCCTCGCTGGGGACGATGCCCGACCCGGTGGGCGGGGTCGTGCCCGGGGCGCCGCTGCCCGACGCGCGGGCCTACCGGGAGCAGACCGAGCGGGTGCTCGCCGAGATCGCGGCGGGTGGCGGCGGGGTGGTGCTCGGCCGCGCCGCGGCGATGGTGCTGCGGGACCGGACCGACGCGTTGCACGTCCGGCTCGACGGGCCGCGGGACCGGCGGCTGGCCGCGGCGGTCGCGCGGTCGGGGCGGCCCCGCGAGGAGGTGGCGCGCGAGATGGCCGCCAACGACCGGGCGCGGGAGGCGTACGTGCGGCACTTCTACCGCTGCGACCCGGCCGCGGCCGGCCACTACCACCTGGTCGTGGACAGCACCGAGCTCCCGCTGGACACCGTCGTGGATCTGGTGGTGACCGCGGCGCGGGGACGCGGCATCGGGCGCTGAGGTGCACGCGAGGAGCCCCGGAGGTCGACGACCTCCGGGGCTCCTCGGTGGTGGTTCACGAGCCCCCGCGGGGGCCCGGCGTCAGGCGCGGGCGACCTTGCCGGCGCGGATGCACGAGGTGCACGCGTTGATCCGGCGACGGTTGCCGGGGGCGATCAGCGCCCGCACGGACTGGATGTTCGGGTTCCAACGGCGCGGCGTGCGGCGGTGCGAGTGCGACACCGACATACCGAAACCGGGGCCCTTGCCACACACATCGCACACGGCAGCCACGGTGGATCACTCCCAGAAAGAATCGTTCACAGACGGCGGGGCAAGGCAGCACCCGCATCAAGACCGTCCAGCAGTCTAACCGCTCCGCGGAGGTGATGTCGCGGCACCCTCCGGACGGGGGCCCGCCGCGCACGAGGCCGGGCCGTGTCGGCACCGGTGGGTAGCCTGCTCCCGTGCTGACGGCGCTGGACGACGCCGCGGTCGGTCAGTGGTGCCGGGCCGCGGTCGAGGCGCTGTCCGACGCCCGGGGGCGGCTCGACGACCTCAACGTCTTCCCCGTGCCCGACGGGGACACCGGCACGAACCTCCTGCACACCGCCGAGGGCGCCCGCGCGGCGCTGGACGCGGCGGCCCCGGGGGAGTCCGGCTGGGCGGTCGTGGCCCGTGGCGCGGTCCTGTCCGCCCGTGGCAACTCCGGCACCATCCTCGCCCAGCTGCTGCGCGGGCTGGCCGACCAGCTCGCCGGGGAGGCCCCGGCCGACGGCCCGGCCTTCGCCGCCGCACTGCACAAGGCCGCCGAGAGCGCCTATACCGCCGTCGCCGACCCCGAGGAGGGCACCTTCCTCACCGTCGCCCGGGCCGCCGGGGAGGCGGCCGTGGCGGCCGTCGACGAGGGGCGCGCGGCGCTGGCGGACGTCGTCCTGGCCGCGGCCGACGGTGCGCGGCGCGCCCTGGAGGGGACCCCCGGCCAGCTCGCCGCGCTGCGCGAGGCGGGCGTCGTCGACGCCGGGGGAGCCGGTCTGTCGATCGTCCTGGACGCCCTCGTGCGCACCGTCACCGGCGTGCAGCCGGTCCGCCCGGCGCTGGCCCGCCGCGAAGGGCGCCGGCCCCACCGGCACGGCGTCGAGCACGCCCCGCACCAGCCGCCGCCCGGCCCGGGCAGCGAGGTGCAGTACCTCCTCGCCGACGCCGACGAGACGGCGGTCGCCCGGCTGCACGAGCGCCTCGCCGAGCTCGGCGACAGCCTCGTCGTCGTCGGCGTGGACACGCCGACCGGCCGCGAGTGGAACGTCCACGTGCACGTCTCCGACGTCGGTGCCGCCATCGAGGCGGGCATCGAGGCCGGCCGGCCGCACCGCATCACGGTCACCCCGCTGGCGCCGGTGCCCCCGGCCGCGCCGGTGCCCGGCCTGCGCGCGGCCGTCGCGGCGGTGCACAGCGACGGCCTGGCCGAGCTCTTCCGCGCCGAGGGCGTCCGCGTCGTCGTCTGCGACGCCGGTGGGGTCACCGAGGACGACCTGTACGAGGAGATCGTCGCCGCCGCCGCCCAGGAGGTGGTGGTGCTCCCGAACGACGCCGGCCTGCACGCGCTCGCCGCCCGGGCGGCCACCCGGGCGCGGGAGGCCGGGCGGGAGGTCGGCGTGGTGCCCACGCGCTCCCCGGTGCAGGGCCTGGCCGCGGTGGCGGTCGCCGATCCGCAGCAGCGGTTCGGTGACGACGTCATCACCATGGCCGAGGCCGCGGCGGCCACCCGCTGGGCCGAGCTCACCGTCGCCGACCAGGAGGCGCTCACCTCCGCCGGCCGCTGCCGGCCGGGCGACGTGCTCGGCTCCGCCGAGGGGGACGTCGTCGTGATCGGCGCGGAGCTCGCCGCCGTCGCCTGCGACCTGCTCGACCGGCTGCTCTCGGCGGGCGGCGAGATGGCCACCCTGGTCGTCGGCCCCGACGAGGCGCTCGGCGACGCGGTCTGCCACCACCTCGCGACGGTGCACCCCACCGTCGAGGTGGTCCGCTACGGCGGGGGCCCCAGCTCGATCCCGCTGCAGATCGGGGTCGAGTGACGTGGCGGTGACCCTGGAGACCCCGCTGGCGCGGGTGCTGGGACCCAAGACCGCCACCGGCATGGCCGAGCAGCTGGGCCTGCACACGGTCCGCCACCTGCTGCGGCACTACCCCCGCCGCTACGCGCGGCGCGGGGAGATGGCCCGGCTGGACGACCTGCAGCCGGGCGACCGGGTGACGGTGCTCGCCCAGGTGAAGACCGTGAGCACCCGGCCCATGCGGCAGCGCCGCGGCACGATCACCGAGGTCACCGTCGGCGACGGCGCCAGCACCATGAAGCTGGTCTTCTTCAGCCACAAGCACGCCCGCCTGGCGCCCGGCGTCTGGGGCATGTTCGCCGGCACGGTCGGCAGCTACCAGGGCAAGCTGCAGTTCACGCACCCCGACATGCACCTGCTCAGCGGCGACGATGACGACGACGACTGGGCGCGCGAGCTCGTGCCGATCTACCCGGCGAGCAAGGACGTCTCCAGCTGGGTCATCCAGAAGTCGGTGAAGTTGCTGCTCGGCGGCGCGGGCAACCTCGCCGACCTGGTCACCGACCCGCTCCCCGAGGAGATCCGCACCCGGCACGGGTTGCTGTCCCTGCCCGCGGCCCTGCTCGACATCCACCGCCCCACCACCAGCCGGGACGTCGAGCGCGCCGAGCGCCGGCTGAAGTGGGACGAGGCGCTCACCCTCCAGCTCACGCTGGCCGCCCGCCGCCGGGCCGCCGCCCTGGAGCCGGGCACCGCGCGGCCCCGCCGGCCCGGCGGCCTGCTCGACGCCGTCGACGCGGCGCTCCCGTTCGCGCTGACCGAGGGGCAGCGGGAGGTGGGGGAGGAGCTGGCTGCCGAGCTGGACCGCGACCAGCCCATGCACCGGCTGCTGCAGGGGGAGGTCGGGTCGGGCAAGACCGTGGTCGCCCTCCGGGCCATGGCCCAGGTCGTCGATGCCGGTGGCCAGGCCGCGCTGCTCGCACCGACGGAGGTGCTCGCCGCCCAGCACGCCCGCGGCATCCGCGGCCTGCTCGGGCCGCTGGGCCGCGCCGGTGAGCTCGACGGCGACCCCGCCGGCACCCGCGTCACCCTGCTCACCGGCTCGCTCAAGGCCGCCGCCCGCCGCGAGGCCCGGGCCGAGGTCGCCGAAGGGCGGGCCGGCATCGTCGTCGGCACCCACGCCCTGCTGCAGGAGGGCGTCGAGTTCGCCGACCTCGGGCTGGTCGTCGTCGACGAGCAGCACCGCTTCGGCGTGGAGCAGCGGGACGCCCTCCGGGCCAAGGGGAGCCGGCCCCCGCACGTGCTCGTCATGACCGCCACGCCGATCCCGCGAACCGTGGCGATGACCGTCTACGGGGACCTGGAGACCTCCACCCTCCGGCAGCTGCCCAGCGGTCGCGGGGGTGTCGCCAGCTCCGTCGTCCCGGTCGTGGAGAAGCCCGGCTGGCTCGACCGGGCGTGGGAGCGGCTCCGCGAGGAGGTCGCCGCGGGCCGGCAGGCCTACGTGGTGTGCCCCCGCATCGGGGACGTCGAGGAGGACAAGGCCGGCGCCGACGAGGAGCTCGAGGACGCCGACGGCGCACCGCCCGACGAGGACGGCCGCAGCGACCGCCGGCCCCCGCTGGCCGTCCTCGACGTCGCCGACGCCCTGCGCGCCGGCCCGCTGGCCGGGCTGCGCCTCGCCGTCCTGCACGGGCGGATGACCCCCGAGGAGAAGGACGGCGTCATGCGCGACTTCGCCGCGGGGGAGATCGACGTGCTCGTGGCCACCACCGTCGTCGAGGTCGGCGTCGACGTGCCGAACGCCACCGTCATGGTGGTGATGGACGCCGACCGGTTCGGCGTCAGCCAGCTGCACCAGCTGCGCGGCCGGGTGGCCCGGGGACAGCACGCCGGGCTGTGCCTGCTGGTGACCGAGGCGCCGTCGGCGTCGCCGACCGGGCAGCGGCTGGCGGCGGTCGCGTCGACCTCCGACGGCTTCGAGCTGGCCCGGCTCGACCTCGAGACCCGGCGGGAGGGCGACGTCCTCGGCGCTGCCCAGTCCGGCCGGCGGTCGGGCATCAAGCTCCTCTCGCTCCTGGAGGACGAGGAGCTCATCGCCGAGGCGCGGGCCGAGGCGACCACCCTGCTGTCCACCGAGCGGGGGCTGGCCGACCACCCCGGGCTCGCCGCCGAGGTCGCAGCCCTCGCCAGCGACGAGCGCGCCGAGTGGCTGGAGAAGGCGTGAGGCGGGAGTGACGAGGCTGATCGCCGGGCTCGCCGGGGGCCGGCGCCTGCAGGTGCCGCCGGCGGGGGTCCGCCCGACCGGGGACAAGGCCCGCGGCGCCCTGTTCAACTCCCTCGGCACGCTGGTCGACCTCGACGGGGCCGCGGTGCTGGACCTGTACGCCGGCTCCGGCGCGCTGGGCCTGGAGGCGCTCTCCCGCGGCGCGGCCACCGTGGTGTTCGTCGAGTCGGGCCCGAAGGTGCTCCCCGTGCTGCGGGCCAACCTCGCCGCCGTCGGCCTGCTCGGCGGGCGGGTGGTGGCGGGCTCGGTCCCCGCCGTCGTCACCGGCCCGGCCCCGCAGGCCTTCGACGTCGTGCTCGCCGACCCGCCCTACGCCACGCCAGCCGAGGAGGTCCGCGAGGTGCTCAGCGCCCTGGTGGCGGGGGAGTGGCTGGCCCCCGGAGGCGTGGTCGTGGTCGAGCGGTCCAGCCGGGAACAGGAGTGGGAGTGGCCGACACCCCTGGAAGGTCTGCGCGAGCGACGCTACGGCGAGGCCGTGCTCCGGTACGGTCGGCGTCCGTGAGGCGTGCCGTCTGCCCAGGTTCCTTCGACCCGGTCACCAACGGGCACGTCGACGTCATCAACCGGGCCGCCGGGCTCTACGACGAACTGGTCGTGGCCGTGCTGGTCAACCCCGGCAAGGCGGGGCTGTTCTCGGTCGAGGAGCGCATGGAGCTGCTCCGGGAGGCCGTCGCCGACCTGCCCAACGTGCGGGTCGACAGCTTCCAGGGCCTCCTGGTCGACTACTGCCGCGCGCACGACATCCCGGTCATCGTGAAGGGTCTGCGCGCGGTGAGCGACTTCGAGTACGAGCTGCAGATGGCGCAGATGAACCGGGAGCTCGCCGCCGTCGAGACGCTGTTCGTGCCGACGGCCCCGCAGGTCGGCCACCTCTCCTCCAGCCTGGTCAAGCAGATCGCGACCTTCGGCGGCGACGTCTCCCGGCTGGTGCCCAAGGCCGTCGACGACCGGCTGCGCGAGCGGGCCCGGGAGGGGCGCTCGTGACCCGGCCCGGGCGCGGCCACACCACCGAAGTCGTCTACCGCCTCTACGAGACCGTGGACGAGCTGACCACGGTCATCGAGAACGCCCGAAGCGTGCCCATGTCGAGCTCCTGCATGGTGCCGCGCGACCACGTGCTCGACCTGCTCGACGACCTGCGCGAGTCGCTCCCCGAGGACGTGCAGGCCGCCGGTGCGATCGTCGAGCAGCGCACCGAGATCCTGCAGCAGGCGCAGGCCGAGGCCGAGCGGCTCACCGGCCGGACCCGCGCGGACAGCGAGCAGCTCCTCGCCCAGGCCAAGCGGCAGCGCGACGAGATCGTCGGCACGGCCCGGCGGCAGCGCGACGAGCTGCTGGCCCAGGCCCAGACCGACGCCGAGCAGATCCTGCTGGAGGCGGAGGCCGAGGCCGAGGCGCTGGTCGCCGAGGGCCAGCAGCACCGGGCCGCCCTCATCGCCGAGGCGCACGCCGAGCACGAGCGGCTCATCACCGAGACCGAGGTCTACCGTTCCGCGGTCACCCGCGCCGACGAGCTCGGCGAGCAGTCGCACGCCGAGGCCGCGCGGATGCGGGCGGAGGTCGACGAGTACGTCGACAGCAGGCTGGCCGAGTTCGGGGTGACGCTGGAGCGGATGCTGCGCTCGGTGGACAAGGCCCGCAGCACCCTCCGGGAGTAGGTGAAGGACCACCGTCCTCCCCACCCCTCGCACGCTCGGGGCGGGTCCCTGGACGGCGGCCGTTCCGGTCCCTGGCCCCGGTCGGTGGCGGGGATCGGGTAGTCTCGATCCCTGGTCCGGCCGTCGGCTTCACGCCCGGCCGTCCACCCCTCCCGCTCCCGACCGCGAGTACCGACATGCCTGCTGCTTCGCCGAACCGCTCCGGCGCCGTGCCTCACGAGGACCGGCGTCCCGCCGCCAACCCCTGGAAGGTCGACCTCCGGGAGCTGGGCCGGCGGGCGGGGTCGATGCAGGAGCTGGATCGGACCGCGCCGGCTCCCGGTGACTGGCGGGTCGAGCTGCTCGGCGTGCCCGAGGCCGCCGACGTCCACCTGCACCTGCGTCTGGAGTCGGTCATGGAGGGCGTGCTGGTCACCGGCGAGTTCTCGGTCCCGGTCGCGGGCTCCTGCGCGCGCTGCCTGGAGCCGATCGAGGACGTCCTCCGCCTCGACGTCCAGGAGCTGTACGCCTACGCGGGCAGCACCACGGAGGCGACGAGCGAGGAGGACGAGGTGCGCCGGATCGAGGGCGACTTCCTCGACCTGGAGCCGCTCGCCCGCGACGTCGTCGTCCTGAGCCTCCCGCTGGCCCCGGTCTGCACCGAGGACTGCTCCGGCTTGTGCGTCGACTGCGGCCAGCGCCTGGACGATCTCCCCGCCGATCACGCCCACGAGGTCGTCGACGCCCGCTGGGCGGGCCTCGCGGCGAAGTTCGGCACCACTGCTTCCTCGCCGGGCACCCCCGGCGAATCCACCATCCCAGAGGAGAACTGATCGTGGCCGTTCCGAAGCGGAAGATGTCGCGTGCCAACACCCGCATGCGCCGGTCGCAGTGGAAGGCCAGCGCGCCGACCCTGTCGCCGTGCCCGAACCGCGCCTGCGGCGAGCTCAAGCCCCCGCACCAGGCCTGCCCGACCTGTGGGCAGTACGACGGCCGCCAGGTCCTGTCGGTCTGATCTCGCACACCCGCACCGCCATGGGGACGACGGCCGCCGCTCGGCATCCTGACGGGGATGCCGTCGACGGTCGCGTCCCCGCGGCGCCTCCGGGCGGTGCGGAGCACGCCGAGCGCGCCGCCACCTGGCTGTTCGACGCGCTCGGCGTCGCGCTGCCGGGTGGCCTCCTGCCGCTCGCCCTGACCCACCGGTCGTTCGCCTACGAGAACGGTGGCCTGCCGACCAACGAGCGCCTTGAGTTCCTGGGCGACTCGGTGCTCGGGCTCGTCGTCACCGACGAGCTCTACCGCAGCCAGCCAGACCTCCCCGAAGGGCAGCTGGCCAAGCTGCGTGCCTCGGTGGTCAACATGACGTCGCTGGCCCGGGTCGCCCGGCGCCTGGGCGACGGCGGGCTCGGCCCGCACCTGCTGCTCGGCCGGGGTGAGGAGACCACCGGCGGCCGCGAGAAGGACTCGATCCTCGCCGACGCGATGGAGGCCCTCATCGGCGCGGTGCACCTGGGCTGCGGGCTGGACACCGCCTCCGCCGTGGTGCACCGGCTGTTCGACCCGTTGCTGGTCGAGGCGGCCACCCGCGGCGCCGGCCTCGACTGGAAAACCAGCCTGCAGGAGCTCGGGGCGGCGCAGGGGCTCGGGGCGCCCGTCTACAAGGTGGACGACGACGGTCCCGACCACGCCAAGACGTTCCGGGCCGAGGTGCTGCTCGCCGGCATCGTGCGGGGGACCGGCGCGGGCCGCACCAAGAAGGCCGCCGAGCAGGAGGCCGCCGAGGCCGCCTGGCGCTCGCTCTCGGAGGAGTAACCCCGTGCCCGAGCTGCCCGAGGTGGAGGTCGTGCGCCGGGGGCTGGAGCAGTGGGTGGCGGGGCGCACCGTGGCCACCGTCGAGGTGCACCATCCGCGGGCCGTCCGCCGGCACCTGGAGGGCGCCGACCACTTCGTGGCGGCGATCACCGGGCGCACCCTCACCGCCGCCCACCGCCGGGGGAAGTACCTGTGGCTGCCGTTGGCCGAGGCCGACGGGACGCCGACCGGGCAGGCGCTCGTCGGGCATCTCGGCATGAGCGGCCAGCTGCTCGTCGAGAAGCCGTCCGCCCCCGACGAGACCCACCTGCGGGCCCGTTTCACCTTCACCGACCGGGGGCGCGAGCTGCGCTTCGTCGACCAGCGCACCTTCGGGGGGCTGGCGGTGGAGGACGTGCCCGAGCAGGGCGGGGTGCCGTCGCGGCTGGCGCACATCGCGATCGACCCGCTCGACCCCTCCTTCGACGTCGACGCGTTCACCGCCGCGCTGCGCCGGCGCCGCACGGAGGTCAAGCGCGCCCTGCTCGACCAGACGCTCATCGGCGGGGTGGGCAACATCTACGCCGACGAGGCGCTGTGGCGGGCCCGCCTGCACGGCGCCCGGCCCACCGACCGGCTCACCCGGGCGCAGGTCGCCGACCTCCTCGACGGGGTGCGGGACGTGCTCGGGGAGGCCCTCGCCCAGGGCGGCACCTCGTTCGACTCCCTGTACGTCGACGTCAACGGGCAGAGCGGCTACTTCTCCCGGTTCCTGGCCGTCTACGGGCAGGAGGACCGGCCGTGCCCCCGCTGCGGCACCCCGATCCGCCGGGAGTCCTTCATGAACCGCTCGAGCTACAGCTGCCCCACCTGCCAGCCCCGACCGAGAGCGCGGCGAGCATGACCGTCCGGGTCGAGGCGCTGGTCTCCGGCCACGTCCAGGGCGTCGGCTACCGCGCCTTCGTGCGCGGCCTGGCGCGCGACGCAGGCCTCGCCGGGGTCGCGCGCAACCGAGCCGACGGCCGGGTCGAGGTCATCGCCGAGGGGCCGGAGCAGGCCGTGCGCGACGTGGTCGCTGCCCTCGACGGCCCGGACGCCCCGGGACGGGTCACCGACGTCGACGTCCGCTTCGCGACGCCGGAAGGGCTGTCGGGCTTCACCACGGCGTGACGAAGCCGACATCCCCCCGACACGGGGGCCCTGCCCCGTCGCCGTTGACCAGCGCCGATGGTGGTGTCACCCTGGGAACATCCAGCCCGCGCCGACCGTCTACCGGGGCGCCGGTCATCCCCTCTCGCTCTCGAAAGGCCGTCACAGCCATGGCCAAGGCCCTGTTCGGTTCGGTCGTCACCCCTGCGGAGCTCCGGGTGGTCGAGGAGAACGCAGCCCTGCGGGCCCGGGTGCAGCGGCTGGAGCAGGAGCTCGCCGAGCTGCGCGCCCAGCGGGACGCCGCCATCGCGCACGAGCTGCTGTCGATGACCGGCGACACCGCCGAGCCCGCGCTCGCGTAGCTCGGACCTCCCAGCTCGCGAACTGATCCGTCACAGGCGCACCACCGGCCTCGCGCCGCACCCGGCCGCGCGGTGACCGGGCTAGAGTCCACGTCCCGTGCACCTCTCCAGCCTGACGCTCAAGGGCTTCAAGTCCTTCGCGTCCGCCACCACGCTGCGGCTGGAGCCCGGCATCACCGCTGTCGTCGGCCCCAACGGGTCGGGCAAGTCCAACGTCGTGGACGCCATCTCCTGGGTTCTCGGCGAGCAGGGTGCCAAGAGCCTGCGCGGCGGCAAGATGGAGGACGTCATCTTCGCCGGAACCGCGGGGCGGCCGGCGCTGGGCCGCGCCGAGGTGACGCTCACGATCGACAACTCCGACGGCGCTCTCCCGATCGAGTACACCGAGGTGTCGATCACCCGCCGCATGTACCGCTCCGGTGAGAGCGAGTACGAGATCAACGGCGACAAGGTGCGGCTGCTCGACGTCCAGGAGCTGCTCAGCGACTCCGGCATCGGGCGCGAGATGCACGTCATCGTCGGCCAGGGGCAGCTCGACGCCGTCCTCTCCGGCCGACCGGAGGACCGCCGCGCCTTCATCGAGGAGGCCGCCGGCGTCCTGAAGCACCGCAAGCGCAAGGAGAAGGCGCTCCGCAAGCTCGACGGCATGCAGGCCAACCTCGACCGGCTGGCCGACCTGACCGCCGAGCTGCGCCGCCAGCTCAAGCCCCTGGGCCGCCAGGCCGAGGTGGCCCGGCGCGCCGCCGGCGTCCAGGCCGACCTCCGCGACGCGCGCCTCCGGCTGCTCGCCGACGACCTGGTGCAGCTGCGCGACGCCCTCGACCGCGACGTGGCCGACGAGACCGCGGCCCGCGAGCGGCGGGCCGTCGTCGAGCGCGAGCTCTCCGTCGTCTCCCGGCGCGAGGCCGAGCTGGAGAGCGGCCTGGCGGCGAGCGCGCCTCGCCTGCAGGCGGCCTCCGACACCTGGTACCGGCTCTCGGCCCTGGGGGAGCGGTTCCGCAGCGTCGCCCAGCTGGCTGCCGAGCGGCACCGGCACCTCTCGGCCGCCGCCCCCTCTGCCGCGACCGGGCGCGACCCGGACCAGCTGGACGCCGAGGCCGACCGGGTCGCGGCCACCGAGACGGAGCTGGCGGCCGGCCTGGCCGCCGAGCGCGAGCGCCTCTCGGCCGTGGTGGCGGGCCGGGCCGAGCTGGAGGCGGCCCTGGCCGCCGCCGAGAAGGCCTGGGTCGCCGCCGCCCGCGCGCTCGCCGACCGCCGCGAGGGCCTGGCCCGGCTCTCCGGTCAGGTCGCCGCGGCGCGCTCCCGCGTGCACGCCGGTGAGGCGGAGATCGAGCGGCTCACCGTCGCCGCCCGCGAGGCCACCGACCGCGCCGAGGCCGCCGCCGACCGGCTGGCCGACCGGCGGGGTCAGGTCGCCGAGCAGGAGGACACCGACCTCGCCCTGGTCGCCGCGCACGAGGACGCCGCCGCCGCGCACGCCGCCGCGGCGCGCCGGGTGACCGAGCTGGCCGAGGCCGAGCGCGCCGCCGAGCGGGACCGGGCGTCCTGGCAGGCGCGCCGCGACGCGCTCGCCCTCGGGCTCACCCCCGCCGACGGCGCCGCCGCGGTGCTCGGCGCAGGCCTGCCCGGTGTCGTCGGCCCGGTCACCGAGCAGCTCACCGTCGCCCCCGGCGACGAGGTGGCCGTGGCGGCCGCCCTGGGCGGCATGGCCGAGGCCGTCGTCGTCGCCGGGGTGGCGGAGGCCGCCGCGGCGCTGGACCACCTCACCCGCACCGACGGCGGCCGCGCCGGGCTGCTCGTGACCGGCGGCCTGCCACCGGTCCCGCGGGACGGCTGGCCGGAGCTGCCGGCCGGGGCCCGGTGGGCGCTGGACGCCGTGCAGGCCCCCGAGTCGCTGCGCCCGGCGCTGGCCCGGGCACTGGAGCGGGTGGCGCTGGTCGCCGACCTGGACGCCGCCGTCGCGCTGGTCCGCACCCACCCCCGGGTGCGCGCGGTCACCGCGACCGGGAACCTCCTCGGCGCCGACTGGGCGCTGGGCGGGCAGGCCGATGCGCCGTCGAACCTGGAGCTGCGGGCCCGCGTCGACGAGGCGGGCGACGAGCTGACCGCCGCGTCGGCCCGGGCCGCCGAGCTCGCCGAGCAGCTGGCCGCCGCGAGGCTGGAGGCGCAGGCGCGGTCCGCCGCCGTCGAGGAGGCGCTCGCCGCCCGCCAGACCGCCGACCGCACCCGCTCTGCGGAGGCGGCGGCGCTGGCCGAGCTGGGTGCCGCGGCGCGGTCGGCGGCATCGGAGGCCGAGCGCTCGCTGGCCGCCCGCGTGCGCGCGGAGCAGGCGCTGGAGCAGGCGCTGGAGACGCTGACCCGGCTGGCGGAGCAGCTGGCCGCGGCCGAGGCGGCGCCCGTCGAGGAGGAGCCGCCCACCGAGGACCGGGACCGACTGCGGGCCGAGGTGGCCGGTGCCCGGCAGGCCGAGACGGAGGCGCGCCTCGCCGTCCGCACCGCCGAGGAGCGGGCGCGGGCCCTGCAGGGCCGGGCCGAGTCCCTGCGCCGGCAGGCCCGGCAGGAGCGGGCCGCCCGCGAGCGGGCCGCGGCCGAACGGGCGGCACGGCAGCGCGGCGCGGCGGTCGCCGCAGCCGTGCGCACCGACGCCGAGGCCGCCCTCACGGCGCTGGAGCGGTCCCTGGCCCGCGCCGCGGCCGAGCGCGACGCGCTGGCGTCCTCGCGCAGCGGCGCCGAGGCGGAGCTGCTGGAGGTCCGCAGCCGGGTGCGCGCGGCCACCGCGGAGCTCGACCGGCTCACCGACGAGGTGCACCGCGACGAGGTGGCGCGGACCGAGCAGCGCTACCGCATCGAGACGCTGGAGACCCGGGCGGCCGAGGAGTTCGGCGTCGACCTGCCCACCCTGCTCGGCGAGTACGGGCCGGCCGCGCCGGTGCCGCCGTCGCCGCAGCAGGTGGCCGAGGCGGAGGCGGCGGGGGAGCCGGCACCCGAACCGGTGCCCTACGAGCGCGCCGTCCAGGAGCGGCGGGTGGCCCGGGCCGAGCGCGACCTCGCCACGCTCGGCAAGGTCAACCCGCTGGCGCTGGAGGAGTTCGCGGCGCTGGAGGAGCGGCACACCTTCCTCGCCACGCAGCTGGAGGACCTCAAGACCACCCGCCGGGACCTGCTGACCGTCGTCCGCGAGGTCGACGGCCGCATCCACGACGTCTTCGCCGCCGCCTTCGCCGACGTGGCGCGGCAGTTCGAGCAGGTCTTCGCCACCCTGTTCCCGGGGGGCTCGGGCCGGCTGGTGCTCACCGACCCGGAGAACATGCTGACCACCGGCGTCGAGGTGGAGGCCCGGCCACCGGGCAAGAAGGTCAAGCGGCTGTCGCTGCTGTCGGGTGGCGAGCGGTCGCTGACGGCGGTCGCGCTGCTCGTGGCGATCTTCCGCGCGCGGCCGTCGCCGTTCTACGTGCTCGACGAGGTCGAGGCGGCGCTGGACGACGTCAACCTGGGCCGGCTGCTCGTGCTCGTGGAGCAGCTGCGGTCGACCTCGCAGCTGATCATCATCACGCACCAGAAGCGGACGATGGAGATCGCCGACGCGCTCTACGGCGTGAGCATGCGCGGCGACGGGATCACCGGCGTCATCAGCCAGCGGCTGCGGGAGCTCGAGACGGCCTAGCGGCTCCCGAGTGCCCGGGACCCGGCCAGCCAGGCCAGCAGGCGTCCCCTCGACCAGCAGCGGCCGACGGCCTCCACCCGCAGCGACGGTCCGTCGAGCAGCGCCAGACCGAGGATGCTGTGGCCGGAGGCGCGCCGGTCGCCGAGCGTCGGCACCCCCGGTGCGACGCCGACGCCCTCCGCCGACACCCACGCGACCGGCCGGCGCGCGGCCACCTCGTCGAGGCGGTGCAGGAAGCGCAGGCGGCTCTCGGGCGGGTGGCGCGACAGCGCCCACGCCGTGACGACGACGGGGAGGGCGTCGGCGGGCACCCGGGCGACGGCCTCGGGCAGCAGCTCGACGGCGTCGCCCCGCAGCAGCTCCGGTGGGGCCGTCGCCGCCAGCGCCAGCTCCGCGTCGAGCCGGGCGCGCCGCTCCGCGTCGTCCGGTCGCAGGCACGCGCGCAGCCACCGGGCGTCGTCCGCGTCGGTCACGTCGAGCGGATCGGGGTCGATGCCGATCCGGGCGACGACCTCGGGCAGGGGCCGGGCCGGGACGGGCCGGTCGCCGACGACCGAGCAGGACAGCTGCACGGGGGACGCCGGGTCGCCCAGCGGTGGGCCGCCGCCGTAGGTGATGCCGACGCGGTCGACGGCGAGCCGGAGCCCCGCCGCGCAGTCGACGTCGACCAGCCCGACCGCCTCGGTGCCCGCCCGGTGCGCCGCCTCGGCGACGGCCGGGTGGAGGACGGTGCAGGCGCCGGTGCCGTCGGTGCGCGGCCGCCGGCGCCCGGCCAGGGCCACGAGCTCCTCGGTCCTCCGCAGCAGCGTGTCGATCGCCGCCGCGGCAGCCGCGTCGCCGTCCCCGGTGGCGTAGGCGGCGGCGAGCGCGGGGGCGCGTCCGGCGAGGGCGAGGTCGTGCAGCGCGGCGAGGACCAGGGCCGGGTGCCGCCTGCGCGCCGGCAGCGCCCCGAGGGCACGCAGCGCAGCGTCGGAGCCGGCGAGGGCCCGGGCGACGTGTGCGTGCAGGGGCGAGATCGCGGCCTCGGTCACGGCGAAGCGCCGGTACACCTCGCGCACCCGGCGAGGCTAACGCCGGTGCGCGTGCCAAGGGCATAGGAAGCTCTACCTGCGGATCCGCGCCCGAATAGTAGGTAGAGCTTCCTATGCCTAGACCCCGGAGCGGACCTCCAGGTCGACGACGACCGGCAGGTGGTCCGAGGCGCCCTCGGCATCGAGCACGTGGGCCCCGGCGACGGCGATCCCGGCCGACACCCAGACCTGGTCGATGCGGCGGTGCGGCGACCGCGCCGGATGGGTGTGACCGGCGTCGGCCTGCCAGAACCGCCACCCGGCGCCCTGGTCGTCGCGGGCGCGGGCCAGTCGCCAGGCGTCGGTGAACCGCTGCCGCAGCGCGTCCAGCTCCGGGGCGTCGGGTGCGGTGTTGAAGTCACCGACGAGGACGCCGGTCTCCATCGCGTCGGTGTGCAGCCCGGCCAGCGCGGCCACCTGCGCCGCCCGCTCCTCGGCCGACCGCGTGGTGAGGTGCGTCGCGGTGATCCACAGCGCTCCGCCGTCGAGCTCCACCATGGTCCGCAGCGCGCTGCGCGGCTCGCCGCTGCCGGGCAGGGGGTGGACGTCGCTGATCAGGATCGGCAACCGCGACAGCAGGGCGTTGCCGTACTGGCGGGGCGGCTGGTCGCCCGGTCGCTGCTCGTCGATCGCCGGCCCCCACGCGAGCTGCATGTCCAGCGCCCGGGACAGCAGCAGCGCCTGGTCGACGTCCTCGCTGCGCGGCCCGAAGTGGCGGTCGACCTCCTGCAGGCAGATCACGTCGGCGTCGAGCGAGGCCAGCAGCGTGGCCAGCCGCGGCAGGTCGTGGCGGGCGTCGGCGCCCACGCCGTGGTGGGTGTTGAACGTGACCAGGCGGACCGGGATCGGCGGCTGGTCGGGACCGGGGGCCGGCTTCGTCACCGCGCCACCCTCTCAGGCTCGGAGAGCTGCATGTCGGCGACCTCGCTCAGGGCAGCGGAGCCCCGCTCGCTCACGGAGAGCACGAAGCGGGCCTCCGGGCCGTCGAGGAACAGCTCACCGATCTGGTTGCCGAAGTACGGGCCGGCCTGCTTCTCCCACTCCAGGCCCGCGGGCTCGGCGCCGACCCAGCGGGCCAGCCGCTCGGTGAGCCGCCGGGCGCGCCGGCTCCAGCCGATCCGGAAGGCGACCTTGATGGGGTGCGGTGCCTGGTTGTGCAGCGGCGAGACGGTGAGCTGGTGCACGCGCGAGGTGAGCCCCACCGGCGCCACGACCTCCGCCGAGTAGGCGTGGTGCACGTCGCCGGAGAGCACCAGGGTGGTCGCCGGCGCCGGCCCGTACTCGCCCCGGGCCACAGAGAGCACCGCGCGGCCGAGCCGGTCGAAGGAGTGCCCGAACGCCGCCCAGTGCTCGAGATCGGCCAGCTGGCGCACCAGCTCGGCGAGCCGGCCCCGCAGCCGGCCGTGGTGGCGCACGTTCAGGGTGGCGTTCCACCGCTCGAGCGAGTCGACGGCGTGGGGGAGCAGCCACGGCAGCGACGTCCCGATCACCAGGTGCTGCACCTCGTCGGCGGCGGCCTGCCGCATCGCCGCCTCCACCCAGTCGAACTCGTCGTCGTCGAGCATGCGCCGGCCGTCCTCCTGCAGCACCCGCCCGGCGCGGCTGTCGACCATGACCAGCCGGGCGTCGCCCCAGTGCCGCACGAAGCTCCAGCGCGTGCTCGTGGGGTCCTCGTCGGCGCGGACGGCCATCTCCCGCAGGACCGGCTCGGCGTCGACGGTCGCGTCCCCGGCGGCGTCGGTGAGGTCCTGGACCGCGCGCCACACCTTGTTCTCGGCCAGCTCCCGCGGGCTGAGATTGCCCAGGTGCTGGTAGACCCAGTAGCTGATCAGGCCGCCGGTGATCCGGCCGCGCCACCAGTCCTTCGCGCGCATCGTCCGCCGCCAGGCGGCCGAGCTGTTCCAGTCGTCGATCATCTCGTGGTCGTCGAAGATCATCGAGGACGGGATCGTGGAGAGCAGCCAGCGCACCTCCGGGTCCCGCCACGACTCCACGTAGAGCTGCGTGTACTCCTCGAAGTCCGCGACCTGCGCGCGCGGCGCCCGGCGGAGCTGCGCCCGGTCCCGGCGGCGGGCCAGCCAGCCGCGGGTGCGCTTCGTGAGCTCGTCGGCGTAGACCTGGTCGCCGAGCAGGACGAGCGCGTCGGGCCACTCGTCCTCCGGCCGGGCGGCGAGCTGCCGGGCGTAGAGGTCGAGGGCGTCGGGCGGGATGCCCTCCGACTCCTCCACCGTCCGGGCGCTGGCGTACCGGCAGGACCCGAACGCGAGCCGGAAGGGGCCGGGCCGCCCGGGGGTGCGGATGCGGCTGGGCGGGAAGCCGCTCTCCACCGGTGGCCAGACGACGACGTCGTCGAGCCGCACCTCGTAGGGCGTGGTGCTGCCGGGCGCGAGCCCCTCCACCAGCACCAGCGCGTAGTGGTGGCCGCTGACCGCGAAGGTGCGGGCCCGCCGCCCCAGCACGTCGACCTCGCACGGCCGGTCCGTCTCGATCCAGACGGTGGCGGAGACGGGATCGACGTGCCGCAGGAGGGGGCCCAGCACGAGGGCGGGGACGCTGGGAACGGAGGGCGGCATGGGGACAGCCTGGCCTACGTCCCCGGGTGCGGGCACCCGGTGTCCCGGAGGTGCCGGCCGGGCGGCGGCTGGAAGACTCGGGGCATGGAATTCGTGCTGATCGCGATCGCGATCCTGCTGGTCGCCCTCATCGCCGGTGTCAGCCTGCTCGTCGGCCGTGGACGGCGGACGACGCGGCTCGACGACGACGCCGCCAGCGGCACGACGCTGACCCGCCCCCGGCCCCCCGCTCCGCCGGTCGAGCAGCCGCGGCCGACCGGTGCCACCGCCTCGGGGCTGGGCCTGCAGGACCAGCCCGACGCGGTGGTCCCCGAGGCTCCGCCGACCGTGGAGCTGCCCCCGGCCGAGCCCGAGCCGGGGCTGGTGTTCGAGACCCCGGCGCCCTCGGCGGGACGGCTGGTGCGGCTGCGCTCGCGGCTGGCCCGCTCGCAGTCCTCGCTGGGCCGAGGCCTGCTCACAGTGCTGGCCCGCGAGAAGCTGACCGAGGACGACTGGGAGGAGATCGAGGAGACCCTGCTCGCCGCCGACGTCGGCGTCGCGGCCACGACCCAGATCGTCGAGCGGCTGCGCACCCAGTCGATGGTGCTGGCCACCGCCTCCGGGGCCGAGCTGCGCGAGCTCCTCGTCGACAACCTCGCCGCGGTCCTGGGCCCCGACCTCGACCGGACGCTCGGCACGGCCCGGCACGAGGGCCGGCCCGGCGTGGTGCTGGTCGTGGGGGTCAACGGCGCCGGGAAGACGACCACGGTCGGCAAGCTCGCGCGCGTGCTCGTCGGCGACGGCAAGAGCGTCGTCCTCGGTGCGGCCGACACCTTCCGGGCCGCCGCCGCCGACCAGCTGGAGACGTGGGGCGAGCGGGTGGGCGTGCTCACCGTCCGCGGCCGCGAGGGCGGCGACCCCGCCGCCGTCGCCTTCGAGGCGGTGCGCACCGGCATGGAGGCCGAGGTGGACACCGTCGTCGTCGACACCGCCGGGCGGCTGCACACCAAGTCCGGGCTCATGGACGAGCTGGGCAAGGTGAAGCGGGTCGTGGAGAAGCAGTCGCCGGTCACCGAGGTGCTGCTGGTGCTCGACGCCACCACGGGGCAGAACGGCGTCGTGCAGGCCCGGGTGTTCACCGAGGCGGTCGAGGTCACCGGCGTGGTGCTCACCAAGCTCGACGGCACCGCGAAGGGCGGCATCGTCGTGCGGGTGCAGCAGGAGCTGGGCATCCCGGTGAAGCTGATCGGGCTCGGCGAGGGCCCCGACGACCTGGCGCCGTTCGAGCCGAGGGCGTTCGCCGAGGGGCTCGTCGGCGAGGGGTGACCCCGGGATCGGCGGGGTGAGCAGCCGGAGCGTTCGCGCGCCCTGAGGGTGCGAGGGATCACACGGTCCGGTCGGCGCAACACGCCCGCAACGCGGGGGCGGGACACGCGCTGCGGAGTTCACGACCCCGAAACGTGGCGCCGACGTCGCCGGAAACACGGGCCCGGCACGGTGAACTCCGCGTCGCCCTCCTCGCACGGAGGTCGCGAGCTCACCGATACGGCCGCCCGGCCGACGACCCGACACAGGAGGTTGCCGTGCTCGACACCGGCAATACCGCCTGGATCCTCACCAGTGCGTCGCTCGTGCTGCTGATGACCCCAGGCCTCGCACTGTTCTACGGCGGCATGGTCCGCGCGAAGAGCGTCCTCAACATGATGATGATGAGCTTCGGGGCCCTGGCGCTGATCAGCGTGCTCTGGGTGCTCTGGGGCTACTCGATCGCGTTCGGGGACGACATCGGTGGGGGCCTCCTCGGCAGCCCCTTCGAGTTCTTCGGGCTCAACGGCCTGATGGAGGACACCGACGCCGCGCTCCCGACGATGGCCTTCGTCGGCTTCCAGTCCGTCTTCGCCATCATCACCGTCGCGCTGATCTCCGGTGCGATCGCCGACCGCGCCAAGTTCGGTGCCTGGATGGTCTTCGCCGGCATCTGGGCGACCATCGTCTACTTCCCGGTGGCGCACTGGGTCTTCGCCTTCGACGGCGACGACGTGGTCGGCGGCTGGATCGCCAACGACCTGGCCGCGATCGACTTCGCCGGCGGCACCGCGGTGCACATCAACGCCGGTGCGGCGGGCCTGGCGCTGGCGCTGGTGCTGGGCAAGCGGCGCGGCTTCGGCCGGGACGCCATGCGGCCGCACAACCTGCCGCTGGTCATGATCGGCGCCGGGCTGCTGTGGTTCGGCTGGTTCGGCTTCAACGCCGGCTCCGCGCTGGCCGCCGACAACACCGCCTCGGTGGTCTGGGTCAACACCCTCGTCGCCACGGGTGCGGCGATCCTCGGCTGGCTGCTGGTGGAGAAGATGCGGGACGGGCACTCCACGTCCCTGGGCGCCGCCTCCGGTGTGGTCGCCGGTCTGGTCGCCATCACGCCGGCGTGCTCCGCGGTCTCGCCGATCGGCGCGATCGTCATCGGCGCGATCGCCGGTGCGCTCTGCGCCCTGGCAGTGGGCCTGAAGTACAAGCTCGGCTACGACGACTCGCTGGACGTCGTCGGCGTCCACCTGGTCGGCGGCCTGTGGGGCACCATCGCCATCGGCTTCTTCGCCGACCCCGACGCCCCCGCCGGCGTGGAGAGCCTCTTCTACGGCGGCAGCGTCGACCAGCTCTGGCGGCAGGTCGTCGGGGCGGTGGCCGTCCTCGTCTTCTCCTTCGTCCTTACGCTGGTCATCGGATTCGTCATCCAGAAGACGATGGGCTTCCGCCTCACCGAGGACGACGAGGTCACCGGTATCGACACCGTCGTGCACGCCGAGTCGGGCTACGACCTCGCCTCTCTCGGCAGCAGCGGTTCCACCGCCCCAATGGCCGGCCAGGCGCGCGCCGAGGCCCGGAACACGGAAGGGATCAGGTCATGAAGCTGGTCACCGCGATCGTCAAGCCGTTCAAGCTCGACGACGTCAAGAACGCCCTCGAGCTGATCGGCATCGCCGGGCTCACCGTCAGCGAGGTCCAGGGCTTCGGCCGGCAGCGGGGTCACACCGAGGTCTACCGCGGCGCCGAGTACCAGGTGGACTTCGTGCCGAAGGTCCGCATCGAGGTGGTCGTCAGCGAGCTGGACGCCGCCCGGGTCGTGGACGCCGTCGTCGAGGCCGCCTCCACCGGCCAGATCGGCGACGGGAAGGTGTGGGTGACGACGATCGACGAGGTCGTCCGGGTCCGCACCGGCGAGCGCGGGGACGACGCGCTCTAGTCGAAGGACCCCGTCCTCCTCATCCCTCGCCCGCTCGGGCGAGCCTCTGGACGGGGCCCGCGTCGGCCGGGGTGGTGGGTTCCTCCACCGCCCCGGCCGACGCATCTTCCGACCGTTGCTCCACCGGAGGGGGATGTGTGCTGGACACCGAGGCGCTGCCGGGCCTGAGCCGCGCGGAACGCGTCGCGGCCCTGGACGGATGGCTCGCCGGGCTGCTGGACGACGCCGTGGCCGGCACCCCGCCGTCGCACACCCGCCGCGGGGGGACGCCGCCCCGGACCGGCACCGACGGGGTGGCGCTGGTCGCCGTCGGCAGCCTCGGCCGCCGGGAGCCCCCGCCGCACGGGGACCTGGACCTGGTCCTCGTGCACGAGGACCGGCCGGAGGTCGCCGCCCTCGCCGACGCCCTCTGGTACCCGGTCTGGGACGCCGGCCTGCGGCTGGACCACTCGGTGCGCTCGGTCTCCGAGGCGGTCGCCGTCGCCTCCACCGACGTCAAGGCCGGGCTCGGGCTGCTCGACGCCCGGCTGGTGGCCGGCGACGCCGGGCTGGCCGCCCGGCTGCGCACGGCGACCCTGGCCAGCTGGCGGCAGCACGCCTCCCGGCTCCTGCCGCAGCTGCGCGACCTGCGGCGCGAGCGCGGCCGCCGCCTGGGCGAGCTCGCCTTCCTGCTGGAACCGGACCTGAAGGAGGCCTACGGCGGCCTGCGCGAGGGGCAGATGCTGCGTGCGGCGGCCGCCGCCCAGCTCGCCGACGAGCCCGCCGCGGAGGTCGAGCAGGCCTACGCCTTCCTGCTCGACGTGCGCGACGAACTGCGCCGGCGGTCCGGGCGGGCCTCCGACGTCCTGGTGCGCCAGGAGCAGCGGGCGGTGGCCGCCGCGCTGGGCCTGGCCGACGAGGACGTGCTGCTGCGCGAGGTGAGCCTGGCCGGGCGGCGGCTGGCGTTCGTCGCCGACGAGACGTGGCGCCGGGTGGAGGCCGGGCTGGTCCGCCGTCCCCGGGGCCGCTACCGCCGGGTGCGGCGCGAGCCGCTGGCCGACGGCGTCGTCCGGCAGGGCGACGAGGTGGTGCTCGCGCGGGACGCCCGGCCGGCCGCCGACCCCGGGCTGCTCCTGCGGGCGGCAGCGGCCGCCGCCCGGGCCGACCTGCTCCTGTCGCCGTACACGCTCAAGGTGCTCGCCGTGCACAGCCCGCCGGTGCCGGAGCCCTGGCCGTCGGAGGTCCGGTGGTCCTTCCTCCGGCTGCTGGCCAGCGGCCGGTCCGCCGTGCCGGTGCTGGAGCAGCTGGACCAGGAGGGCCTGCTCGCCCGCCTGCTGCCCGAGTGGGACCGCATCCGGTCGCTGCCGCAGCGGCACCCCTGGCACCGCTTCACCGTCGACCGGCACCTGATCGAGGCCGCGGCCGCGGCCGCGGAGCTCACCCGCGACGTCGACCGGCCCGACCTGCTGCTGGTCGCCTCGCTGCTGCACGACATCGGCAAGGGCTGGCCGGGTGACCACAGCGAGGTGGGCGAGCCGATCGCCGCCGCCATCGGCGCGCGGATGGGCTTCGCCGGGGCCGACGTCGCCACGCTCGGCACGCTGGTGCGCCACCACCTGCTGCTGCCGGCGACGGCGACCCGGCGCGACATCGACGACCCGGCGACGATCGATCGGGTGGCCGCCACCATCGGCCGCGACGCCTCCGTGCTGCACCTGCTGCACGCGCTGGCGCAGGCCGACGGCGCGGCCACGAGCGCGTCGGCGTGGTCACCGTGGAAGGCGCACCTGGTCGCGGCGCTGGTGGCCCGGGTGCAGGCGCAGCTCGGCGGCGCGCCGCTGAGCGAGCCGGAGCCGGTGCTGCACCCGGCCACGCGGGCGCAGGCGACAGTGCTCGCGCCGGGCATCCCGGGCGCGACCCGGGGCGTGACGGTCGGCATCGAGGAGGTGGCCGACGGCCAGCAGGTGACGATCGGGGCCCCCGACCGGCCGGGGCTGCTCAGCACCTGCGCCGGTGTGCTCGCGCTGAACCAGCTCGACGTGCGGGCCGCGAAGATGACCGTGGCCGACGGCTACGGCACCGGCGTGTTCGCGGTGCGGCCCCGGTTCGGGCGGGCGCCGGTGCCGGAGATCCTCGCCGACGGCGTGCGCGCCGCCCTGGAGGGGACGCTCTCGCTGCCCGAGCGGCTGCGGCAGCGGGAGGCCGACTACCGCCAGGAGACCCGCTCCGCGCCACCGCGGATCTCCTGGCACAACCACGAGGTCAGCGGGCGGGCGACCGGGATCGTGGAGGTGCGCGCGGGGGACCGGACCGGGTTGCTCTACCGGCTGACCGCGGCGATCGCGGCGGAGGGGCTGGACGTCACGTCGGCCCGGATCGAGACGCTCGGCGGGGACGCGGTCGACTGCTTCTACGTGGCCGACCCCTCGGGCTCCCCGGTGGACCCGGAGCAGCGGCAACGGGTCGACGCGGCCCTCGTCGCGGCCACCCGGGGCCCGGCCGTGGCGGCGGGACCCGACACGCCGTCCTGAGCTACCTCGTTCTGTCGTACCCGCGTGCGACGGTCGTGGGCAGAGGGGACGGACCGGTCCCACCTGCCGAGAGGAGCCGACTCGTGGAGAGCCGCCACTGGCCCTGCCCGTCCTGCGGGGACGACCGGGACTTCGTGCAGCCGCCGTGCGTCGACGGCCACACCGAGGACGGCGGCGAGTGCCCCGAGTGGGCGTGCGCCGACTGCGGCACCGCGATCGTCACCGGTCAGACGGCCCTGCTGCGCGCCGAGGTCCGCTCCGCCCGCGCGGCCTGAGAAAACTCCCCGTCCCCCTCACGCCTCGCACGCTCGGCGTGAGCCTCTGGGCGGGGCTCCCGCCCCCCACCGCCTGCCGGCTGGCGGCGGGACCCTGCGGGAGGGCCGCCCCGTCACCTCCCCACTCGATACGCTGGGAGACAGGTGGCGCGGCGAGCCCGCGCCCGAGACTGCTGAGGACGTGCTGTGTTCGAGACCCTCTCCGACCGCCTGGACAAGGTGTTCACCGGCCTGCGCGGGAAGGGCCGGCTGTCCGACGCGGACATCGACTCGACCGCGCGGGAGATCCGCATCGCGCTGCTGGAGGCCGACGTCGCGCTGCCCGCGGTGCGGGCATTCATCAGTGCGGTCAAGGAGCGCGCCCGGGGGGCGGAGGTCTCGCAGGCGCTGAACCCGGCGCAGCAGGTCGTCAAGATCGTCAACGAGGAGCTCATCCAGATCCTCGGCGGCGAGACCCGCCGCATCCGGCTGGCCAAGCAGTCGCCGACGGTGATCATGCTGGCCGGTCTGCAGGGTGCCGGTAAGACCACCCTCGCCGGCAAGCTGGGCCGCTGGCTGAAGTCGCAGGGGCACACACCGCTGCTGGTCGCCGCCGACCTCCAGCGCCCCAACGCGGTGAACCAGCTGTCGATCGTCGCCGGTCAGGCGGGGGTCGACGTCTTCGCGCCGGAGCCGGGCAACGGGGTCGGCGACCCGGTGCAGGTGGCCCGCGACTCGATCGAGCACGCCCGCCGGACCATGCACGACGTCGTCGTCGTCGACACCGCCGGCCGGCTGGGCATCGACGCCGAGCTGATGCAGCAGGCGGCCGACATCCGCGACGCGGTCCGCCCGGACGAGACGCTGTTCGTGGTCGACGCGATGATCGGCCAGGACGCCGTCACGACGGCCCAGGCGTTCCAGGAGGGCGTCGGGTTCAGCGGCGTCGTCCTCACCAAGCTCGACGGCGACGCCCGCGGTGGTGCCGCGCTGTCGGTGCGGTACGTGACCGGCCAGCCGATCATGTTCGCCTCCACCGGCGAGAAGCTCAGCGACTTCGACGTCTTCCACCCCGAGCGGATGGCCTCGCGAATCCTCGGCATGGGCGACATGCTCACGCTGATCGAGCAGGCCGAGCGGACGTTCGACGCCGAGCAGGCCGAGCGGATGGCGGGCAAGCTCGCCTCCCGCGAGGGCTTCACCCTCGAGGACTTCCTCGAGCAGATGATGGCGATCCGCAAGATGGGGCCGATCGCCAACCTGCTCGGCATGCTCCCGGGCGCGGGCCAGATGAAGGAGCAGCTCAAGCAGGTCGACGACCGCGATCTCGACCGCACGGCGGCGATCATCCAGTCGATGACGCCCGAGGAGCGGGTCAACTCGAAGATCATCAACTCGTCGCGCCGGGTGCGCATCGCCAACGGCTCGGGCGTGACGGTCACCGAGGTCAACGGCCTGCTGGAGCGGTTCGCGCAGGCCCAGAAGATGATGGGCCAGATGGCCGGCAGCATGGGTCTGCCCGGCATGGGCCCCATGTCGAAGAAGGCTCGCGGTCGGCAGATGCAGGCGCAGTCGAAGAAGGGCAAGGGGAAGAAGGGCAAGGGCAAGGGTGGCCCGGCGCGCCGTCCCGTGGGCGCCCCCGGGCTGCCGCCCGGCGCGGGCAACACCTTCGGGGCGAACCCCTTCGGCGGCGGCGGGATGCCGGGGCTGCCCCCGGGTCAGGGCATGCCTGACCTCACCAAGCTGAACTTCGACCAGTTCAAGGACGGCAACGGGCGGTGACCGCCCCCGCCCTCCACCTGTCCGGTGTGGTGCTGCCCGAGGGCGAGCACCGCGACGTCTGGGTGCGCGACGGGCGGTTCACCTTCGAGCCGGTCCCGGGAGCGGAGACGGTGAGCCGGGGTGGCTGGCTGCTGCCCGGCCTGGTCGACGCGCACTGCCACGTGGGCATCGCCCGCGGCGGCGGGCACGTCGAGGACATCGCCCACGCGCGCACGCAGGCGCTGGTGGAGCGGGACGCCGGGGTGCTGGCGCTGCGCGACTGCGGCTCGCCGGTGGACACCCGGGAGCTGGACGGCGACCCGGAGCTGCCGACGATCATCCGGGCCGGGCGGCACATCGCCCGCACCCGCCGGTACATCCCGGGGCTGGCCGTCGAGCTGGAGCCCGAGGACCTCGTCGAGCAGACGCGCATCCAGGCCGGCCGGGGTGACGGCTGGGTGAAGCTGGTCGGCGACTGGATCGACCGGTCGGTCGGCGACCTGGCCCCCGAGTGGCCGGCCGACGTCGTCGCCGCGGCGATCGCGGCGGCGCACGAGGAGGGCGCCCGGGTCACCGCGCACACCTTCGGCACCGACGCGCTGCCGGCGCTGATCGAGGCCGGGATCGACTGCATCGAGCACGGCACCGGGCTGACCGAGGAGCTCATCGGCGAGATGGCCCGCCGCGGCACCGCCGTCGTCCCGACGCTGGTGAACGTGGAGAACTTCCCGGGGTTCGCGGCGGCGGGGGAGCAGAAGTTCCCCAGCTACGCCAGCACGATGCGGCGGCTGTATGCGAACTCCGGTGCGGTGGTGCGGGCCGCGTACGAGGCGGGCGTGCCGGTGTTCGCCGGCACCGACGCCGGCGGCGGCATCGACCACGGCGTCATCGCCGACGAGATCCGGGCGCTGTGCCAGGCCGGCATCCCGGCCGAGGCGGCCCTGGCGGCGGGCTCGTGGCGGGCGCGGGAGTGGCTCGGGCTGCGGGGGATCGAGGAGGGGGCGACGGCCGACGTCGTCGTGTACGAGACCGACCCGCGCGCCGACCTCGACTCGTTGCAGCGACCGCGACGAACCATCCTGCGCGGCCGCGTCGTCGCCTGATCAGCGGGCGTTTCCCGCAGCTGCGTGGGCGTCAGTTGATGCAGCCGGTGTCGGCGGCGGTGCGGGCCTCCTCCTCGGCCTCGGCCACCAGCGGCTGGACGTCCGTCTCCTGGCCGATGCCGTTGAAGTCCGAGCCGAGGACGAGCTGGACGGTGCCCGGGGTGGCGTCGTCGACCGCCCGGGTGACGGCGCCCGGGATCTCGGCGGAGAGGGTGGCGGCGAGGGCCTCGTCGCCGGCGGCGTACCGGACCTCGGTCTGCGCGTAGTCGGCGGAGTCAGCGTTGCCCGTGGAGACCACCGAGAAGCCCTCGGCCTCCAGCTGGGTCTCCGCCTGCGCGGCCAGGCCACTGGTGCCGGAGCCGTTGAAGACGGCGACCGCCACCTCGGCGGGGTCGACCGGCTCCGGCGGGGCGGCCTCCGGCGCGGCCTCCTCGGGTTCGGCCGACAGCTGGGCGAAGAACTGGCGCAGGGTGGTCTCGTCGGCGAGCCGGACGATCGACGCGTTGCCCTCCCGGTCGATCCCGAGGTTGGGCACGGTCTGGAACTCGATGCTGCCGGTGGTGACCGACTGCATCTGCTCGGCGAGCTGCAGCAGGTTGAGGTCCTCGTCCACCGTCAGGGACTCGGCGGCGGCCTGGACGAGCTCGCGCTGCTTGCCGAGGTCGAGCAGCACGTCGTCGGAGAGCATCTTGCGCAGCACCCCGGCGATGAAGACCTGCTGGCGGACGATGCGGTCGAAGTCGCCCCCCGGCAGCCCGTGGCGCTGGCGGACGAACTTGAGCGCGTCCGCGCCGCTGATCGTCTGCTCGCCGGCGGGGAAGACCGCGCCGGACCACTCGCGGTCGTCCACGGGCTCGCAGAGGTTGACCTCGACGCCGCCCACGACGGTGCTCAGTTCGAAGAAGCCGAGCAGGTCCACCTCGGCGTAGTGGTCGATCTGCAGCCCCGTCAGCCGGCTGATCGTGCGCACCAGCAGCTGGGCGCCGGCGGCCTGGCGGGCGCTCTCGCTGGCGGCGTCGCCGGCGGCGGCGTAGCCGTAGGCGTAGGCGGCGTTGAGCTTGTCCATGCCGTGGCCGGGGATCTCCACCCAGGAGTCGCGGGGGAAGGAGACGAACGAGGCGCGCGACCCGTCGGCGGGGACGTGCACGAGGATCATCGTGTCGGTGTTGATGCCGGAGTCGGTGCCGGCCTGGAACTCGGCCAGCTGCTCCTCGGTGAGCGTGCTGCGGCTGTCGTTGCCGACCAGCAGCAGGTTCATCGCCTCGCCGACGTCCCCGCTGTCGTCGTTGCCGTCGGTGGGGATGGCGTCGGTCCGGTTGACCGTCGCGTCGGCGACCTGGCCGAGGTACCAGCCCCACCCGGAGCCGGCGAGCAGCAGCGCCGAGAGCAGCCCGGCGACGATCCGGCTGCCGACCACGAGACGGCGGCGACCGCCCCGCTCGCGGAGGCCGGCAGGGCTGGCACCGGCGCGGGAACGCGGCGGGAGGCCGGCGCGCGGGTCGAGCCGTGGGGGCAGCGGCCGACCGCCGCGATCGTCCTGCTGGCGGTCTCGGCCCACGAACTTCCTCGCTCCCGGGATCGGCCCCGCGCGGGGGATGTCGACGAGCCTCTGACCTGCTCGATCGTAGCCACGCTGCGCCGGGCGGCGGCGCCTGCGACTCAGGCCACGGCAGTCCGGCAGACCGGGACGGCGCTCCGTCACGACGTGCCGACCGCGCGGCGACGCTGGTTGACTCGTCGCATGGTCACGCCACTCCCGGAACCGGACTCCCCGATCGACCCGACCGAGCCGGCGCCCGACGACCCGGGCGAGCTGCTGCCCGACACACCCGACACGCTGCCGCCCGCGCCGGTCGAGCCCTCGCCCGACGACCCCGGCGGCGACCCGGGCGGGGTGCCCGAGCCGGCCTGACGGGTCGCCCCCGGCCGTCGGCCGCGCCAAGCCGGTCCCGTGGACGTCGGCCTGCGGCCGCCTGGGAGACTCGCTCCGTGCTGTTGCGGATGTCCTCCCTGTTCCTGCGGACCCTTCGGGACGACCCGGCCGACGCCGAGGTCCCGAGCCACCGCCTGCTGGTGCGCGCCGGCTACATCCGGCGTGCCGCCCCCGGCGGGTTCAGCTGGCTGCCGCTGGGCTTCCGGGTCTTCCGCAACGTCGAGCGGATCGTCCGCGAGGAGATGGACCGGATGGGCGCCCAGGAGGTGCACTTCCCCTCGCTGCTGCCCAAGGAGCCCTACGAGGCCACCGGCCGCTGGACCGAGTACGGCGACAACCTGTTCCGCCTGCAGGACCGCCGAGGTGTCGACCACCTGCTCGGCCCCACGCACGAGGAGATGTTCACGCTCCTGGTGAAGGACCTGTACTCGTCGTACAAGGACCTGCCGCTGTCGCTGTACCAGATCCAGACCAAGTTCCGGGACGAGGCGCGTCCCCGCGCCGGCCTGCTGCGCGGCCGCGAGTTCACGATGAAGGACAGCTACTCCTTCGACGTCGACGACGCCGGCCTGGACAAGTCCTACGCCGCGCACCGGGACGCCTACATCCGCATCTTCGACCGCCTCGGCCTCGAGTACGCCATCGTCTCGGCGATGTCCGGGGCCATGGGCGGCTCCAAGAGCGAGGAGTTCCTGCACCCGACGGCGATCGGTGAGGACACCTTCGTCCGCTCGCCCGGCGGTTACGCGGCCAACGTGGAGGCGGTCACCACGGTCGTCCCCGACGAGATCCCGCTCGACGGCCTGCCGGAGGCGCACGTCGAGGACACTCCCGACACCCCGACCATCGAGACGCTCGTCGCCGTCGCGCAGGAGATGTTCCCCGAGGAGGGCTACACCGCCGCCTCGACGCTGAAGAACGTCGTCGTCCTGCTGGTGCACCCCGACGGCACCCGCGAGCCGCTGGTCATCGGCATCCCCGGCGACCGCGAGGTCGACCTCAAGCGGCTGGAGGCGCAGGTCGCCCCCGCCGAGGTCGAGCCGTTCGCCGACTTCGACAAGCACCCCGCGCTGGTCAAGGGCTACATCGGCCCCCAGGCGCTCGGCAGCGAGAGCGAGTCGGGGATCCGCTACCTGGTGGACCCGCGGGTCGTGAAGGGCACCCGCTGGATCACCGGCGCGAACCGGCCCGGCAAGCACGTGTTCGACCTGGTCGCGGGGCGCGACTTCACCTGGGACGGCGTCATCGAGGCCGCCGAGGTGCTCGCCGGCGACCCCGCGCCCGACGGCTCCGGCCCGCTGGAGCTCGCCCGCGGCGTGGAGATCGGCCACATCTTCCAGCTCGGCCGCAAGTACGCCGAGGCGCTGGACCTCAAGGTGCTCGACGAGAACGGCAAGCTCGTCACCGTCACGATGGGCTCCTACGGCATCGGGGTCTCCCGCGCCGTCGCCGCGATCGCCGAGTCCACCCACGACGAGCTGGGTCTGGTCTGGCCGCGCGAGGTCGCCCCGGCCGACGTGCACATCGTGGCCACCGGCAAGGACGCCGCCGTCTTCGAGGCCGCCGAGGCGCTCGCCCAGGAGCTGGTGGGGCAGGGACTCACCGTGCTCTACGACGACCGGCCCAAGGTCTCGCCCGGCGTGAAGTTCAAGGACGCCGAGCTGCTCGGCATGCCGACGATCGTCACCGTCGGCCGCGGCCTGGCCGAGGGCGTCGTCGAGCTGCGGGACCGGAAGTCCGGCGAGCGCGAGGAGATCCCGGTCGACGGCGCGGCCGGCCGGGTCGTCGCCGCCGTCCGCGGCTGAGCCCCGCGCCGTGCCGCGGGACGTCGAGGAGCAGGTGGCCCTCAGCGCCCAGCTGGTGGACCAGCGCCTGGGCATGGGCGACCAGGTGCACCAGCCCCGGCCGATCGACCACCTGGCCGGCTTCCGGTCGCGGAGGGCGGCCGAGGCGGCGGGGGAGGAGCTGGTCGCCGCCGGCTACCGGATCGACGGGCTGCGGCGCCGGTTCCTCACCGTCTGGCTGGAGTTCAGCGCGATGACCGCCGTCGACTCCGACACCGCGGCCGCCTTCACCCGTGAAGTCGTGGGCATCGTCGACCGGCACGGCGGGAGCTACGACGGCTGGGGCGGCTTCCTGGTCGCCGCGGAGGACTAGCTCCTCGGCCCCGTCCAGAGGCCCGCGCCCGGGCCTGCGAGGGCGGGAGGAGGGAGGGCTCCTCTTTCTGGCACAATGAACGGTCGAACACGGCGGCAGCGGCCCTCTCACCGTTGACGCCCGTGTCCCTGGCTCCGCCCCGGCGTACCCCCACACGTCGTTCCGGCGAGCACCGAAACGCGTTCGAGGAGAACACCACACACCGTGGCAACCAAGATCAAGCTCATGCGCCTCGGCAAGATGCGCGCGCCGTACTACCGCATCGTCGTCGCCGACGCCCGCACCAAGCGCGACGGGCGCTCGATCGAGACGATCGGCAAGTACCACCCGAAGGAGGACCCCTCCTTCATCGAGGTCGACTCCGAGCGGGCGCAGTACTGGCTGGGTGTCGGCGCGCAGCCGACCGAGGCCGTCGCCGCCATCTTCCGGGTCACCGGTGACTGGCAGAAGTTCAAGGGCGAGGCCGCGCCGCCGCCCATGAAGGTCGCCGAGCCGAAGCCGGACAAGAAGGCCCTCTACGAGGCCGCCGTCCGCTCCGGCATGGACGAGCCGGCCGCCGGTGCCACCACCCCGAAGAAGAAGGCCGCCCCCAAGGCCGACGCTCCCAAGGCCGACGCCGCCGAGGCCCCCGCGGCCGACGCTGCTCCGGCCGAGACGCCGGCCGAGTAAGACGTGCTCGAAGAAGCGCTCGAGCACCTGGTCAAGGGCATCGTCGACAACCCCGACGACGTCACCGTCGACCTGCTCACCAACCGCCGCGGCAAGACCCTCGAGATCCGGGTGCACCCCGACGACCTCGGCAAGGTCATCGGCCGCGGCGGGCGCACCGCCAAGGCGCTGCGCCAGGTGATGACCGGAGTCGGCGGACGGGGCCTGCGGGTCGACGTCGTCGACACCGACGGGCGCTGAGCACGAGCTCTTCGAGCGCGAACACGTGACACAGGACGAACCCACCGACACCGTGGTGGTCGGCCGCATCGGCCGGCCCCACGGTGTCCGTGGGCTCGCCACCGTCGAGGTCCGCACGGACGACCCCGACCTCCGCTTCGCCCCCGGCGCGGTGCTGCTCACCGATCCGGCCGACCGGGGCCCGCTCACCGTCGTCGACAAGCGCTGGCACAGCGGCACCCTGCTGCTGCAGCTGGCCGGTCCGGCCGGTGAGGTCTACGACGTCCGCGAGGCCGTGGACGAGCTGCGCAACACCCTCCTGCTGGTCCGCGTCGCCGACCTGCCGGAGATCGAGGAGCCCGACTCCTACTACGACCACCAGCTGGTCGGCCTGACCGCGCGGCTGACCGACGACTCGGTGCTCGGCGAGGTCACCGCCGTCCGGCACGAGGCGCAGGACCTGCTGGTCGTGCGCCGCGCCGAGGGGCGCGAGGCGCTGATCCCCTTCGTCTCGGCGATCGTGCCCACCGTCGACGTCGACGGAGGGTTCCTGGTCGTCGATCCGCCGGAGGGGCTGCTCGACCTGTGAGCGGACAGGGGCGTGAGCATCGCAGCGAGGAACGAGCGAGGAGCGGAGCGGCCCGCGGGAGCGAACCGGGTGCACTGAGCGACGCCTTCCGCATCGACGTCGTCACGATCTTCCCCGAGTACCTGGCGCCGCTGCGTCAGTCGCTGCTGGGCAAGGCCATCGAGCGCGGCCTGGTCGAGGTCGGCGTGCACGACCTGCGGCAGTGGACCGACGACGTCCACCGCACCGTCGACGACGCCCCCTACGGCGGCGGCCCCGGCATGGTGATGAAGCCCGAGCCGTGGGGCCGCGCGCTGGACGCCGTCCGCCCGCCGGGCACCCGGCTGGTCGTCCCGACCCCCGCCGGCCGGCCGTTCACCCAGCGCATGGCCGCGGAGTGGGCCACCGAGCCGGGGCTGGTCTTCGCCTGCGGCCGCTACGAGGGCATCGACCAGCGGGTCGCCGACTGGGCCGCCGACGCCGGACCCGTCTCCGAGGTGTCGATCGGCGACTACGTGCTGGCCGGCGGGGAGTCCGCGGTCCTGGTGATGACCGAGGCCGTGACCCGGCTGCTCCCCGGCGTCGTCGGCAACCGCGAGTCCGTGGAGTTCGACTCGCACGCCGACGGCCTGCTCGAGGGCCCGTCCTACACCCGGCCGGTGACCTGGCGCGGTCACGAGGTGCCCCCGGTGCTGCTGTCGGGCAACCACGCCGAGATCGACCGCTGGCGCCGGGCCGAGTCGCTGCGCCGCACCGCGGCCCGCCGCCCGGATCTGCTCGCCGCGCTGCCGGAGGGCGCGCTCACCGACGCCGAGCGGGCGGCGCTGGCCGGTGAGTGACCGGCCGGTCCTGCGCAGGACGGCGCGGGTGGTCGTCCTCGACCCGGCCGGCCGGGTGCTGCTGCTCGGCGCGCGCCTGCCCGACCCGTCCGTCCCGCCCGGCGAGGTGCTGTTCTGGTACACGCCCGGCGGGGGAGTGGAGGACGGCGAGACGCTCCGCACGGCCGCCGTTCGCGAGCTGGCCGAGGAGATCGGGCTGCACGTCGAGCCCGGCGCGCTGGAGGGGCCGGTGTGGCTCCGGCGGCACGTCGGCCCGTTCGGCGACCAGGTCTACGACACCCGCGAGACCTTCTTCGTGCTGCGCGACGTCGTCCACGAGGTCGTTCCCGGGGCGCTGACCGAGCTGGAGGTGCTGGCCGACGAGCCGCACCGGTGGTGGGCGGCGGAAGAACTGGCGGCGCGCGTGGACCTCGTGCCGGCCGAGCTCCCCGCGCTGCTGGCCGAGTTGCAGGCGGGGCCGTGGACGGGGCCGCCGCGCATCGTCGGCTGACGATGTGGCACAGTAGAGAGTCGCTGCTGACCGACGGCCGGGCTGTCGGGAGCTCCGCACCGGAGCCGCAGCACCCCGGAACGGACAGCCGGGGCGTTCCGCTGTCCGAACCGAGAACGAGCCATCTGAGACTGAGGACTGCCGAGATGAACACCCTGGACGCACTCGACGCCGACTCGCTGCGCGACGACATCCCCTCGTTCCGCCCGGGTGACACCGTCAAGGTGCACGTCCGCGTCATCGAGGGCAACCGCTCCCGCATCCAGGTCTTCCAGGGCGTCGTCATCCGCCGCCAGGGCGGGGGCATCCGCGAGACCTTCACCGTGCGCAAGGTGAGCTTCGGCGTCGGCGTGGAGCGCACCTTCCCGGTGCACACCCCGGTCGTCGAGAAGATCGAGGTGCTCACCCGCGGTGACGTGCGCCGCGCCAAGCTCTACTACCTCCGCGAGCTGCGCGGCAAGGCCGCCAAGATCAAGGAGAAGCGCGAGACCGTCGCGCGCTGACCTCCTCGCGAGGACACGCCTGCAGCCGGCCCGACCGGCTGGATCTCGGCGGGTCCCCTGCGCCGTACGCTTGCTCCTGATGAGCAGCGACCGGCCCGGGGGGCCCGCCGACGTCGTTCCGGGCGAACCCGACGAGCCCGACGAGACGCACGACGGTGCGCCGGCCGCCGAGAAGCCCGGCCGGCGCCGTCGCCGGGACGAGGACGCGAAGAAGGGCTCGCTGCTGCGGGAGCTGCCCGTCCTGCTGCTGATCGCCTTCGTGCTGGCCCTGGTGGTCAAGACCTTCTTCGTGCAGGCGTTCTTCATCCCCTCCGGGTCGATGGAGCAGACCCTGCACGGCTGCACCGGCTGCACCGGCGACCGGGTGCTGGTCAACAAGGTGCCGTACTGGTTCGGCGAGCCCGAGCCCGGCGACATCGTCGTCTTCCGCGGCCCCGACACCTGGACGCCGGAGATCTCGGTGGACGAGCCGGACAACTGGTTCACCGGCGCGCTGCTGTGGGTGGGGCGCACCATCGGCGTCGCGCCGCCCAGCGAGGACGACTTCGTCAAGCGGGTGATCGCCACCGAGGGCCAGACGGTGCAGTGCTGCGACCTCGAGGGCCGGGTCACCGTGGACGGCGAGCCGCTCGAGGAGCCCTACATCTTCGAGGACACGCCCATCGAGCGACGCGCGTTCGGCCCGGTGACCGTGCCCGAGGGGCGGCTCTGGGTCATGGGCGACCACCGCTCGGCGTCCGCGGACTCGCGCTCCCACATGGGCGACGAGTACGCCGGCACCATCGCCGTCGACGACGTCATCGGCAAGGCGGCGGTCATCGTGTGGCCGCTGGACCGGTTCGGCCTGCTGGACTCGCCGGACATCCAGGGCGTCGAGGCGGCGGCAGGTGCGCCCGCCGGTGAGCCGGCCCCGGTCCCGGCCGGGGCGGCGCTGGCGGTGCTGCCGTGGGCGGCCGGGCTGGCCGGCGCCGTGCCGATCAGCGCCTGGCGCCGGCGCCGGTGGCCCAGGAGCGTGCCGCCGTCCCGCTAATGGTCGCGCCGTTACGGCTGTGACTCACGCATTGCACCGTTCCGGATGCCGATAACGGCTGAAGGAAAGGTTGGAAAAGCATTAAAGCAACCGTTTCACCCTTCCGATGCAGAGATTGAAAAACCTACTCGGAAGTGAAACGGAGTCAGTCGTGTCCGCACCCATGGCGAGCACCGCACGCGGTGTCACCCGCGTGCTCCTCCTCGCCGACGCGCCCGTCCTGCGTCGCGGGTTGGTCAGCATGGTCAACGAGACCGCCGGCATGCAGGCGGTGGGCACGCCCGGCGAGCTGCGGCGGGCCCTCACCCTCGTCGAGACGGCACGCCCCGATGCGGTCGTGGTGGAGCTGGGCTCCGGCCGGCCGGCCACGCTGAACGCCTGCCGCGACCTGCGTCGCCGCTTCCCCCGGGTCGCGATCGTCGCCCTGGCGACCTCGGAGGACCCGGCCGTGGTCAACGAGGCGCTGGCCGCCGGCATCCGCGGCTACCTGATGATCAACACGTCCCCGACGCTGCTCGGCTGGGCGGTCCTGGCCGCCCGCGCCGGCCGGGTCGTCGTCGACCCGCAGATCCGCCGGGTGGAGCCCTCGGCCGTGCCCGCGGCGAAGCCGTTCGCACCCGAGGTGCCGCTGACCCGCCGGGAGCAGGACGTCCTGGACGAGCTGCTCCAGGGGCTGTCCAACCGGCAGATCGGCCGCAATCTCTTCATCAGCGAGGACACCGTCAAGTCCCACGTCAAGGCGATCCTGCGCAAGCTGGGTGCCCGCGACCGGGCCCACGCGGTGTCGCTGGTGCTCTCCAACCGCACGCCGGGCTGCACCTGTGGAGCCCACTCCCTGCCGGCGCCCGCCCCCGAGGCGACCGCCGACCTCTGACCGATCCTCCGACGGCTCCGTGGGCCGGCTCCCGAACTCCTGGGAGCCGGCCCGCGGGGCGTCCGGGGGCGGGCGTCGTCCCCGCGCCCGTCGTCGTACTGTCGTGCCGCGATGGCTGCTCGTCCCACCCACCCTCGATCCGCGCCGGTGGTGCGTGCCCGGAGGACGGTCGCCGACGACCAGCCCGACGCGTTGTGGGACATGGAGCGCGCGCTGCGACGCCGCGGCTTCGAGACCGTCGCCGGAGCCGACGAAGCCGGCCGCGGGGCCTGCGCCGGTCCGCTGGTCGCCGCGGCCTGCGTGCTGCCCGCGGGGCGCCGCGGCCGGGTGCCGGGGCTGGCCGACTCCAAGCTGCTCACCGCAGCCACCCGCGAGCGCGTCTACGAGGAGATCGTGCAGCGCGCCGTCTCCTGGTCGGTCGTCGTCCTGCCGGTCGAGGACCTCGACGCCAGGGGCATGCACGTCACCAACATCGAGGCGCTGCGCCGCGCGGTCAGCACGCTGGACCCCGGCCCGGACTACGTGCTGACCGACGGCTTCCCCGTGCCCGGGCTCGCGCGCCCGGGGCTGGCGGTCTGGAAGGGCGACCGGGTGGCCGCCTGCGTCGCCGCCGCCTCGGTGCTCGCCAAGGTCACCCGCGACCGGATCATGGCCGAGCTGCACGAGCGCTGGCCCGAGTACGACTTCGCGGGCCACAAGGGCTACATCACCGACGTGCACACCGCCGCGCTGGAGCGGCACGGCCCCTGCCCGGAGCACCGGATGCGGTACGTCAACGTCGCCCGGGCCCGCGACCTGCACGCCGCGCGGACCACCCACCTGACCGGTCGCACCGCCATGGTCGATGATGGGGCCATGCGCCCTGTGTCCCGAGCCCTGACGAGCACCGAGGACCGATGAGCACCGAGGACCTCGAGAAGTACGAGACCGAGATGGAGCTGCAGCTCTATCGCGAGTACCGGGACATCGTCCGGCAGTTCACCTACGTGGTGGAGACCGAGCGCCGGTTCTACCTGGCCAACTCCGTGGACCTGCAGGTGCGGGAGGCCGGGGGAGAGATCTACTTCGAGCTCAAGCTCTCCGACGCCTGGGTGTGGGACATGTACCGGCCCGCCCGGTTCGTGCGGAACGTGCGGGTGCTGACGTTCAAGGACGTCAACGTCGAGGAGCTCGACAAACCCGACCTCGAGCTGCCGGACGGCCCGCGCCTGCCCTAGCCGTCCACACCCGGCGGCGTCATCCACAGACCGCCGCCGCCCCTTTGCCCGCCGCCCCCGGAGCGGCACGGTCGAGGGGTGCCTCCCACCACCGAACTCGGCGCCCACGGCGAGCGGATCGCCGTCGCCTACCTGACCGACCGCGGACTGCAGGTCCTCGATCGCAACTGGCGCTGCCGCGAGGGTGAGCTCGACGTCGTCGCCCGGGAGGGCGACGCCCTGGTCTTCTGCGAGGTGAAGACCAGGCGGGGCACCGGGTACGGCTCTCCCGTCGAGGCGGTCACGCCGGCCAAGCAGCGGCGGCTGCGGGTGCTGGCGCAGCGCTGGCTGGCGGCGCACGACGAGCACGCACCGGAGGTGCGGTTCGACGTCGTGGGCGTGCTGGCGCGCCCCGAGCGCCCGGCGGTCGTCACCCACCTGCGCGGGGCGTTCTCGTGACCCTCGCCCGCACCTGGTCGGTCGGTCTCGCCGGGGTCCGCGGCGCGATGGTCGAGGTCGAGGTGGACATCGCCGCCGGGCTGCCCGGCGTCGTCCTCGTCGGGCTGCCCGACGCCGTGGTCCGCCAGTCGGTCGACCGGGTGCGCGCGGCGATCGCCAACGCCGGGGGCGAGTTCCCCGCCCGCCGGGTCACCATCGGCCTGTCGCCGGCCTCGATGCCCAAGCAGGGGAGCGGGTTCGACCTGGCGCTGGCCGCCGCAGTGCTGGCCGCGGCCGGCGCCGTGCGGCGGCGGGCCGTGGACCGGCTCGTGCTCCTCGGCGAGCTGGGGCTGGACGGGTCGGTGCGCGCCATCCGCGGAGTCCTGCCGGCCGTCCTGGCCGCCGCGCGGGCCGGGCACGCGCAGGTCGTCGTCCCCGTCGCGAACGCCGCCGAGGCCGCCCTGGTGGATCGGGTCGAAGTGCTCGGCGTCGGCACGCTCACCCAGCTCGTCGCGCACCTGACGGGCACCGAGCGGCTGGTGCCGCACGGTCGGGGCGCGGTGCCGCCGCAGCCGCCGGTCCCCGACCTCGGGGACGTCGTCGGGCAGGCCGCGGGCCGCCGGGCGGTGGAAGTCGCCGCCGCGGGTGGGCACCACCTCTACCTGGCCGGACCACCCGGCGCCGGCAAGACCATGCTCGCCGAGCGCCTGCCCGGGCTGCTCCCGCCGCTGGACGAGGAGGCGGCGCTCGAGGTCACCGCCATCCACTCCGTCGCCGGCACCCTTCCGCCGGAGGCGCCGCTGGTCACCCGGCCGACGTTCGAGGCGCCGCACCACTCCGCGACGATGGCGGCGCTCATCGGCGGCGGCTCCGGCCAGATCCGGCCGGGCGCGCTCTGCCGGGCCCATCGCGGCGTGCTGTTCCTGGACGAGGCGCCGGAGTTCCCCCGCGCGGTGCTGGACACCCTGCGCCAGCCGCTGGAGCGCGGGCAGGTGACCATCCAGCGGGCCGCCGGCGCCGCCACGTTCCCGTGCCGCGCGCAGCTCGTGCTGGCCGCGAACCCCTGCCCGTGCGCCACCGCCGCCGGTGACACTGCCTGCACCTGCAGCCCGCTGGTACGGCGGCGCTACCAGTCGCGGCTGTCCGGTCCGCTGCTCGACCGGGTCGACCTGCGGGTCGAGCTGCCTCCGGTCACCCGGGCGGCCTGGCTGGACGGGCTGCCCGCCCCGGAGTCCACCGCCGACGTCGCCCAGCGGGTGGCCCGGGCGCGTGCCGCGGCGCGGGAGCGGCTGGCCGGCACCGGCCACGCCCTCAACAGCGAGGTGCCAGGCCGCCTGCTGCGCGAGCCGTTCGCGATCCCGCGCCCGGCGCTGCGGCTGGCTGAGCGGGCGCTGGAGCGCGGCGCCATCTCGGTGCGGGGCTTCGACCGGGTGGTGAGGGTCGCCTGGACGTTGGCCGACCTCGCCGGCCGGACCGTGCCCCACGCCGACGACGTCGCCGAGGCCCTCGGCATGCGGCTCCAGCGGGCGGCGGCGTGACCACCCTCGAAGAGGACCTGGAGGACGCGGCCGCCGCGCCGGCGGTAAGCGGGGTGGTGCACCCGGGGGTCCGCCGGGCGCGGGCGTGGCTGACCCGGGCGGTCGAACCGGGCACCGTCGACCTCTGGCGCTACGTCGAGGACGTCGGCCCGGTCGAGGCGGTGCGGCGGCTCCGGACCGGTGCCGCACCGGCCGGTATCCGCTCGCTGGTCGGCGCCCGCGCGGAAGAGGAAGCAAGCCTGGCCGACCTGCGCCGCGCCGAGCGGTGCGACGCCCGGGTGGTCGTGCCCGAGGACGACGAGTGGCCGGCGTTCCAGCTCCACGCGCTCACGGTCGCGGTCGCGGAGGAACCGCTCGACCGTCGGGAGCAGACCGACCGCACGCTGGCGCTCGTTCCGCCCCTCGCGCTGTGGGTGCGCGGACCGGCCCGGCTCGACGAGGTGACCGCCCGCTCGGTCGGCGTGGTGGGCGCCCGCGCCGCCAGCGCCTACGGCGAGCACGTGGCCGCGGAGCTGGGCCACCAGCTGGGCGAGCGGGGCTGGACCGTCCTCTCGGGGGGTGCCTACGGGATCGACGGCGCCGCGCACCGGGGAGCGCTGGCCGCGGGGGCGCCCACGGTCGCGGTCCTCTCCTGCGGGGTGGACCGCCCCTACCCGGCGGGCCACGGGGCGCTGTTCCACCGGATCGCCGAGACGGGCCTGCTGGTGAGCGAGTGGCCACCCGGCTGCGCCCCGCTGCGGCACCGCTTCCTCGTCCGCAACCGGCTCATCGCGGCGCTGACCTGCGGAACGGTCGTCGTCGAGGCGGCCGCCCGATCCGGGGCCCTGGCGACGGCCGCGCGCGCTCGGAAGCTGGGCCGCCCGGTGCTCGTGGTGCCCGGGCCGGTGACCAGTGCCCTGTCGGTCGGCTGCCACGAGCTGCTCCGGGACGGGCAGTCCGAGGCGGCCCTGGTGACGTCGGCCGCGCAGGTCATCGAGGCGGTCGGCCGCATCGGCGACGACCTGGCGCCCCCGGTCGAGCGCCCGGTGTCCCCGCGGGACGGGCTCTCCGACCTCGCCGCCCGGGTGCTCGACGCCTGCCCGGTGCGCATCGGCGTGAGCCCGGAGCGGCTGGCCCGGACGGCGGGGTGCGACGTCCTGGAGGTGCTGCGGGTGCTGCCCGCCCTGGAGATCGCCGACCTCGTGGAGTGGACCGGCACCGGCTGGCGGCTGGCCCCGCGGGCGAAGCCGCCCGGCGCGGCGGCTTGACCGGGGCCGGGCACCGACGGACGGTGCAGTCGTGGCCACCCCCAGCACCGACGAGGTCCGCGCCGGGCTCCCGCCCGCGCTGGCCGAGGCGCTGGCCGGCTACGAGGAGCACCTGACCGGGCAGCGCGACCTGTCGGCGAACACCGTGCGCAGCTACGTCGGCGACGTCGCCCGGCTGCTGGACCACCTGGCCCGGCGCAGCGGCACCCAGCCGCACGACCTCGACCTCGCCACCCTGCGCAGCTGGCTCGCCCAGGGGCGCACCCGCGGGCACAGCCGGTCGACCACCGCCCGGCACGCCTCGGCGGCGCGCTCGTTCACCGCCTGGCTGCGCCGGGCCGGCATGACCCCCGAGGATGTCGGACAGCGCCTGGTGAGCCCGAAGGCGCTCCGCACCCTGCCCGACGTGCTCGCCCCCGATCAGGCGCGGGCGCTCGTGGAGACCGCGGCGGGGGCCGACGACCCGGCGCGGTTGCGCGACGCCGTCGTCCTCGAGCTGCTCTACGCCAGCGGCATCCGGGTCAGCGAGCTCGTGGGGCTCGACGTCGACGACGTCGACCGGGGCCGCCGGCTGCTGCGGGTGCTGGGCAAGGGGCGCAAGGAGCGCAGCGTGCCCTACGGCGTCCCCGCGGAGCGGGCGCTGGACGCCTGGCTCACCCGCGGGCGGCCGGCGCTGGCCCGGCCGGACTCCGGTCCGGCGCTGCTGCTCGGTCTGCGGGGGGGCCGGCTCGACGCACGCGAGGCCCGCCGCACCGTGCACGCCGCGACGGCCGACGTCCCGGGTGCGCCGGACATCGGCCCGCACGGGCTGCGGCACTCCGCCGCCACGCACGTGCTCGAGGGCGGCGCGGACCTGCGTTCCGTACAGGAGCTGCTTGGCCACGCTAGCCTCGCGACGACACAGATCTACACGCACGTGACGGTCGAACGGCTCCGTGCGGTCCACGCCCAGGCGCATCCCCGTGCCTGAGGCGGGCGGCCGGAGGGCGGGACCTGCGGCGGCAGTCATGACCACGCGGGACCACGGACGGTGCCCGCGCAGCACGACCGAGGAGCGCGACCGTGTCTGAGGCAACCATCCATCGCATCGACGGGTCCGATGACGACCGCGATGCCCTGCTGGCCGACCTGTGGGCGCGGTACGTCGAGGGCCGGGACTCCGGGCTGCGCGACCGGCTGATCCTGCACTACGCGCCGCTGGTGAAGTACGTCGCCGGCCGGGTGGGCAGCGGTCTGCCCGCACACGTGGAGCAGGCCGACCTCATCTCCTACGGCACGTTCGGGCTGATCGACGCCATCACCCGCTACGAGCCGACCCGCGAGGTGAAGTTCGAGAGCTACGCGATGGCGCGCATCCGCGGCGCGATCATCGACGAGCTCCGCAACACCGACTGGATCCCGCGGTCGGTCCGCGTCAAGGCGCGCGCCTTCGAGCGCACCGTCGCCGAGCTCGAGAGCAAGTTGCACCGGACGCCGAGCGACGAAGAGGTCGCCAACGCCATGGACATGGACGTCGAGGACATCCGGAAGTTCCTCGGCCAGCTCTCCCTGGTCAACGTCGTCGCGCTCGACGAGCTGCTCACCGACGACGACGGCGGCTCCCCGCGCCTCGGTGACACGCTCCGGGACCCCAGCGCGCTGGACCCGCAGGCGATGGCGGAGCACGGCGAGGCCCGGCAGCTGCTGGCCCGCGCCGTCGAGCAGCTGCCCGAGCGGGAGAAGGTCGTCGTCTCCCTCTACTACTTCGAGGGCCTGACGCTCGCCGACATCGGCCGGGTGCTCGGCGTGACCGAGAGCCGGATCTGCCAGCTGCACACCAAGGCGGTCCTGCACCTGCGCACCAAGCTCGCCGACATCGCCTGAGGCCGATCCCCTGACGACAGCTGGGCAGTCGTCTTGCCTCGGCAGCACGGCAGCGGTTCGTCATCTCGTGCGTCCGCGATGCGCGGCCGCGCGCTGCGGTCCCGGCGATCGCTGCGGGTGTGGTCCGCCGTGCTCGCGGTGGCCACCGCTCTGGTCCTCGCCGCGCCCACGTTGCGGCTGGCGTTCGACGAGGGCGCCGTTCCGCCGTCCTCGGACACCCCCGCGCTCCCCACCGGTGTCACGGTCGCGCGGGAGGAGGTGGCGTGCGGGTCCGGTGGCTGCTGGCGCGAGCTGACATTGCGTGGGCCCCGCGGTCAGTCAGCCGCGGACCTGGCGGCGAGCGTCGGCCTGCCGCAGGAGGTGTGCAGGGCGCGCAGCCTGCTCGATCGGCGCCGCGTCTGCACTGGGATCCACGTCATCGGAGAGCGGGTCCTCCTGTACGTGCAGTTCGACCGGTCGTGGTCTCTCTGGTGACTCAGCACGGCCTCCCCGAGCCCTCGCCCGCGGCCAGGCGCGGCTCGACGACGAGCTCCCGTCCGTCGCCGTGTCCGTGCGTGCGCCCCGGCCCTCAGTCCCCGGCGGGCTCGTCCCCCGTCCGGGGGCCCAGCAGGGGCTGGGTCCCCGGCGGGTTGCGGTGCCCCTCCTGCCAGGGGAGCCGGCCGGTGGAGTCCGGCCACACCAGCTGCAGCGCGTCCACCGAGCCGTGGAGCTGCTCGACCACGGTGAGCCGCTCGGTCTCCTCGACGCGGAGGAACACCACGGGGGAGTCGGCGTCGGTGAGTGCGGTCGTCGCCGCTCCGGGGATGAAACGCGCCCCGGCGCGGACGGCCTCGCCGACCAGGTTCAGGTACTTCTCTGCGGCGGGGAAGGGCAGCCCGACCACGATGACCTCGGGGTGCTGCCAGGCAGCGAGCCCCACGGTGTAGGAGTACCGCGGTTCGCCGGGGTTGCCGCCGCCGTGCAGGACCGCCCAGCCGAACGTGTCGATCACCCGGCGCAGGTCGCGGAGCACCTGGTCGGGATCCTGGCCGCCCTCGACGGGCCCACCCTCGACCGGCTCGTTCGTGGCAGCCGGAGCGCCGGTCGGCTCGCCCGCGCGGGACTTCGCGGCCCGCTTGCGTCCAAATCGCACTCCCCGACGGTAGCGCCGGGTCACCGGCTCGTCGGGGATCTGCGCCTGCTCGCGGTGCACGATCCGTCACCGGCTGTCGGTCGGCGGGATGCGGAACGTCCTATGCTCGGAGCATCGGCCGCGCGAACCTGGAGGCGGCGCGTGCCCATCGACTTCCACGACGCCAGGAACCGGCGGACGTACTCGGGCCGGGAAGTGGACGCCTCCTGGCGCGACACCGTCAGTCGGCTGGTCGAGCCGACGGGCGCCGTGGTCGTGGACGTCGGCTGCGGCGGGGGCCCCTACACCCGCGCATGGCACGAGCTCGGCGCCGTTCGCGTCATCGGCGTCGACTCCAGCCGGCCGATCCTCGTCTCCGCGCGCGCTGATCACGGCGGTCTCCCCGGCGTCGAGTTCACCGTCGGGGAGGCGACCGCCACCGGACTACCGGACGCCTGCGCCGACGTCGTCTTCGAACGGGCGCTGGTGCACCACACGCCCGATCCGTCGGCTGTTGCCGCCGAGGCGTTCCGGCTGCTCCGGCCCGGTGGTACCTACCTCGTTCAGGACCGCACCGCCGACGACGTCGCCCAGCCGGGCTCGCCCGGCCACCCGCGAGGCTGGCTGTTCGAGGTCTTCCCGCGGTTGCTGGACGTCGAGGACCGTCGTCGACCTGACCCCGTGGAGTTCCTGGCGACCCTCACCGCGGCCGGCTTCGGCGACGTCGGCACCACGTCGCTGTGGGAGGTCCGTCGCCGGTATCCAGGCCCGGAGCCCTACCTGGCGGAGATCACCGCCCGCACCGGCCGCTCGATCCTCCACGAGCTGACCGACGGCGAGCTCGCCGAGCTGGTCCAGGCCCTGCGAACCAGGCTGCCCGACGGGCCGCTGGAGGAGGCCGACCGCTGGACGGTCTGGAGCGCCCGGCGTCCGGGCTGACGCCTGTGCCGAGGGGCAGCAGCCGGACCTGCGGAGACCGGAGGAGTGACATCGGGTCCAGGTAGTCCTCACCGCGGCGCAGACCCCAGTGGAGGCAGGCGGGCGCCCGGCAGCCGGTGTGCCCGGTCGCCAGCACGCCGAGCACGGCTCCGCGGGCGACCGCCTGGCCGGCGCCCACCGACGGCGTCACCGGTTCGTAGGTCGTCCGCAGCCCGCCGAGGTGGTCGACGCTGACCACCGGCCGCCCGGCGACCATCCCCGCGAAGACGACCACCCCGTCCCCCGCGGCCAGGACGGGGCAGCCGGGTGCACCCGCGAGATCCACTCCACGGTGCCCCGGCCCGTACCGGTGCGGCGGCGGCTCGAACGGCCGGCCGACCACGGGCTCGCCGGGCAGGGGAGGGCTCCAGATCGATTCCAGCCGGGTCTCGACGACCCGCTCGGGCGCGGCCGCTGCGGGGACGCCTCCGGCCAGCGTCACCAGACCGAGGAGCAAGGCGGCGAAGGGCGCGGCGCGGTAGGGCACCCCTCGATGCTGGCCGCCCCGCGGTCCGGTGGAGGGCGCCCGGCGTCGCCTGTGGACGCCTGTCGGCGCTGTGGACGGCGGGTGGGGCAGCCACCGCCGCGCTACCCGACGGCGAGGACCGCCACGAGCACGCTGACGGGCACCGCGTACGCCACGGCGAGGCCGAGCAGGATCGCGTCCCGGCCGTCGGGCGGGGCGGGCGGGAGCGCGAGGTCGAGCCGGCCCCGCCGGAAGTCCCGTTCCTCGCGTGCGCTGCGCAGCTGCATGGTCACCAACCAGCCGGCGGCCAGCGCCGCGTAGCCCACCCACGTGCCCGTGACGAAGACCGGCACGGTGTCGTGCACGACCGAGTTCCCCGTGCCACCGCGGCCCGGCGGCGGCGCCAGCAGCAGCATCGCGAGGACGAAGCCGCAGATCAGGCCGGTCAGCCACGGGGGATAGGGGGCGCCCCGCGCCCGCCGCTGCTCCCCGGCCACGGTGGCGAGGGCGACGAGCAGCGGGAGCACCGCGGCACCCAGCGCCTCGCTGGTGGCCGAGGGCATGAGGTGGGCGAGCGGGCGGGCCAGTCGGTCGTCCAGGATCGAGGCGGCCACGACGGTGGGCAGCACCCCGAGGATCACGAGCCGGACGGCTCGCTGCAGCCGCGTCTGGGACCGGGGGCTGCGCTCCGTGCTGTCCGGCGCAACGCTCACGGGTGGACCTCCTCGTCGACCGGCGGGACGGGCCGGTTCCGGAGGGGCAGCGTGGCATGCCGGCGGCGATCCGACCGGCGGACGAGCAGCGCCTGTGGACGGGTATGCTGACCGGTGCGGCCCGTGCGAGCGGGTCGACTTCGCGCGTCCTCTTCCCGCCGATCGGCGGGGCAGTCGCCACCTCGGTCCCGGCCCAGCCGGGTGAGTGGTGCCGCAGGGCGCCAGGGCGGTGCACCACCCGGTGCCCGCGACAACCGGAATGCGTGCGGCCTCGGTCGCGCGCGGAGCAGAAGGGCTGCGATATGGCAGTCGTCAGCATGAAGCAGCTGCTCGACAGCGGCGTGCACTTCGGGCACCAGACCCGTCGCTGGAACCCGAAGATGAAGCGCTTCATCTTCACCGAGCGCAACGGCATCTACATCATCGACCTGCAGCAGACGCTCGGGTACATCGACAACGCCTACGAGTTCGTCAAGCAGACGGTCGCGCACGGTGGCTCGATCCTCTTCGTCGGCACCAAGCGCCAGGCGCAGGAAGTCGTCGCCGAGCAGGCGACGCGCGTCGGCATGCCCTACGTGAACCAGCGCTGGCTGGGCGGCATGCTCACCAACTTCCAGACCGTGCACAAGCGCCTCCAGCGCCTCAAGGAGCTCGAGGACCAGGAGCAGACCGGCGTGCTGGTCAGCCTCTCCAAGAAGGAGCAGCTGGTCCTCAGCCGCGAGAAGGCCAAGCTCGAGCGCAGCCTCGGCGGTATCCGCGACATGCAGAAGGTGCCCAGCGCCATCTGGATCGTGGACACCAAGAAGGAGCACATCGCCGTCGGCGAGGCGCGCAAGCTCAACATCCCGGTCGTCGCGATCCTGGACACCAACTGCGACCCCGACGAGGTCGACTACAAGATCCCGGGCAACGACGACGCGATCCGCAGCATCACGGTGCTGACCCGGGTCATCGCCGACGCCGTCGCCGAGGGGCTCATGGCCCGGTCGGCCGCGCAGGCCAACGCCGGTCGTGAGGACGGCGGCGAGCCGGCCGTCGGCGCCGGCGAGCCGCTGGCCGACTGGGAGCGCGAGCTGCTCACCGGCGGTGGCGACGCCGCTGCCGCGCCGGCCGACGCCGACGCCACCGCCACCCCGCTGCCGGAGACCCCGGCGCAGCCGGCCGACGTCACCGTCGGCGAGGTCGCCCCGGTCGAGGACGTCCCCGCCACCACCGGTGGCAAGGAGACCAACGCCGTCTGACGGTCCGGCGCCGTCCTCCCGCTGATCGGCGGGAGGGCGGCGCCGCCGCACGGCCGTTCCACAGCACGCACCACCCGACCAGAGGGAAGAGACATGCCTGCCTTCACCGCTGCCGACGTCAAGCGTCTCCGCGACGCCACCGGCGCCGGCATGATGGACGCCAAGAAGGCCCTGACCGAGGCCGACGGCGAGTACGACAAGGCCGTCGAGCTGCTCCGGGTCAAGGGTGCCAAGGACGTCGGCAAGCGCCTGGAGCGCTCGACCACCAACGGCATCGTCGTCAGCAAGGACGGCGCCCTGCTCGAGCTCGACTGCGAGACCGACTTCGTCGCGAAGAACGCCGACTTCGTCGCCCTCGCCGAGCGGCTGCTCGCGATCGGCCTCGAGAACAAGGCGGCCGACGCCGCGGCGCTGCTGAGCACCGAGGCCGACGGGCAGACCGTCGAGAAGCTCGTCGAGGGCGAGTCCGCCCGCATCGGCGAGAAGCTGGTCCTCTCGCGCTTCGTCGCCTTCGACGGCACCACCGCCGTCTACCTGCACAAGCGGGCCACCGACCTGCCCCCGGCCATCGGTGTCGCCGTGCAGTACTCCGGTGGCAGCGAGGACGCCGCCCGCAGCCTGGCGATGCACATCGCCGCCGCGCGGCCGCGCTACCTCAGCCGCGACGAGGTCCCGGCCGAGGCGGTCGAGACCGAGCGCCGCGTGGCCGAGCAGACCGCCAAGGAGGAGGGCAAGCCCGAGCAGGCGATCTCCAAGATCGTCGAGGGTCGGGTCAACGCCTACTACAAGGACTTCGTCCTCCTCGAGCAGCCGTCGATCACCGAGCCCAAGCGCACGGTCAAGCAGATCGTCGACGAGGCCGGCCTGACCGTCGAGCGCTTCGCGCGCTTCGAGGTCGGCCAGGCCTGAGCCGCACCCGGTACGGATGACCGGCCCCGTTCCCTCGTGGGACGGGGCCGGTCGTCTGTGCGGACGCCCCCCGCTCGGCAGGAGCCGGGCAGCGGGATGCGGCAGGATCACACACCACCGACAGCACCCATCGACCACTCCAGGGATGATTCGTTGACCGACACCACCGCGCCGCTCTCCGCCCCCACCGCCTTCCAGCCGGCCGACGGCAGCGGCTACCAGCGGGTGCTGCTCAAGCTCTCCGGTGAGTCCTTCGGCGGCGGCAAGGTCGGCGTCGACGCCGACATCGTGCGGGGCATCGCGGAGCAGCTCGCCGAGGTCGTCTCGCGGGGCACGCAGGTCGCCGTCGTGATGGGTGGCGGCAACTTCTTCCGTGGCGCGGAGCTGTCCCAGGCCGGCATGGACCGCACCAAGGCCGACTACATGGGCATGCTCGGCACGGTCATGAACTGCCTCGCGCTGCAGGACTTCTGCGAGAAGGCGGGCCTGGAGACCCGGGTGCAGTCCGCGATCACCATGGGCCAGGTCGCCGAGCCCTACATTCCGCGCAAGGCCATCCGGCACCTGGAGAAGGGGCGGCTGGTCATCTTCGGCGCCGGCGCCGGGATGCCCTACTTCTCCACCGACACCGTCGCCGCGCAGCGGGCGCTGGAGATCGAGTGCCAGGTCCTGCTCATGGGCAAGAACGGCGTCGACGGCGTCTACGACGACGACCCGCGCACCAACCCGGACGCCGTCATGTACCAGGACCTGGACTACGCGACGGTGCTGGCCAAGCAGCTGAAGGTGGCGGACGCGACGGCGATCAGCCTCTGCATGGACAACAAGATGCCGATCGTGGTGTTCGACCTGCTGCGCGACGGCAACATCGCCCGCGCCACCGCAGGTGAGAGGATCGGCACGCTGATCAGCCAGCCGGCCTGACGCCGGCCGCACCGGTCGCGCACAGACGAGGACGCCGGCGGGACGACAACCGCCGCAGGAGGGACACCCCGTGATCGACGACACCCTGCTCGACGCCGAGGAGCGGATGGACAAGGCCCTCTCGGTGGCACGGGAGGACCTGGGGTCGGTGCGCACCGGCCGGGCCGCCCCCTCGATGTTCAACAAGATCATGGTCGACTACTACGGCGCCTACACGCCGGTGCCGCAGATGGCGTCGATCACCGTGCCCGAGGCGCGCATGGCGGTCATCAAGCCCTACGACATGAGCCAGCTGACGGCCATCGAGAAGGCCATCCGCGACAGCGACCTGGGCGTCAACCCGACCAACGACGGCCAGATCCTGCGGGTGGTGTTCCCCCAGCTGACCGAGGAGCGGCGCCGCGACCTGGTGAAGCAGGCCCGCGCCAAGGGCGAGGATGCCAAGGTGGCGATCCGGAACATCCGGCGCCGGGCCAAGGACGAGCTCGACCGCATCGCCAAGGACGGCGAGGCCGGTGAGGACGAGGTGCGCCGCGCCGAGAAGGAGCTCGACCACCTCACCGAGCAGCACGTGGCGCAGGTCGACGAGGCGATGAAGAACAAGGAGAGCGAGCTGCTCGAGGTCTGACCTCGCCGGCCGCCGCACGACCATGTCGTCTCCCTCCGCCGACCGCCCGGGTGCCCTGCGCCCGGGGGGTCAGCCGTTCCCGCGGCGCGGCGGCCCGATGTCGGGCGAGCGCCGTCGGGACGGCGACACCGGGCCGGTCCCGATCGCGGCCTCGCGTCCGCTGCCGCCGCTCCCGCCGCGCCAGCCGGTCCCGGTCCCGGACGACAGCGAGGTGGCCGAGCCCGATGACGTCCCCACCTCCACGGCTCTGCCCCTGCCCGAGGAGGTCGCGCAGCTCCCCACCACGGAGCAGCCGGTGAGCCGGGCCGGGCGGAACCTGCGCGCGGCCATCGGCGTCGGGGTGAGTCTGGTCGCGCTCGTCCTGCTGTCGCTGCTCCTCTGGCGGCCGGCGTTCCTGGGCGTGCTCGTCGCGGCGATCCTCGTCGCCGTCGTCGAGATCACCCGGGCCCTGGGCAAGGGCGGGTTCTCCGCCCCGCTGGTCCCGCTGCTCGTGGGGGCCTTCGCCATGGAGGCCCTCGCCTGGACGCGCGGCCCGACCGGCCTGCTGGCCGGCTTCTTCCTCACCGCGCTGGCGGTCTTGCTGTGGCGGCTGGCAGGCGGGCCGGTCGGCTACCGGAGGGATGCGGCCGCCGGGGTGCTGGTCGCGCTCTACGTGCCGCTGCTGGCCGGTTTCGCCGTGCTGCTCCTGGTGCCCGTCGACGGCGCGCTGCGGGTGATCGCCTTCATCGCCACGGTGGTGGCCAGCGACGTCGGTGGTTACGCCGCCGGGGTGATGCTCGGCAAGCACCCGATGGCGCCGTCGATCAGCCCCAAGAAGTCGTGGGAGGGCATGGCGGGCTCGGTGCTCACCTGCATGCTCGTGGCGACGCCGATCCTGGTCCTCGGCCTGGGCGCCCCCTGGTGGGGCGGGCTGGTCTTCGGCGCGGCGCTCGCCGTCTCCGCGACCGTGGGTGACCTCGCCGAGTCGCTCATCAAGCGCGACCTCGGCATCAAGGACATGGGCGACCTGCTGCCCGGCCACGGCGGGATCATGGACCGGCTGGACTCGCTGCTGCCGTCCGCAGCCGTCGCCTACGTGCTGCTGACGGTGCTCGCGCCGGTCTAGGCAGGCCGGTCGACCGCCCAGGTCGACCCCAGCTCGGTGAACCCGCGGCGGGCGTACCAGTGCCGCGGCCAGTCGTCGCCCGAGGCCTCCAGCACGACCAGGTCGCAGCCGGCCTCGGCGGCCAGCCCCAGTACCCAGGTGAGCACCGCGTCGCCGTACCCGCGCCCGCGTGCGGCCGGCTCGGTCATCACCGACTCCACCGCCGCCGTCGCGCCGTCGACCCGCAGCTGTGCGGCGGCCACCACCCGGCCGTCCTCCCGCACCACCACGTCGGTCACCGCGACCACCCGGTCGTTGAGCTGTTCGCGACCGACGAGCTGCCGCACCACCGGCTCCAGCCCTTCACCGAGCGACGCCAGGTCCCGGCGCCAGCCCCGCTCCCACAGGTCGTGCACCTCGTGCTGGTCCACCACCTCGGCTGCGACCGCCGCAGCCGGCACCGGGAGCGCCGTGGAGCGGCCCATCAGCACCAGCTCCTCGACGTTCCAGCCACGGGCCGCGAGGTCGGCGGCGACCGGACCGGCGCCCGGCCAGGCGAGCAGTGCGGCGAGGTGCGTCCAGCCGGCGTTGCCGCCCACCTCCTCGGCCGCTGCCTCGACGGTGCCGGCGTCCACCGGTCCGGTGAGCACCAGCCGGTTGTTGTCCCGCGAGTGCGGGAAGTCCGGGTCGAGCACCGCGACACCGCCCGGTACGTCGCCCACACCGATCGCCCGGCGGAGCGGGATGGACGTGTACAGCGCGAGCGCCCGCCCGAGTGCGTCGTCGGGAGCGGGGAGGATGAGCGGCGCGGGCGGCCGGTGGGGCACGACGGCGACCACGGCCGACGTCGGCAGGGCGCCGTAGAGGGAAAGGACCCCCTCCTCCCCACCCTTCGCAGCCTCAGGGTGGGACCCGGGACGGGGCCGGAGCCGCGCCGGGTCGATGACCAGCAGGACGAGGTCGCGGCGGCCGGGGGACAGCCGCTGCGCGGGCAGCTGCACCTGGTCGGGCGTCGACAGGTGGACGAATCCGCCCGGGCCGGGCTGGATCGACCCCTGCCGCAGGGCGGCGCGCCACCGCGCCGGCTCCAGGAGGTGCAGGAGGACGTCGGTGCTCACCCCTGCGATCCTCCCTGGGTGCACGACGACGAACTGCCCGGCCCCACCGACTGGGGGACGACCGTCGGCGTCGGCCCGTGGGCGGGGCCGTGGCCGGACGACCCCCGCTACGACCCGCAGCTGCTCGCCGAGGGCGACCGGCGCAACGTCGTGGACCGGTACCGCTACTGGACGGTCGAGGCGATCGTGGCCGACCTCGACCGGCGCCGGCACCCCTTCCACGTCGCCATCGAGAACTTCGGCCACGACCTGAACATCGGAACGGTGGTGCGCACCGCCAACGCCTTCCTCGCGGCTGAGGTGCACGTGGTGGGCCGACGGCGGTGGAACCGGCGCGGGGCGATGGTCACCGACCGGTACCAGCACCTCCGCCACCACGTCGACGTGGGTGAGCTGCTGACATTCGCGGTCCGGCAGGGGCTCACCGTCGTCGCCGTCGACAACGGGCCCGGCGCGGTCCCGCTCGAGACCACCGAGCTGCCCGAGCGCTGCGTGCTGCTGTTCGGCCAGGAGGGGCCGGGGCTCACCGAGGAGGCGCGCGGCGGCGCGGCGCTCACCGTCTCGATCGCCCAGTTCGGCTCGACCCGCTCGATCAACGCGGGCGTCGCCGCCGGGATCGCCATGCACGCGTGGATCCGGCAGCACGCCGGTCCCGCTTAGCCCGCGAGGACCTCCCGCAGCCGCGCCGCGAACTCCTCTGGCTGGCCGGGCTGGCCGAACTCGCCGCCCATGAACCCGCCGTGGTGGCTCGGGAAGACGGCCAGCTCGGAGCCGAGGAGCCGTGCGGTCGCCTCGGCGGTACGCCAGGTGACCGTTCCCTGGGACTCGGTCCCGGCGGCGATCACCACCCGGCTGGCCGCGGACCGGAGCGCCTCGGCGTCCGGCCGGAAGGCGGTGACCGCGTTGGAGGCGCCCGAGAGCAGGGGGTCGGTACGCGATCCGTCGTCCTCGGCAGGCAGCCCGAAGACGGCCGGGTCGGGGGCGGCGATTTCGTCGGTGAACTCGCCCTGCCACGAGGTGAGCGCGATGAACGCGGCCATGCCCGCACCCCAGCCGCTCTTGTCGTAGGTGAGCTGCACCTGCCGTTCGGCGGCGAAGGCCTGCTCGGCGTCGGGCAGGACCGACAGGATCGGGGGTTCGTGCGCGACCAGGGTGCGCACGTCGCCGGGGTGCTCGGCCACCCAGGCGAGCGCGGTCACCGCGCCGCCGCTGCTGGCGAAGACGTCGACCGGACCGGCGCCGAGGGCCTCGACGAGCAGGTGGAGATCCTCGGCCTGACGGGCGGGATCGTGATCGGTGCGCCCGTCGGTGCGCGTGCTGCGGCCCAGGCCCCGCGGGTCCACGGTGACCACGGTCCTTTCGGGGAAGAGGCCGGCGAGCGTGCCGAACCCGCTCGCGTCCATCGGCTGGCCGATCATCAGCAGCGGCGGCTGTCCGTCCTCGGCCGGGAGGGGGCCGCGGACGTCGTAGACGAGGGTGGCGCCCGGTACGGGCAGCGACAGCGTGGTGGTCATGCCCTTCCGACCGGCGCGCCGACCGGAACTCATCGGTGCAGCGGGGGATCGGGGTCGATGCCGCGGGCGTGCAGCGCCGACTCGACGGCCTCGCACACGGTGCGAACGACGGCCACGCGCGCCCACCGCTTGTCGTCGGCCGGGATGACGTGCCACGGGGCCACCGGGGTGTCGGTGCGGTCGAGCATCTCCTCGACCGCCGCCTCGTACTCGCCGCGCTTCTCCCGGTTGCGCCAGTCCTCGTCGGTGAGCTTCCACGCCTTGTAGGGGTTCGTGCGACGGGACTCGAAGCGGTGGAGCTGCTCCTCGGGGGAGACGTGCATCCAGAACTTGACCAGCACGGTGCCCTCGGCGGCCAGCGAGGTCTCCAGGTCGACGATCTCCTGGTAGGCCCGGCGCCACGCCTCCTCCGTGGCGAAGCCCTCCACCCGCTCGACCAGCACCCGGCCGTACCAGGAGCGGTCGAGCACGGCCATGCCGCCCCAGCCGGGCAGGACCGGCCAGAACCGCCACAGGAAGTGGTGCCGCTTCTCGTCGTTCGTGGGAGCGGCGAACTGCGCCACCCGGACGTGCCGGGGGTCGAGCTCGCCGACCAGCCGCTGGATCGCGCCGCCCTTGCCCGAGGCGTCCCAGCCCTCGAACAGCACCAGCAGCGGCGGGCCGAGCTCACCCGGCCCGATCTGCCCGCCCAGCAGCAGGCGCAGATGGACCAGGCGCTCCTGCGCCGCGGCCAGCTGTTTCGTCCCCTCCTTCTTGTCCAGGGAGAGGCTCAGGTCGACGTCGTCCAGCCGGCTCATGGCCCCAGACCCTGCCAGGGATTCACCCCGCTCGCGTGAGTTCGGTCTCCGGACCGGCCCCGGTGGCCCGGGGGAGTGGGACCATGGAGTGGTTATGACTGCCCTGCCCCTGGTCTTCGATGCCCCCCGCCGCGGCAAGCCGCCGCGCCACCTCGCCGATCTCACCCGCGAGGAGGCCCGCGCGGCGGTGGCCGAGCTCGGCCAGCCGGCGTTCCGGGCCGACCAGCTCGCCCGGCACTTCTACCGCGGGGTCACCGACACCGCACTGATGACCGACATCCCGGCCGCCGCCCGCGAGTCGCTGCGCGAGGCCCTGCTGCCCGGGCTGCTGACCGTCGTCCGCCACCAGACCGCGGACAACGGTCGCACCCGCAAGACGCTCTGGCGGCTGCACGACGGGGCGCTCGTGGAGAGCGTCCTCATGCGGTATCCCGACCGCGCCACCGTCTGCATCTCCAGCCAGGCCGGCTGCGGCATGGCCTGCCCGTTCTGCGCCACCGGCCAGGCCGGGCTCACCCGCAACCTCTCCGCGGCCGAGATCATCGGCCAGGCGGTTGCGGCCGCCGCGGACATGGCCAACGGGGAGGTCGCCGGTGGGCCCGGGCGGCTGTCCAACGTGGTGTTCATGGGCATGGGGGAGCCGCTGGCCAACTACGCCCGGGTGCGCAAGACCCTCGACGCGCTGCTCGGCACCGCCCCTTACGGACTGGGCCTCTCGCAGCGGTCGGTCACCGTCTCGACCGTCGGCCTGGTGCCGGCGATCCGCCGGCTCACCGAGGAGGGGCGCAACGTCACCCTCGCGGTCAGCCTGCACGCCCCCGACGACGAGCTGCGCGACACCCTGGTGCCGATCAACACCCGCTGGAAGGTCGGCGAGGTCATCGACGCCGCCGACGCCTACGCGCGGAAGACCGGCCGGCGCTACTCGGTGGAGTACGCGCTCATCCGCGACGTCAACGACCAGCCGTTCCGCGCCGACCTCCTCGGGAAGCTGCTGGCCGGGAAGCTCGCGCACGTCAACCTCATCCCGCTGAACCCGACGCCGGGCAGCCCCTGGGACGCCAGCCCGCTGCCCGCGCAGCGGGAGTTCGTCGCCCGGCTGCGGGCGGCCGGTGTCGCGACCACCGTGCGCGACACCCGGGGCCAGGACATCGATGGCGCCTGCGGTCAGCTCGCCGCCGCCGACCGGGTCGAGGGAGTGCCGGCCGTCGCGATCCCTGTCCCGGCCGTCGAGGAGCCGGTGCCGCTGGGCGCCGAGGCCGACCAGGAGTGAGCACGGCGCTGCCCGACGCCGAGGCCCACGAGCACACCCACGGCGACGTCTCGGGCGGCTGGCTCCGGGCCGCGGTGTTCGGCGCCATGGACGGCCTGGTCACCAACACGGCCCTGGTCGCCGGGGTCGGCGGGGGCGGCGCCGCACCGCGCGCGATCGTCCTGGCCGGCGTGGCGAGCCTGGTCGCCGGCGCGGTCTCGATGGCGCTGGGCGAGTACACCTCGGTCAAGACGCAGAACGAGCAGCTGGACCTCGAGATCGAGAAGGAGCGGCGGGAGCTCACCCGCAACCCCGCCGGCGAGCTCGCGGAGCTGACCGCGATGCTGCAGGACCGCGGGGTGGACGCGCGGCTGGCCCGGCAGGTCGCCGTGCAGCTGTCGGCCGATCCGGAGATCGCCCTGCGGCTGCACGTGCTGGCCGAGCTGGGCGTCAACCCGGAGGAGCGCCCCTCCCCACGGGTGGCGGCGGTCTCGTCGTTCCTGACCTTCGCGACGGGCGCCGTGCTGCCGCTGCTGCCGTACTTCCTGGGGGCCCCGGTCCTGTGGGTGGCTCTGCTCAGCGGGGGTCTGGGTCTGCTGCTGGCCGGTGCGCTGTCCTCGCGCTTCACCCCACGGCCCTGGTGGTACGCGGGCCTGCGCCAACTGCTGTTCGGCGCCGCCGCGGCGGGCGTCACCTACCTGATCGGTGCGGCGATCGGCGTCGCGGTCACTTGAGCCGGCGCCGTTCGCCGTCCGGGACGCCGTGGCGGCGTCCCGGACGAAGGAACTAGCGGCGCCAGGCGGTCTTCTTGCGGCGGATGTCCCAGATGAGGACCGTCGCCATGACGGCGGCGAGGCCGATCAGCCAGAGGTCCTCCACCCGGCCCTCGTGGTTGCCCACCAGGTAGAGCAGGATCACCGCGGTCGCGATCCAGCCGCCGATCTGGCCCCACTTCCCGGTCTCGCCGTGCCAGCCCCAGTCCTCGGGCTGCTCGTGCTCCACGGGGTGCTCGCCGGCGCGGACGACGGCCTCTTCACGGCCGGGCTGGTTGACCCGCTGGGTCGACGGGGAGTGCAATGCCTCGGTCACCCCGCCATTCTGGCAGGAGCCGGTCCCGCGCACGCCCCGAGGTGGCTCCTCGGCGGGTCGTCAGCCGTCGCAGGTGAGCCCGGTCCCGGCCAGCGCGGCGGCGGTGCCGGCCGTCGGGAGGCGGGCCAGGCCGGAGCCCACCGGGTCGCCGACGGGCAGCACGCGCACGTCGCGGACGTCGGCGAGGGCCAGGTCGAGCAGGTCGACCACGGAGGTCTCGCCGTCCACGGCCAGGGCGCCGGAGACGGCCCACGCCACAGACTGCAGCCGCCAGGGCTGCACACCCGACGCCTGCACCTGGGTGGCCAGCGCGGCGAGGATGTCGCCGGCCGCGCTCGCCCGTCCGTCCGGGTCGACGGGTGCGGGGACCCAGGCGCCATCGACCAGGTGCTCCGGATGGCGCGAGCGCACGAGCGCGAGCGCGGTCGCCCCGTCGACGTGCGTGCGACCCGCCGTCTCGAGCAGCAACCCCGCGGCGGGGTCGCGCACCGGCTCGGGAACCTCCACGTGCAGCCCCCCGGCGGCGTCGACCACCTCGGCGAAGCCGGCGAGGTCGACGGTCAGCAGGTGGTCAGTGGGGATGCCGAGGCCGCACAGCGCGTCGACGGTGGCCTGCGGCCCGTCCAGCCAGCTCAGGGCGAGCCGGTTGGCGGTGCGGCCGTGACGGACGAGCAGGTCGCGCGGCACCGACCACGCAGTGGTCCCGGTGTCGGTCTGGTGCACGACCAGGACGACGTCCGCCCGGCTGCCCGGCACCGCCTCCACGGTGCCGAAGTCGCGCGGGTCGGCACCCGCGGGGAGCCGCTCGCGGGAGTCCAGGCCGACGATGACCCACGTCCGCCCGTCGGCGTCACCGGAACCGCCCGCGAGGTCGACCGCCACGGAGTCGATCCGCGTCGACACGAGAACGACGTCGGCGGCCACCAGCCCGAGGAGGACGAGCAGCGCCACCAGCACCACCGGCAGTCGGTACCTGGGCGGTTCGGAACGCGCCGGACGCCGGCCAGGGGTTTCCTGGCCGGCGTCCGGGTCGTGCGATGAAGTCATGCTCAGGCCTGCGAGGCCCCCGCGCGGCGACGGGAGACGACCAGCGCACCGCCACCGGCGACGAGCAGGCCGGCGCCGAGGGCCAGCGGCAGGCCGACGCTGGCGCCGGTGTAGGCCAGGCTGTCGGTGCTGGTGGTGGCGGCCGCCACCTCCAGGGTCTCCTGGAAGTAGGTGCCCTGGTCACCCTCGTACACGAGGGTGTGGGTGCCCGCGGCGGTGCCCTCGGCGAGGGTGAACTCCGCGGTGACGACGCCGTCGCCGTCGGCGGTGAAGGTGCCGATCGTGGTCGGGGTCGAGTGCATGGTCAGCGTGACCTTCTCGCCGGGCTTGAACCCCTTGATGACCTTGACGATCTTCTGGCCGGGCGCGGCGCTCTTGGCGGCGGTGCTCGTCGCCGGGCCGACGCCGGGGGTGTTCGCCGAGGTGCCGCGGATCTCGCCCTTCGGCGCGACCGTGGGGGGAGTCGTCACCGGGGTCTTGGTGGACGGCGCGGTCACGGTGATCTCGACGAGCGGGTAGAAGAGGTCCTTGTCCTGGCCGTCGTAGGAGGTCAGGCAGACGGCCTCGATCAGGTGGTCGCCGCGGTCGCCGGCCGGGAAGAAGACCTCGGCGGCCCAGGCACCCTTGGCGTCGGGCTCCGCGCCGAACAGCACCTCGTCGGGGTTCGTGGAGGTGCTGTCGGTGGTGATGGCGACGATCGGCTCGTAGCCGGCGTCCTGCGTGGTGCAGCCGGTGCCGCTGATCGTGAACGTCGAGCCGGCGACCACGGTGCTGGGGGCGGCCAAGGCGGGGAGGTCCGCGGCGAGCGCGGTCGGGGCGAAGGCCAGACCGAGGGAGACGGTGGCGACGGCGAAGCCGGTGGTGGCGGCGACGCGCTTCGTGGTGCGGTGCGACATGGAGGGCTCCGATGTGTCAGGGGCCCGGACTCCCGAGCCGTCGAGATGAGTATCGGCACGCAGAGGAATCAGATGTAGCCAATCGCCCACGACACGCCGCGAAAATTCGCATCGCTCGGCCAGATCGCACCATGGGCGCGGAGCGGACGGTTCGCGCTATGGCATGTCCTGCCAAGCAATCGGGGCTTGTTGGTGGGGTGTCACCGTGCGCAGCAGTGGCGCCCCCGCCCGATCCCCCCGTCGCCGGCGCCATCGGCGCCCGTGGTTGGCAGGATGCCCGCATGAGCCAGCCGCGCGAGGTCACAGTCCTCGGCTCCACGGGATCCATCGGCCGGCAGGCGCTGGCCGTCGCCGCGCAGAACCCCGACCGGCTCCGCATCACCGGCCTGGCGGCAGGAGGAGGAGACGTCGGGCGGCTCGCCGAGCAGGCGCTGGCGCTGGGCGTGCGCACCGTCGCCGTCGCGCGGGCCACCGCCGCCCAGGACCTCCAGCTGGCCTTCTACGCCGCGGCGCAGCAGCGCGGCTGGGCCAAGGGGGAGTTCGCGCTGCCCGAGATCCTCGCCGGCCCGCGCGCCGCCGAGGAGCTGGCGACCCGCCCGGCCGACGTCGTCCTCAACGGGATCACCGGCTCGATCGGGCTGGGGCCGACGCTGTCGGCGTTGCGGGCCGGGCGCACCGTCGCCCTGGCCAACAAGGAGTCGCTCGTCGCCGGTGGCGACCTGGTCCTCGCGGCGGCCGCCCCCGGTCAGCTGGTGCCGGTCGACTCCGAGCACTCCGCCCTCGCCCAGTGCCTGCGTGGCGGCTCGCGCGCCGAGGTCGCCCGGCTGGTGCTCACCGCCAGCGGGGGACCGTTCCGGGGCCGCACTGCCGCCGAGCTCGCCGAGGTCACGGTGGCGGATGCGCTGGCCCACCCGACGTGGGCGATGGGCCCCGTCGTGACGATCAACTCGGCGACCCTGGTCAACAAGGGACTGGAGCTGATCGAGGCGCACCTGCTCTTCGGCGTCCCCTACGCCGACATCGACGTCGTCGTGCACCCGCAGTCGATCGTCCACTCGATGGTCACGTTCGCCGACGGCGCCACGATCGCGCAGGCCAGCCCGCCGGACATGCGGTTGCCGATCGCCCTGGGGCTGGCCTGGCCCGACCGCCTGCCCGACGTGCAGCCGCCGCTGGACTGGTCGACCGCGAGCACCTGGGAGTTCTTCCCGCTGGACGAGCAGGCGTTCCCCGCCGTGCGGCTGGCCCGCGCGGCGGGAGAGGCCGGCGGAGTGGTGCCCGCCATGTACAACGCCGCGAACGAGGAGGCCGTCGCCGCCTTCACGGCGGGTCGCCTCTCGTTCCCAGGAATCGTCCAGCTCGTCGCGCGTACCCTCGACGCCGCGCCGGACCTCGGCGCCCCCACCTGCGTCGAGGACGTGCTGGCGGCGGAGAAGTGGGCCCGGGAGCACGCCCGGGGCGTCATCGCCGGAGGCTGAGCTGAGCGGGATCCTGCTGACGGTCGTGGGGATCGTCCTGTTCGCCCTCGGCCTGATGTTCTCCATCGCCTTCCACGAGGCGGGCCACTTCTGGTGGGCGCGGAAGTTCGGCATGCGGGTGCCGCAGTTCATGGTGGGCTTCGGCCCCACCGTGTTCTCCCGGCGCCGCGGCGAGACCGAGTACGGCGTCAAGGCCATCCCGCTGGGCGGCTACATCCGCATCGTCGGCATGATCCCGCCGGCCGAGGAGGGCGAGAGCAAGCGGGCCACCCGCATGCGCAGCTTCATCGCCGAGGTGCGGGGGCAGGCGCTCAACGACGTGCGGCCCACGGACGGCGACCGCGTCTTCTGGAAGAAGCCGTGGTGGCAGCGGGTCATCGTCATGTTCGCCGGCCCCTTCCACAACCTGGTGCTCGCCGTCGTCCTCTTCACGGTCGTGCTGGTCGGCTTCGGCATCCCGGAGATCACCACGACGATCCGCCAGGTGCCCGAGTGCGTCCTGCCGGCGGGCGCTGCCACCGCCACGGCCGAGGACCCCTGCTCCATCCCGATCACGCCGGCGGGGGAACGCTGCGAGGCCGGGGCGGCCGACTGCTCCCTGCCGCCGCGCAGCCCCGCCGTCCGGGCCGGGCTCCAGCCCGGTGACACGGTGGTCGCCCTGGACGGGGAGCCGGTTCCCCGGGAGACCGACGTCGGCTGGGAGCAGGTGCAGGAGACGATCCGGGCCAATGCGGGTGAGTCGGTCGTCTTCACCGTCGAGCGCGACGGGGAACGCGTGGACCTCACCGTCACCCCGATCCAGAACCTCGTCTACGCCGACGAGGAGGGCGAGACGACCCAGACCGTCGGGTTCGTCGGGATCAGCCCCCTCCAGCGAGAGGTGCGCCAGTCCTTCGCCGAGGTGCCCGGCCACTTCGGCGACATCCTGGTCCGGTCGGTCGACCGGCTGGTCGAGATCCCCGAACGGGTGCCGCAGCTGTTCCGCGCCGCCTTTCTGGGCGAGGAGCGCGACCCGCTGGGGCCGATCGGGGTCGTGGGCGTCAGCCGCATCTCCGGCGAGGTCTTCGCGCTGGAGCAGTTGTCCCCGGTGCAGAAGATCGGGTACTTCATCCAGCTGCTGGCCGGGTTGAACCTGGTGCTGTTCCTGTTCAACCTGCTGCCGATCTACCCGCTCGACGGCGGGCACGTCGCCGGGGCGCTGTACGAGAAGGCGCGATCGGTCGTCGCACGGCTGCGTGGCAAGCCCGACCCGGGTCCCTTCGACATCGCCCGGCTGATGCCGGTCGCCTACGCCGTCGCCGGGCTCTTCCTGGGGCTGTCCCTGCTGCTGCTCATCGCCGACGTGGTCAACCCGGTCAGGCTGGCTGGGTGACCGGCGCGGCCGGTGCCGCGGTGCGGCGGACCGGCCGGGAGGCGATCAGGACGCCGCCCACCACGAACCCGCCGGCGACGAGCTCCACCGGGTCGAGGATCTCGCCGAAGGCCAGCCACGACGCGAGGACGCCGACCACCGGCACGAGCATGGAGAACGGTGCCACCACGTTCGATGGGTGGCGCGACAGCAACGTGTTCCAGATGCCGTAGCCGATGAGCGTCGCCACCACGACGACGTAGAGCAGGCCGAGCACCGACGGCAGCGCCTCGGCCGTGACCGCGGTCGACAGCGAACGCAGGATGCGGTCCGGTCCCTCGACGAGCAGCGCCAGGGCCAGCATCGGCAGCGGTGGGATCGCCGCCGTCCAGAGCGTGAGGTGCAGGGCGTTCGGGGCCTGGGCCCGCCGACTGCAGACGTTGCCGATCGCCCAGCCCAGCGCGCCGCAGAGGGTGAGGACCACGGGCAGCCAGGCGGCCGTCTGCGCCCGGTGGACCGCGATCGCGGCGAGGCCGAGGACGGCGATACCGACCCCGGCGAGCTGCCGCGCGGACAGTCGCTCGTGCAGCCAGAAGCCGGCGATGAGCACGGTGAAGGGTGCCGACGCCTGCAGCACCAGGGAGGCCAGCCCGCTCGGCATGCCGGCGGCCATCCCGGCGTAGAGGAAGGCGAACTGCAGGATCCCGATGCCCACCGCCACCCCGATCAGCCAGCGGAGGGGAACGGGAGGGCGGGGGATGAGCAGGACCGCGGGCAGGCCCACGAGGGCGAAGCGCAGGGCGACCATGAACAGCGGCGGGAACTGCTCGAGCGCCAGGGCGGTGGCCGGGAAGTTCAACCCCCAGCACACCGCGACGAGGCAAGCGAGGAGGCGGTCGCGGAGAGGCACGCCAGAAAGCGTGCGTCTCCGCTTCGATGAAGGACAAGCACGAAGTCGTGAACGGTCCCTGTAGGTTCACTACATGGACGACGCCCCGGGCCTGTGGGACCGGGTCGACCCCGCGCAGCTCCTCCTCCTGCGCGAGCTGGCCGAGCACGGGTCGGTGACCGCCGCCGCTCGCTCCACCGGGCGGACGCCGTCGGCGGTGTCCCAGCAGCTGAAGGTGCTGCAGCGACGGGTGGGCGTGCCTCTGGTCGAGCGGCTCGGCCGGGGCGTCCGCCTGACCGACGCCGGCAGGGCGCTGGCCGGCATTGCCACCGGCGTCGCCACCGCGCTGGCCGTCGCCGAGGCGGACTGGGCCGGTTACCGCGGCGGCGCCGGCGGGACGGTCCGCCTCGCGGTCTTCCACTCCGCCGGCGAGCTGCTGGTCCCCGGGCTGCTCGACCGGCTGGCCGCGGTTCCGCAGATCGCCCTCGAGACGTATGACGAGGACGTGTCGCAGGACGGCTTCGCGGCGCTCACCGCGGGCTACGACATCGTGGTCGCGCACCGGTCCGACGACGTGGTGCCCCCGGACCGGGCGGGTACCGAGGTCCGGCTGCTCCTGCGGGAGCCGCTGGACGTCGCCCTGCCCCTGGACCACCCGCTGGCCCGGCGGGCCCGCGTGAGCCCGCTCGACGTGATCGGCGAGCAGTGGATCGCGCCCCCGGCCGAGTTCCCGATCGACCGGGTGCTGACGGCGATCGCCGCGCGGGCGGGGCGACCGGTGCACGTCGTGCGCCGGACCACGCACCTGCCCCTGATGGAGAAGCTGGTCGCCCGGGGGCACGGCATCGCACTGCTGCCGCGGCACACGACCCGGGAGCGGGCCGAGGGGCGGCTGGCGCTGGTGCCCCTGGCCGACCTCCGCGCCGGGCGGATCGTCGAGGCGCTGGCGCGCCCGGACAAGGCCGCCCGGCGCGCGGTGCGGACGGTGCTCGGCGAGCTCGTGGCGGAGGCGGAGCCCTACCGGGACCGCGACGCCGGCCGCGCCTGACCGGTCGGCGGGCGCGGCGCCGCGCGGTCGTCGTCGTCCAGCCCGACCGACGTCACAGCAGTGCCACCAGCATCGATCGCGCCGCGGGGGATACTGGCCCCATGGCGATCCCCGTGGGCCTCGGCATGCCCGCTGCTCCTCCGCCCGTCCTGGCTCCGCGCCGGAAGACCCGCCAGTTGATGGTCGGTGGCGTGGGCGTGGGCAGCGACCACCCGGTCAGCGTGCAGTCGATGTGCACGACCAAGACCGCCGACATCAACGCGACCCTCCAGCAGATCGCCGAGCTCACCGCGTCGGGGTGCCAGATCGTGCGGGTCGCCGTGCCCGACACCGACGACGTCGAGGCGCTGCCGATCATCGCGAAGAAGTCGCAGATCCCGGTGATCGCCGACATCCACTTCCAGCCGCGCTACGTGTTCGCCGCGATCGACGCCGGCTGCGCCGCCGTCCGCGTCAACCCGGGCAACATCAAGAAGTTCGACGACAAGGTCGGCGAGATCGCGAAGGCCGCGAAGGACGCCGGCGTCCCGATCCGGATCGGCGTGAACGCCGGGTCGCTGGACAAGCGGCTGCTCGCCAAGTACGGCAAGGCCACGCCCGAGGCGCTGGTCGAGTCGGCGCTGTGGGAGTGCTCGCTGTTCGAGGAGTACGACTTCCGCGACATCAAGATCTCGGTCAAGCACAACGACCCGGTGGTCATGGTCCGCGCCTACGAACTGCTGGCCGCCCAGTGCGACTACCCGCTGCACCTGGGCGTCACCGAGGCCGGCCCCGCCTTCCAGGGGACGATCAAGTCCGCCGTCGCCTTCGGGGCGCTGCTGAGCCAGGGCATCGGCGACACCATCCGCGTCTCGCTCTCCGCGCCGCCGGCCGAGGAGGTCAAGGTCGGCAACCAGATCCTGGAGTCGCTGAACCTCAAGCAGCGCGGGCTGGAGATCGTCAGCTGCCCGTCCTGCGGCCGGGCCCAGGTCGACGTCTACAAGCTCGCGAACGAGGTCACCGCCGGCCTGGAGGGCATGGAGGTGCCGTTGCGCGTCGCCGTCATGGGGTGCGTCGTCAACGGTCCGGGTGAGGCGCGCGAGGCCGACCTGGGTGTGGCGTCGGGCAACGGCAAGGGCCAGATCTTCGTCAAGGGGGAGGTCGTCAAGACCGTGCCGGAGTCCCAGATCGTCGAGACCCTCATCGAGGAGGCCATGCGGATCGCCGGGGAGCACGTCGACGCCGGCGAGCCTTCCGGGCCGCCGGTCGTCACCGTCAGCTGACCCGTGCTCCGAACGCCCAGCGCCCGCGTCCTCGACGAGGCCGACGAGCCGGCGGTGCACCGGCTGCTGGCCACCGACCCGGTTGCTGCCTGCGTGCTCGCGGGACGGGTCGAGGTCGCGGGGACGGCGGCGCCCGCCCTCGGAGCCCCGCTCTGGGGCATCGGCAGTGGCCGCGAGCTGGACGCGGTGTGCCTGGCCGGCGCCAACCTCGTCCCGTTCGCCCGGCCCGGGGCCGAGCGGCCCGCCGCCGTCGCCTTCGCCGAGCGGGCCCGCCGGGCCGGGCGCCGCTGCTCCACGATCGTGGGCCCGTCGGCCGCCGTGGCACCGCTGTGGGAGCTGCTCGAGCCCTCCTGGGGCCCGGCCCGCGACCACCGGCCCCGGCAGCCGCTGCTGGCGATCGACGGCCCGCCCGCCGTCGCGCCCGAGCCCCGGGTGCGGCCGGTGCGCCCGGACGAGCTCGAGGTCCTGCTGCCGGCGGCCGTCGCGATGTTCACCGAGGAGGTCGGGGTCAGCCCGCTCCGGGTCGACGGGGGCGCCGGGTACCGGGCGCGGGTCGACGAGCTGGTCCGGGCCGGCCAGTCGCTGGCGTGGATCGAGGACGGGCGCGTGCTGTTCAAGGCGGAGATCGGCGCGGTCTGCCGGGCCGCCTGCCAGGTGCAGGGCGTGTGGGTCGCGCCGACCCTGCGCGGCCGGGGGATCGGCACGGCCTGCACCGCAGCGGTGGTCGAGTACGCCCGAGCCGCCATCGCGCCGGTCGTCAGCCTGTACGTCAACGACTACAACACCCGGGCCCGCGCGTCCTACCGTCGGGTGGGGTTCCGCGAGGTCGGCGAGTACGCGAGCGTCCTCTTCTGAGCCGTCTCATTCGTCTGACAATCTGTGACCGTGTCGACACGACGACGTCTCGCTCTCCCGGCCGCTCTGATCGTGCTGACCGGCCCGGTGCTGGCCGGCTGCTCGGGCAACAGCGAGGACGACGTGCGGGCCGCGGCCCAGGCGTTCCTCGAGGACTGGGCGGCGGGCGACGTCCCTGCGGCGGCCGACGCGACCACCGATCCGGACGCTGCGGCGGCGCTGCTCGCGCAGACGGCCGACGACCTGCCCGGCGCCGAGCTGGCCACCGAGGTCGGCGAGGTGACCGTCGACGACGGCTCGGCCACCGTCGGCTGGACCGCGACCTGGGACCTGGCAGCGGCACCGGAGTGGAGCTACGAGGCCACCTTGCGGCTGCGGGAGGGCGACGACGCCTGGGAGGTGGTCGCCGAGCCCGCGATGGTGCACCCCGAGCTGGCGGAGGGTCAGCACCTCGAGCTCGACCGCACCCTGCCCGATCGTGCGCCGATCACCGATGCGACCGGTGCCCCGCTGTTCACCCCCACCGAGGTGGTCAACGTGGGCGTCGACCCGGCCCGCGTCATCGACCTGCCGTCGCTGGCGTCGGCGCTCGGGGCGGCCACCGGCATCGACCCCCAGGAGATCGTCGCGGACGTCCAGGCGGCGCCGGAGGGTCAGTTCGTGCCGGTGATCTCCCTGCGCCGCCCCGACTTCGAGGAGATCCGCGCGCAGGTGTTCGACCTGCCCGGTGCGGTCTTCCCCACCGAGACCCGTCTGCTCGCCCCGACGGCGCGGTTCGCCTCGGCCCTGCTCGGCCGGGTGGGGCCGGCGACCGCGGAGATCATCGAGGAGACCTCGGTGGACGGGCAGCCGCGGTACGCCGCCGGTGACCAGCTCGGCTTGTCCGGGCTGCAGCGGGCGTACCAGGACCAGCTCACCGGCACACCCGGGTTCACCGTGTCGGTGGTCAGCACCGACGAGGCGACCGGTGATGCAGGCCGGGAGATCGCCTCGGTGGCCCCGGTCGCCGGGGAGCCGGTGCAAATCCCCCTGGTGCCGGAGATCCAGAACGCCGCCGACGCCGCCGTGGCGGGGGAGTCCCGCCCCACCCACCTGGTGGCCGTCCGCCCCGGCACGGGGGAGATCCTCGCTGTCTCCTCGAACGAGGCGGCGGACCCGAGCAACGCCCTGCGCGGCCAGTTCCCGCCCGGATCGAGCATGAAGACGATGACGGCCACCGCCCTGCTGACGGCGGGTGGCCTGACCCCGGAGACGCCGGTCGCCTGCCCGGCCACGACCACGGTGGAGGGGCGGGAGTTCGAGAACCAGGACCAGTTCGACCTGGGCACCGTCCCCTTCACCGAGGCCTTCGCCCAGTCGTGCAACACGACCTTCATCCAGCAGGCCCTCGAGCTGCCGGACCCGGCGCTCGCCGAGGCGGCGGCGGCCTACGGCGTGGGCACCGACTGGGAGCTGCCGGTCGACATCTTCGGCGGCAGCGTCCCGCGTGACAGCACGGGCACGGGCAAGGCGGCCGACGCGATCGGCCAGGGCCGGGTGCTGATGAGCCCGGCCCAGATGGCCCTCGTCATGGCCGGTGTCGCCGGGGGCACGCCGGTGGCGCCGGTCGAGGTGGTCGGCGCCGAGGCGGCGGGGCCGGTTCCGGCCGGGCCATCGGCCGCGGTCCTCGACGCGCTGCGGCCGATGATGCGAGCCGTCGTGCTGTCGGGGACCGCTCAGGCCCTGGCCGACCGGGGCGAGGTCCACGGCAAGACCGGCACCGCGGAGTACGGCACGAAGACGCCGCCGGACTCCCACGGCTGGTTCGCCGGGTACCAGGTCGCCGGACCGGCCGGTGACATCGCCTTCGCCGTGCTCGTCGAGGGCGGGCAGTCCAGCAGCGCCGCGGTCGCGGTCACCGACGCGTTCCTCGGCGCACTCTGAGCGTCGCGGCGTCCGGATCCCGCCTCGCGCCGGGGGAGTGAGGGCGGGGGCCTGCTACCGGGGTGGCAGCCCGGGGAGGGCGCGCGTCACGGGCGTCTGGCCCGCAGCCTCCCGCCAGCCGACCGCCCGCACCTCCGCGGCGCTGAGCACCTCCATCGCCAGCGTGCGCGTGGTCCGCTCCTCGGCCCGGTCCAGGACCCGCACCCAGGCGGCGGTGACGCCCTCCTCCAGCACCGCGGCGAGGGCGGCGGCGTCCACCGCCGAGAGCACCGGGAAGGGCAGCGCGTAGCCGGCCTCGGGCAGCACGGGATCCGTGCCGCGCCCGTCGAGCAGGGTGATCAGCTGGTCCCGCACGTCGCGGTGCCCGGCCTCGGCGGTCGCGGCGGCCGCCCGGCCGCCCGCACCCAGCGCCGCCCCGACCACGCCGTATCCCCACACGGCGGCGTGCTCGGCGGCCAGCGCGGCGTTCAGGGCGTCGTCCTCGGGGGAGGGGCCGGTGGTCTCGTCGTCAGCCATGGCCGATCTTCCTCACGCCAGTCGTGCCTCGTGACCGCGCAGTCCCGCGGCGATGGAGCCCAGCAGCGCCGCCCGCCCTCCGGTCTGGCCCAGGGCGGCGGCGGCGTGGGAGGTGGCGGCGACGGCGACCTGCGCCCGCAGCCAGGCCTGCCCCTCGCCGGCCGGGGGCGTGTCCGGTGGCGGGGTGGCCGACGGGCTGCTGCCCGGGGTGGCCGCGCGGAGGCGGTCGAGCTGCTCGCCGGCCTGGGTCGCCAGGTTCCCGGCGGCAGCGGCGAGTGCGGGGTCGGCGTCGAAGGCCAGCTCGTACGCCCGGACGAGGGTCTCCTGGACGCCGACCTGCGCCGCCAGCTCGTCGGCCTGCGCGCTGGTCACGGTGTCGCGTTCCTCGACCGGCGGCGAGGAGGTGCAGCCGGCGGCCACCACGGCGACGCCGGCGGCGGACGCCACCAGGAGGGTCCGACGGGTGAACGCCCGCCGACCGGGACGAGGGGTGCCAGACATCGCCGTCCATCCTCGCAGCTCGACCGCACCGGCAGCCGGTCGCGCGGTCGGGCGGGCGCGCCGCGTCGTCGGGACGTCCACCGCGTCACCCTGCCCCCGTGCGCCCCAGTGGGCGCAGGGTCCGGCCGGAGCGGTCCGGTCGCCCCGCGCCGGGCCGCCGTCCCGGGGTGGGCGGTAACCTGAGCTCTTCCCCTCGACACCGGGCCCGGCCAGCGACGCAGGTCCGCGGCGCCGGGCCGCAGAACTGCGCGCACGGCACCGTGCCGCCGACCGAGCCTGAGGAGGCCAGCGTGTCCGCCTCTCGCGGAACCCAGCGGAGCGACCCCGCCACCGACCGGCTGACCGCCTGGATCCGCCCGGTCGTCACCGAGGCCGGGTACGACCTGGAGGAGCTCGTCGTCACCCCCGCCGGCCGGCGCAGCATCGTCCGCGTGGTCGTCGACCGCGACGCCGGTGTCACCCTCGACGACATCGCCGAGGTGAGCCGGGCGGTCTCCGACGTGCTCGACCGCAACGACGACGGGATGGGCCGCACGCCCTACGTCCTCGAGGTGACCAGTCCGGGGGTCGACCGGCCGCTCACCGAGCCGCGCCACTGGCGCCGGAACACCGGTCGGCTGGTGGTGGTGGGGGTGGGCCCCGCCGGGGCCGTCGAGCAGCTCACCGGACGGATCACCGCGGTGGACGGCGACGGCGTGACCCTGGCGGTCGAGGCCAAGGGGAAGCCGGGGGCGAAGAAGCGGCCCCCGCAGCCGCGCCAGGTGCCGTGGGCGGAGCTCGGGGCGGGGCGGGTGCAGGTCGAGTTCGGCCGCGCCGACTCCCCCGACGACACCCCCGAGGACATCACCGACGACACCGCGGAGCACGACGCCGCCGAGCTCGACGACCTGGACCAGGCCGGGCTCGCGGACGACGACGGAGGAGAGAAGTGAACATCGATGTCACCGCGCTGAAGGCGGTGGAGCGGGAGAAGGGCATCCCGGTCGACACGGTCATCGAGGCGCTCGAGACGGCCCTGGTCACCGCCTACCGGCACGCCGACGGGGCGGCGAAGCACGTGCGCGTGCACGTGGACCGCAAGAGCGGCGAGGTCGCCGTCCTCGCCCAGGAGATCGGCGCCGACGGCGAGGTCGTGCGCGAGTGGGACGACACCCCGTCGGACTTCGGCCGGATCGCGGCCAGCACCGCCAAGCAGGTCATCGTCCAGCGGCTGCGCGACGCCGAACACGAGCAGACCTTCGGCGAGTACGCCGGCAAGGAAGGCGACATCGTCAGCGGCATCGTCCAGGCCGACCAGCGGCGCAACGCCAGCGGCATCGTGATGATCGACATCGGCAAGGTCGAGGCCGTGCTCCCCTCCGCCGAGCAGGTTCCGGGGGAGACCTACACCCACGGCAACCGGATCAAGGCCTACGTGGTGGCGGTCTCCCGCACCTTCCGCGGCCCGCAGGTGACGGTGTCGCGGACGCACCCGAACCTGGTCCGCAAGCTGTTCGCCCTCGAGGTCCCGGAGATCGCCGACGGCAGCGTCGAGATCGTCGCCGTCGCGCGCGAGGCGGGGCACCGCTCGAAGATCGCCGTCCGCACCGCGGTGCCCGGGCTGAATGCCAAGGGGGCCTGCATCGGCCCCATGGGGCAGCGGGTGCGCAACGTGATGAGCGAGCTGCACGGCGAGAAGATCGACATCGTCGACTGGTCGGACGACCCAGCGGACTTCGTCGCCTCGGCGCTCAGCCCGGCCCGGGTGAGCAGCGCCCGCCTCGTCGACCCTCAGGCGAAGGCGGTGCGCGTCGTCGTCCCCGACTACCAGCTGTCGCTGGCCATCGGCAAGGAGGGGCAGAACGCCCGCCTGGCCGCCCGGCTGACCGGCTGCCGGATCGACATCCGCAGCGACGCCCAGGCCGACGACGCCGACGCATCCCCCTCTCCGGGGGTAGGCCGCCCGCCGCTGCGGTCCGGGTTGCCACCCCACCCGGGCGGGGGGCGTGGCGGGGCGCCCGGGGCCCGATCGCAGGCTCCCGCGGGGGGTTCCCGCTCGGCTCCCCGCCGCGCGGAACAACGCGGACCGGCCACGCGCTAGAGTTGAGGATGGCCGAAACGTCGACTCCGGTCCGCACCTGCGTGGGGTGCCGGAAGCGGACGTCGGTCACCGACCTGCTGCGCGTCGTCGTCGTGGCCGGGGACCTCGTCCCCGATCCGCGGCGGCGCCTCCCCGGTCGTGGTGCCTCGCTGCACCCGACCGCGGAGTGCCTGCGCGCAGCGGAGCGACGCCGGGCCTTCCAGCGGGCGCTGCGATGCAGCACACCGCCGGGGGCCGGCCCGCTCCGGGCTCACGTCCTGGGTGCCTCCGCGGAGGCCACCGGGGCCGGGTCGGGGGAGGACAGCAGTACCCAGTCGGGTCGGCACCAGGCCGGTCCGCACGTCGACAGGACACCGTCGGATGACTCAGCCGTGAAGTTCTCACGATGACCATGCGCCACTAACGACGAGGTCGAGCGGGCAAGCCGCCGGCCTCACCAAGAGGAGACCCGTGCCAGGCAAAGCCCGCGTACACGAACTCGCCAAGGAGTTCGGTGTCGACAGCAAGACCGTGCTCGCCAAGCTCAAGGAGCAGGGCGAGTTCGTGAAGTCCGCGTCCTCGACCGTCGAGGCCCCCGTGGCCCGACGGCTCCGCGAGGCGCTCGGCGCCGCCACCGGTGGCGGCAACGGCGGGGCAGCCCCGCGCCCGAGCGCCCCCGCTCCCACGCCGGCCGCGCCCACGGCTCCGGCCGCGGCGCCTGCTCCGCAGGCTCCGGCCCCGCAGGCCCCGGCGGCGTCGGCGCCGGCGCGCCCGGCCGCTCCCGGACCGCGCCCGGGTCCGCGTCCCGCGGCGCCCGCTCCGCAGCCTCCGGCCCAGGCCCCGGCAGCCCAGGCTCCGGCGGCGCAGGCTCCGGCGGCGCAGGCTCCGGCGGCCCCGCCGCAGCAGCCGTCGGCCCCGCGTCCCGGAGCCCCCCGCCCGGCCCCGGCCGGCGGATCTGCGCCCGGTGGTCCGCGTCCCGGTCCCCGGCCGGCCCCGCGTCCGGGCAACAACCCCTTCAGCAGCGCCCCCCGCCCGGCCCCCGCGGCCGGCGGCCCGCGCCCCGGCCCCACAGCCGGCGGTCCCCGTCCTGCGCCCAGCGCCGGCGGTCCCCGTCCTGCGCCCGGTGCCGGCGGTCCCCGTCCGGCCGGGCCCGGCGGGCCGCGTCCCGGCCCCGGTGCCGGTGGCCCGCGTCCCGCGGCCGGTCCGGGCGGTCCGCGCCCGAACCCGGGCATGATGCCGCAGCGCCCGTCGCCCGGCATGATGCCGCCGCGGCCGGCCGGCGGCGGCCGTCCCGGTGGTGGCCCCGGAGGTGCGGGTCGTGGCCGTCCGGGTGGTCCCGGTGGCGGCGGTGGCTTCCGTCCCGGCGGCGGTGGCGGTGCCCCGGGTGCCGGCGCGCCCGCCGGCGGTGGCTTCCGTGGCGGCGGTGGCCGTGGTCGCGGTCGCGGTGGCTCGGGTGCCGGTACGGCCGGTGCCTTCGGGCGTCCCGGTGGCCGGGGTCCGGTCCGCGGGCGCAAGAGCAAGAAGCAGCGGCGTCAGGAGTTCGACTCCATGGCGGCGCCCAGCATGGGCGGTGTCAGCCTGCCGCGCGGCAACGGGCAGACCGTCCGGCTGCCCCGCGGCGCCTCGCTGACCGATCTGGCCGAGCGCATCAACGCCCAGCCCGCCGCGCTGGTCACGGCGCTGTTCCACCTGGGCGAGATGGTTACCGCCACCCAGTCGGTGAACGAGGACACCCTGCAGCTGTTGGGTGCCGAGATCGGCTGGAACATCCAGGTCGTCAGCCCCGAGGACGAGGACCGCGAGCTGCTCGAGACCTTCGACCTCACCTTCGGTGACGAGGAGGGCGACGAGGAGGACTGGTCGCCCCGTCCGCCGGTGGTGACCGTCATGGGTCACGTCGACCACGGGAAGACCAAGCTGCTCGACGCCCTGCGCAACACCAACGTGGTGGCGCGCGAGGCCGGCGGCATCACCCAGCACATCGGCGCCTACCAGATCGTCACCGAGCTCGACGGCAACGAGCGGCCGGTCACCTTCATCGACACCCCGGGTCACGAGTCGTTCACCGCGATGCGTGCCCGTGGCGCGAAGGCCACCGACATCGTCGTCCTGGTGGTCGCGGCCGACGACGGCGTCATGCCGCAGACGGTCGAGGCGCTCAACCACGCGCAGGCCGCCGAGGTGCCGATCGTGGTCGCGGTGAACAAGGTGGACAAGGAGGGGGCCAACCCCGCCAAGATCCGCCAGCAGCTCACCGAGTACGGCCTGGTCGCCGAGGAGTACGGCGGCGAGACGATGTTCGTCGACGTCTCGGCGATCACCCGGCAGGGTCTCGACGACCTGCTCGCGGCGATCCTGCTGACCGCCGACGCCTCGCTGGACCTGCGCGCGAACACCGAGCAGGACCCGCAGGGGGTGGTCATCGAGGGCAAGCTGGACAAGGGCCGCGGCCCCGTCGCCACGGTGCTCGTCCAGCGCGGCACGCTGCGCCAGGGCGACTCGATCGTGGCCGGCGACGCCTACGGTCGCGTCCGGTCGCTGCTCGACGAGCACGGCAACAAGCTGAAGGAGGCCCTGCCGGCCCGCCCCGTGCAGGTCGTCGGGCTCACCTCGGTGCCCCGCGCCGGTGACACCTTCCTCGTCGTCGACGAGGACCGCGTCGCCCGGCAGATCGCCGACCGCCGCCAGGCCCGCATCCGCAATGCGCAGAACGCCTCGATGCGCAAGCGGATCAGCCTGGAGGACCTGGACGCGGCGCTCAAGGAGAACCGTCAGCTCAACCTGATCATCAAGGGCGACAACTCGGGCACCGTCGAGGCGCTCGAAGAGGCGCTGATGAAGATCGAGGTCGACGACGAGATCTCGCTGCGGGTCATCCACCGCGGCGTCGGTGGGATCACCAAGAGCGACATCGACCTGGCGCTGGCCGACGACGTCATCGTCCTGGGCTTCAACGTCCGGGCCGAGGGCCAGGCCACCGAGCTCGCCAACCGCGAAGGGGTGGACGTCCGGTACTACACGGTCATCTACCAGGCGATCGACGAGATCGAGGCCGCGCTCAAGGGCATGCTCAAGCCGGTCTACGAGGAGGTCCAGCTCGGTACGGCGGAGGTCCGCGAGGTCTTCCGGGTGCCGAGGATCGGCAACGTCGCCGGTTCGCTGGTCCGCAGCGGCACGATCGTCCGCAACTCGAAGGCGCGGCTCATCCGCGACGGTGCCGTGGTCGCCGACAACCTGACGGTGGAGTCCCTCCGCCGCTTCAAGGACGACGCGACCGAGGTCCGCGAGGGTTTCGAGTGCGGTATCGGCCTGGGGTCGTTCAACGACATCAAGGTCGACGACGTGATCGAGACCTTCGAGATGCGCGAGAAGCCGCGCGAGTAGAAGGACCCCGCTGCCCCCCGTGCCTCGCAAGCTCGGCCCGGGACCCTGCAGCGGAGCCGTTCCAGTACGTCACCAGTAGCGGGTCGGTGGGAGGTGCACGGTGTTCACCGGGGCACTGACCGCCGACCTGCTGCTGGGCGACGTCCACTCGCTCAAGGGCAAGCGATCGGTCGTGCGACCGATCGTGGCCGAACTGCGCCGCCGCTTCGCCGTCGCCGCCGCCGAGGTGGGCGACCAGGACCTGCACCGTCGGGTGCAGGTCGCGGTCGCCACCGTGGCGGGGGAGGCAGCCCAGGTCACCGACGTGCTGGACGCCTGCGAACGGTTGCTGGCCGAGCGGCCGGAGGTGACGCTGCTGTCCACGCACCGGCAGCTGTTCAGCGACACCGACTAGAAGGACCCCCTCGCCCCCCACCGCTCGCAGGCTCGCGGCGGGGCCCTGCGAGGGGGCCGTTCCATCCACGCACCAGGAGGTCCCGATGGCCGATCCGGCCCGCGCCCGCAAGCTCGCGGTGCGCATCCGACAGATCGTCTCCGCCGCGATCGAGTCCCAGATCAAGGACCCCCGCCTGGGCATGGTGACCGTCACCGACGCCCGGGTGACCAGCGACCTCCGCGAGGCCACGGTCTTCTACACCGTGTACGGCGACGAGACCCAGGTCGCCGACTCGGCCAAGGCGCTGAGCAGTGCGACCGGTGTGCTGCGCTCCACCGTGGGACGGCAGACCGGGATCAAGTTCGTCCCCTCGCTGACCTTCGTCGCCGACATCGTGCCCGACACCGCGCGTGAGCTCGAGGAAGCGCTCGAGCGGGCGCGGCACGCCGATGCGGAGCTGGCCCGCGCCCGTGAGGGCGCCAGCTACGCCGGCGAGCCGGACCCCTACCGGAAGCCGGTGGAGGACGCGGACGACGACGAGGACGACATGGTGGCGTCCGACCCCGTCGACGACGGATCCGAGGACGCCGCCGACACGAGGAGTGCGCAGTGACCGAGAACGACCCCGACCCGTACGAGCCCGACGAGGGCCACGGCACATCGGTGCTGGGCGGTGCACCCGTGCCGGACACCGGCGACCCGACCGACGGCGGAAAGCGCGGCCAGATCGGCGAGGCGCCCAGCATCGCGGCCGACGAGCCCGACGACGGCGGCCCCGGCTACCCGGTGGGCGGGGGCGACATCACCGAGCACCAGGGCGGCCGCATGGCCGACCCCGATCCGGGCGCGTGACCCCCGTCCCCGACGAGCGCCCCGCCGCGGATCTGGCGGACGCGACCCGGTCGGCGACCGCGGTACTGGCCGAGGCCGCGCGATCGCGTGCGACCGTCGTGCTGTCCGGCCACGTGCAGCCCGACGCCGATGCGCTGGGCAGTTGCCTCGCGCTCGCCGAGGCGTTGCGCCGGCGCGGCGCCCGGGTGCTCGCCACCTTCCCCGGTCCGTTCACGCTGCCCGCCTCGCTCGGGTGGATCCCCGGCGCCGAGGGGCTGGTGCCGTCCGCCGACGTGCCGTCCTCCCCGGACGTCTTCGTCGCCCTGGACGCGGCCTCCCCGGGACGGCTGGGAGAGCTGGCCCCGCTGCTGGACCGTGCCGGGACCTCCGTGGTCGTCGACCACCACGCGAGCAATCCGGGTTTCGGCCGGGTCCGCCTGGTGGACCCGGCCGCACCGGCGACGGTCACGCTGGTGGCCGACCTGCTCGACGGCCTCGGTGTCGCGCTGGACGACCGACTGGCGACCTGCCTGTACGCCGGCCTGGCCGCCGACACCGGCTCCTTCCGGTTCGGCAGCACCCGCCCCGAGACCCACGAGCTCGCCGCGCGCCTGCTCGCCACGGGGATCGACCACGCGGCGATCAGCCGCCGCCTCTTCGACACCGCGCCGTTCAGCTGGCTCGGGCTGCTCTCGGTCGTCGCGGGCCGGGCGGTCCTGGAACCGGGGGTCGGCGCCGGGCTGGTCTGGACCTGGTCGAGCACCGCGGAGGCCGGCGAGCACGGCCTGCCCGGCGAGCAGCTCGAGGCGCTGGTCGACGTCGTCCGCGCCACGGAGGAGGCCGACGTGGCCTGCGTGCTCAAGGGGCAGGACGACGGGTCCTGGTCGGTGTCGCTCCGCTCCCGCGGCCGGACCGACGTCGCCCGTGTGGCGATGGCGCTGGGCGGTGGCGGGCACCGGGCCGCCGCGGGGTACACCTCCTCCCTCGATCGCGAGATGACCATCGAGGCCCTGCGCCGCGAGCTGGACGCGGTGTCGGCCTCCGGCCTCCCCCCGCGACCAGGTGCCTAGAAGGACCGAGCCCCCCACGCCTCGCACGCCCGGCGCGGGCCCCCGCACCGAGGCCGATCGGGGCGCTGAGCGGGACCCGGCGGGGCTCCCGTCGCGCCCGGCGTCCGTCCTCTCCCTCGCCCTGCCGGCGTTGGTCGTCCTCGCTGCCGAGCCGCTGTACCTCCTCGTGGACACCGCCGTGGTCGGCAACCTCGGGACGGTCGCGCTGGGCGGCCTGGCCGTCGGGGGTGGCCTGCTGGCGTGGGCGGCCGCGCTCTTGAACTTCCTGGCCTACGGCACCACCGCGCGGGCCGCCCGCCGGGCCGGGGCCGGCGACCGGGCCGGCGCCGTCGAGGAGGGCGTGCAGGCGACGTGGTTGGCCGTCGGTCTGGGCCTGCTCGTGCTGGCCCTCTTCCAGGCGCTGGCCGGACCGCTGACCCGGGCGCTGGCCGGCGGCGCGGGCCCGGTCGCCGAGGCGGGGGAGCAGTGGCTGCGGGTCGCCTCGCTCGGTGCCCCGCTGCTGCTGGTCTCGCTGGCCGGCAACGGGTGGCTCCGCGGCGTGCAGGAGCTGCGCCGACCGGTGCGCTACGTCGTCGCGGGGAGCCTGCTCAGCCTCGTCCTGTGCCCGCTGCTGGTGCACCCAGCGGGGCTGGGCCTGGTCGGCTCCGCCGTGGCCAACGTGGTCGGGCAGGCGCTCACCGCGGCGCTGTTCGTGCGGGCGCTGCTGCGCGAGGGGGCGGCCTGGCGGGCGCGGCCCGCCGCGATCGTGCGCCAGCTGGTCATCGGCCGGGACCTGCTGCTGCGGGCGGCGGTGCTGCAGCTGTCGTTCCTCGTCGCCGCCGGCGTGGCCGCCCGGGCCGGGACCGCCGCCTTGGGCGCCCACCAGATCGCGCTCCAGCTCTTCTTCTTCCTCGCGCTGGTGCTCGACGCCTACGCGATCGCCGCGCAGACCCTGGTCGGGCAGGCGCTCGGCGGCGGGCGTCCCGACGACGCCCGGGCGACCGCGCGTCGGGTCGCCGTCTGGGGGCTGGTCACCGGCTGCCTCGTGGCCGCCGCGCTGGTCGCGCTGCGCGGGGTGCTGCCGCCGCTGTTCACCGACGACCCGGCGGTGCTCGCGCAGGCCGCCGTCGTCTGGTGGTTCCTCGCCGGCTTCCAGCCGCTGGCCGGCGTGGTGTTCGCCCTGGACGGCGTCCTGATGGGCGCCGGGGATGTCGGCTACCTGCGCACCGTCACGATCGCGGCCGCCCTCGTCGGCTTCCTGCCGCTGTCGCTGCTCGCCGCCCCGCTGGGCCTGGGGCTGGCCGGCATCTGGACCGGTCTCACGCTGTTCATCGGGCTGCGCCTGCTCGCCGTGCTGGTGCGGGTGGCGGGTGACCGCTGGCTGCGGGCACCTGAGACGGTTGCCGGGTGAGCCCGAGACGCCCCGACGCCGACGTACCGCCCGGTCTGCTGCTGGTGGACAAGCCCGGCGGCATGACCTCCCACGACGTCGTCGCGCGCGCCCGGCGCGCCCTGTCGGTGCGCAAGGTCGGCCACGCCGGGACCCTGGACCCCATGGCCACCGGCCTGCTGGTGCTGGGTGTCGGCACCGCGACCCGGCTGCTCGGGTACGTCGGCGGCCACGACAAGACCTACGAGGCCACGATCCGCCTGGGGCAGGCCACCGTCACCGACGACCGCGAGGGGGAGCTGCTGAGCTCCGCCTCGACCGCCCACGTGCCGGACGACGCCGTCCGCGCGGCCCTGGCGGCGCAGACCGGGCCGCTGCGGCAGGTGCCGTCGGCGGTGAGCGCGGTCAAGGTCGACGGCCGCCGGTCCTACGACCGGGTGCGCGCGGGGGAGGAGGTCGTCCTCGAGCCCCGCGCGGTCACGGTGCACCGCCTCGAGGTGCACCGGATCGCCCGGCCGGAGCCGGACCTGGTCGACGCCGACGTCACCGTCGAGTGCACCGCCGGCACCTACATCCGGGCCATCGCGCGCGACGCCGGGGCGGCGCTGGGCGTCGGCGGCCACCTGACCGCGCTGCGCCGCACCGCCTCCGGCCCGTTCACCGTCGCGCAGGCGGGCACGGTGGAGGAGTCCGCCGCCTCCCTGGTGGCCGGCGGCGGCCCCGGGTTCCTGGGGCTCACCGAGGCGGCCCGGCTGGTCTTCCCCGAGCGCGCGCTCGCCGCCGAGGAGGCGCGGGCGCTGGGGTACGGGCAGCGCATCCCGGCCACCGGGGCCGCCGGTTTGCACGCCGCCGTGGACCCCGACGGCCGCCTGGCGGCGCTGGTCGAGGACGCCGGCCGCACCGCCCGCGTCGTCGTCGGCTTCCCGCCGGCCTGAGCCGGTGGCAGCCTGGCGGCCGTGACCCTCGACGCCCGGCTGGCCGACCTCGACGCGCAGCTCCGCCCGCTGCCCGGGGTGGTCGTCGCGTTCTCCGGGGGCGTGGACTCGGGGGTGCTCCTCGCCGCCGCGGTGCGTGCGCTGGGCCCGGGGCGGGTGGTCGCGGCCACGGCCGTCTCGCCGAGCCTGCCCACGGCCGAGATGGCCGGCGCCGGGGAGTTCGCCTCGTCGCTCGGCGTCCGGCACGAGCGGCCGCGCACCGACGAGCTCTCCCGCGCCGGGTACCGCGCCAACGGCGGCGACCGGTGCGCCTTCTGCAAGTCCGAGCTGGTCGACGTCCTGATGCCGCTGGCGGCGCGGCTGGGCATCGCCGACGTCGTCACCGGGACGAACGCCGACGACGTCGTGGCCGGCTTCCGGCCGGGGATCCGGGCTGCCGCCGAACGCGGTGCCTGGGCGCCGCTGGCGCGGGCGGGCCTCACCAAGGACGACGTCCGCGCCGCCGCCCGGCGCTGGGGTCTGCCGCTGGCCGGGAAGCCCGCCGCCGCATGCCTGGCCAGCCGGATCGCCTACGGCGTGCCGGTGAGCGCCGAGGCCCTGGCCCGGGTCGAGCGCGCGGAGGTGGCGCTGCGCTCGGCCCTCGCGAGTGCGGGTCTGCCGGTGCGCGACCTGCGCGTGCGCGACCTGGGGGACGACGTCGCCCGGGTCGAGGTGGACGCCGCGCTGGTGGACGAGGTCGCCGCCCGGGTGGACCTGCCCACCGCCGTCCCCGGCTTCGGCCGGGTGGAGCTCGATCCCCGGGGCTTCCGGTCGGGCGCGATGAACGAGCTGCTGCCCGACCCCGTCCGCTACCGCTGAGCCGAGCGCACGATCCGGGCGGCGGCCACCCCGGCGCCGAACCCGTTGTCGATGTTCACGACGAGCACCCCGGGGGCGCAGGCGGTGAGCATGGTGAGCAGCGCTGCCAGCCCCTCGAACGCCGCGCCGTAGCCCACCGAGGTGGGGACGGCGACGACGAGGCGGTCGGTCAGGCCGGCGACCACGCTGGGCAGCGCGCCGTCCATCCCGGCGGCGACGACGATCGCGTCGGCCGCCGCCAGGTCCGGCGCGACCGCCAGCACCCGGTGCACGCCGGCCACCCCGACGTCGTCCACCCGCCGGTATCCCACGCCGCACGCGCGCAGGGTGGCGGCCACCTCCGCGGCCACCGGGCCGTCGGAGGTGCCCGCCGTGAGGACCAGCACCTCGCCGACCGGGGACGGCGGAGTCCCCACGAACGCGCACCGCGCCTCCTCGTCGACCACCGCGTCGGGCCAGCGCTCGCGGATCGCCTCGGCCGTGGCGTCGTCGACCCGGCTCGCCCAGGCGAACGCCGCCGGTGACCCCTCGAGCAGGCCGGCGAGGCAGGCGACCGTCTGCGCTGGGGTCTTGCCGGCCGCGTACACCACCTCGGGGGTGCCGGTGCGGGCCTCGCGGTCGAGGTCGAGGCGGGCGAAGCCCAGGTCCGTGGTGCGGGGTGCGCTCACCTGCGCCAGCGTGCCGCACGGGCGGGTGGCCGTGGGGTTGGCGGCCGCGCCGACCGGGAAGGGGACGACCATGAGCGTCGTCAAGATCAACGCGATCACCGTGCCGAAGGACAAGCAGGAGCGCTTCGAGGAGCGGTTCCGCGGGCGTGCCGGAGCCGTGGAGAGCACCCCGGGCTTCGAGTGGTTCGAGCTCCTGCGGCCGGTCGAGGGCACCGACCAGTACCTGGTCTACACGCGGTGGAGCAGCGTCGAGGCGTACGAGGCATGGCAGTCCAGCCAGGACTTCGACCGCGCCCACGACGGCGGCGGCGACACCCTCGCCTCGGCCGCCCCGCACTCGGCGCACGTGTGGACCTACGAGGTGCTGGAGTACGCCGGGCCGAAGGTCAACCAGGACCACCAGGCCTGACCGTCGCGGACCCGGACGCCGGCCGTCCCGGAACCGGGTCGGCCGGCCGGCCGCGCAGCAGGAGGATCCCGTAGGCCAGCAGGCCGGCGTGCGCCGCCACGTACCAGCCGGTGGGCGCCTCCTGCCCGAGCACCGACGTGACATCGGTGGCCGCGTGCACCAGCACCAGCGGCCACAGCCAGGTGAAACGGGCCTGGAAGGCGGCGAGGGCGAAACCGTAGACGCCGGACAGGACGACGTTCACCGCGACGTCGGAGAGGGCGCGGTCGCCGGTGACCAGGTGCGAGAGGTGCTGGGCGCCGAAGAGGGCAGCGGTGACCAGGACGGCGACCCCGACCGGGAGGTCGCGCCGCAGCCTGGAGAGCACCACGCCCCGGCTGATCAGCTCCTCGTTGACACCGACCAGCAGCAGGGTCAGCAGCCAGAGCGGAAGCCCCGGTGCCCGGACGGTGATGCCTCCGGGCAGCGCCCACAGCGCCGCCTCCGCCACCAGGGGGAGGAGGGACAGCAGCGCCAGGCGGGAGGGCAGCAGGCGGAGCAGGCCCGTCGAGCGCCACAGCCGCATCCGGGTGACCAGCGCGACGGCGTACACGGTGCAGGCGACGTTCGCCGCCAGCCCCAGGTACCAGCCGGAGATCCCGGCCAGCGGCCCGAGCGCGAGGGTGGCCAGGATGACCACCAGGCGGGCCGCGTGCACGGTGATCCCGAACCCGACGGCGCGAAGCGCCCCGGACGCGGGGGTCCGCGCCGGATCCCCGCCCATCCACCGGAGCCTAGGGCGGCCGGGTGGCCCCCGGGCGACGTCCGGGTGACCGGGCGCCGCCCCTGGGGTGGCCGCCGATCGTCGCGCGGCCGCGGGCGCCGGGGGTGCTTCGCCGTCGGCTCCCGCGCGGGCGCGGGCTAGGGTGAGCCCGCGGATCCGGCGCTCGCCGCTCCGTCCGAACACCCGCCCGTCAGGTAGGAGCCATGACCGAGACGCTCGCCGACAGCCGTACCTCGTCCCGGACGTTCGTCGAGGGCGTGCCGGTGGTCGTGGAGGACGTGCAGCGCCGCCCCACGGCCGAGCGCGAGGAGCTGCTGGCGGACCCCGGGTTCGGCCGCTACTTCACCGACCACATGTTCGTGGCCCGCTACCAGGCCGGCCGCGGGTGGTACGACGCCCGGCTCACCCGGTACGGCCCGCTGCCGATGGACCCGGGCACGGCCGCCCTGCACTACGCGCAGTCGATCTTCGAAGGGCTCAAGGCCTACGCCCAGCCCGACGGCAGCGTGGCCACCTTCCGGCCGGAGGCCAACGCCGCGCGCTTCGTCCGCAGCGCCGAGCGGCTGGCGATGCCGCCGGTGCCCGAGGAGGCGTTCCTCGCCGCCGTCGACGCGCTCGTGGACGCCGATCGCGAGTGGGTGCCGACCGGGCCCGACCAGACGCTGTACCTGCGTCCGTACCAGCTGGCCAGCGAGTCCTTCCTCGGTGTCCGCCCGGCGCACGAGTACCTCTTCCTGGTCATCGCCAGCCCGGCCGGCGCCTACTTCCCGCGCGGCGTGCACCCGGTCTCGGTCTTCGTCTCCGAGGACTACGTGCGGGCCGCGCCCGGCGGAACCGGCGACGTCAAGTGCGCCGGCAACTACGCCGCGAGCCTCCGCCCCCAGCAGCAGGCCGGCGAGCTGGGCTGCGACCAGGTCGTCTACCTCGACGCCGTGGAGCGGCGCTACATCGAGGAGCTGGGCGGGATGAACCTCTTCTTCGTCCTGGGCTCCGGCGAGGACGCCGAGCTGGTCACCCCCGAGCTCTCCGGCACGCTCCTGCCGGGCATCACCCGCGACTCGCTGATCACCGTCGCCCGGGAGCTCGGGCACCGGGTGACCGAGCGCAAGGTGACCCTCGACGAGTGGCGCAGCGGCGCGCTCGACGGCTCGATCACCGAGACCTTCGCCTGCGGGACGGCCGCGGTCATCACCCCCGTCGGCGAGGTCAAGGCGCGGACCGGTGACTTCACCGTGGGCGACGGCGAGCCCGGCCCGCTGACCATGCGGCTGCGGGAGACCCTCCTGGACATCCAGCACGGGCGGGTGGCCGACACCCACGGCTGGCTGCACCGGGTCTCCTGATCGCGGCTGGAGGCGGTCGCATGCTGCGCTGGCGGGGGCTGGAGGCCACCCCGGGGGACCTCGGGCGGACCGTGGTCACCGTCGGCATGTACGACGGCGTCCACCGCGGGCACCAGGAGCTGATCGGGGCCGCCGTCGCGCGCGCCCGGGCGATGCGCCGTCCGTGCCTGCTGCTGACCTTCGACCCGCACCCGGCCGAGGTCGTCCGGCCGGGTTCGCACCCCGCGATCCTCACGTCGCTGGACCGGAAGGCGGAGCTGGTCGCGGAGCTCGGGGTGGACGCGATGTGCGTGCTGCCCTTCACCCCGGAGTTCATGAAGCTCCCGCCGGAGACGTTCACCCACACGGTGCTCGTCGAGCGGCTGCACGCGGCCCAGGTCGTCGTGGGGGAGAACTTCACCTACGGCCACCGCGCCGCCGGCACGGTGGCGTCGCTGACCGCGGAGGGACGGCGCTTCGGGTTCGCGGTCGAGGGGATGGCCCTGGCGCAGGACGCGTCGGAGGACGGTGAGGTGACCATCTCCTCGACCTACATCCGCGCCTGCGTCGCCGCCGGGGACATGGTGCCGGCGGCCCGCGCGCTGGGCCGGCCGCACCGGGTGGACGGCGTCGTGGTGCGTGGTGACCGCCGGGGGCGGGACCTCGGTTACCCGACGGCCAACGTGGAGACGCCCCCGTACACGGCGATCCCCGCCGACGGTGTCTACGCCGGCCACCTCGTGACCCGTGACCCGCGCAGCGGTGCCAGCCGCGACCGGTTCCCCGCGGCCATCTCGGTCGGGACCAACCCGACGTTCCAGGGCAGCCGCCGCACCGTCGAGGCCTACGTGCTCGACTACGACGGCGACCTCTACGGCGAGCACGTCGGCGTGGAGTTCGCCCACCGGCTCCGGCCGATGGCCGCCTTCCCCGACGTCGACGGATTGCTCGCCGCCATGGCGCAGGACGTGGCCGACACCCGGCGTCTGCTCGGGCTCCGCTGACGCGGGACCCGGTCCTCGCCCGGGCGGTGTGTAAGGTTGGCAGCAACGTCGGGTGACCGACGTGTGTGTTCACCTGCCCTCGTGAGTCGGACCGAGGGCCACACGTGACCCGCCCAGGAGGCGAACCATGGCGCTCGACAGCGCGACCAAGCAGCAGATCATGACCGACTACGCGACGGTCGAGAAGGACACCGGTTCGCCCGAGGTGCAGGTCGCGATGCTGACCCGCCGGATCAGCGACCTGACCGAGCACCTGAAGATGCACAAGCACGACCACCACAGCCGGCGGGGCCTGCTCCTGCTGGTCGGCCGCCGCCGTCGGCTGCTGAACTACCTGGCGAAGACCGACATCAACCGCTACCGGTCGCTGATCGAGCGGCTCGGCCTGCGCCGCTAGCACGTCGAGGGGACCGCTCCGGATCACCGGGTCGGTCCCCTCTCTCGTGCGGCACCCGCCGCACGGGCCAGGCGGGACCTCCGTCGGCCGCCCGCACAGGGCCGGTCCTCGGTAGTGGCCCCCGGGAGGAGTGGCCGGACCCCGGACGGGGAACGGCATGGCCCGAGGGCTTCGATCGAGCACCGGTCGCCCCGGGCGCAGACGGCGAACGCTCGCCGTAAGAGGAGTCGCGAACCGGTACGAGGCCGGCGCGACGAGACGAGAGAAGGACAGATGTCCGCACCCACCACCAGCGGCCCCATCGCCGCCGAGTTCGACCCCGAGGACGGGGTCACCACCGCCACCGCGGTGATCGACAACGGCGCATTCGGCAGCCGTTCGATCACCTTCGAGACCGGCCGGCTCGCGCGTCAGGCCGCCGGCTCCGTCGTCGTCACCATGGGCGACACCATGCTGCTGTCGGCCACCACGGCCGGGCGCCAGCCCAAGGAGCAGTTCGACTTCTTCCCGCTGACGGTCGACGTCGAGGAGCGGATGTACGCCGCCGGGCGCATCCCCGGCTCGTTCTTCCGCCGCGAGGGCCGGCCGTCGGAGGACGCGATCCTCACCTGCCGGCTGATCGACCGCCCGCTGCGCCCGACGTTCGCCAAGGGCCTGCGCAACGAGGTCCAGGTCGTCATCACCGTCCTGTCGCTGGACCCGGCGCACCTCTACGACGTGCTGGCGATCAACGGCGCCTCGGCGTCCACCCAGCTCTCCGGGCTGCCGTTCTCCGGCCCGGTCGGCGGCTGCCGCGTCGCGCTGATCAACGGCCAGTGGGTCGGCTTCCCGACGCACGCCGAGCTCGAGGACGCCGTCTTCGACATGGTCGTGGCCGGTCGGGTCCTCCCGGACGGCGACGTCGCGATCATGATGGTCGAGGCCGAGGCCACCGAGAAGACGGTCCAGCTGGTCGCCGGCGGCGCGCCCGCCCCGACCGAGGAGGTCGTGGCGCAGGGCCTCGAGGCGGCCAAGCCGTTCATCAAGGCGCTGTGCGACGCGCAGTCCGCGCTCGCCGACAAGGCCGCCAAGCCCGCCGCGGAGTTCCCGCGCTTCCTCGACTACCAGGACGACGTCTACGCCGCCGTCGAGGCGCAGGTCGGCGACAAGCTGGCCCAGGTCCAGCAGATCGCCGGCAAGCAGGAGCGCGAGGACGCGACCGACGCGCTCAAGGACGAGGTCAAGGCCGCGCTGGCCGGTCAGTTCGAGGGCCGGGAGAAGGAGATCTCCGGTGCCTTCCGCGCGCTGACCAAGAAGGTCGTCCGGCAGCGCATCCTGCGCGACAAGGTGCGCATCGACGGTCGTGGACTCACCGACATCCGGCCGCTGTCGGCCGAGGTCGAGGTCGTGCCCCGCGTGCACGGCTCCGCGCTGTTCGAGCGCGGCGAGACCCAGATCCTGGGGATCACCACGCTGAACATGCTGCGCATGGAGCAGCAGCTGGACACCCTCTCGCCGGTGGACCGCAAGCGCTACATGCACAACTACAACTTCCCGCCGTACTCCACGGGTGAGACCGGCCGCGTGGGTTCGCCCAAGCGCCGCGAGATCGGCCACGGCGCACTCGCCGAGCGCGCGCTGCTGCCGGTGCTGCCCGACCGCGAGGAGTTCCCCTACGCGATCCGTCAGGTGTCGGAGGCGCTGGGCTCCAACGGCTCCACCTCGATGGGCTCGGTCTGCGCCTCGACGCTGGCCCTGCTCAACGCCGGTGTGCCGCTGAAGGCTCCGGTCGCCGGCATCGCCATGGGCCTGGTCTCCGACGAGGTCGACGGGAAGACCGAGTACGTCGCGCTCACCGACATCCTCGGTGCGGAGGACGCCTTCGGTGACATGGACTTCAAGGTCGCCGGCACCCGCGACTTCGTGACCGCGCTGCAGCTGGACACCAAGCTCGACGGCATCCCCTCCGACGTCCTCGCCGGTGCGCTCACCCAGGCACGTGCGGCCCGCCTGCACATCCTCGACGTGATGAACGAGGCCATCGACGCGCCGGACGAGATGAGCCCGTACGCGCCGCGGGTCACCACGGTGCGCATCCCGGTCGACAAGATCGGTGCGGTCATCGGCCCCAAGGGGCAGATGATCAACGCCATCCAGGACGAGACCGGCGCCGACATCACCATCGAGGACGACGGCACGATCTACGTCGGGGCCTCCGACGGCCCCTCGGCGCAGGCCGCGGTGGACCGGATCAACGCCATCGCCAACCCCCAGATGCCGAAGGTCGGCGAGCGCTTCCTCGGCACGGTCGTCAAGACCACGCCGTTCGGTGCCTTCGTCTCCCTGCTCCCGGGCAAGGACGGGCTGGTCCACATCAGCAAGCTCGGTGGCGGCAAGCGCATCGGCAAGGTCGAGGACGTCGCCAACGTCGGCGACAAGCTGCAGGTCGAGATCACCGACATCGACGCCCGCGGCAAGATCAGCCTCGCGCCGGTCGCCGCCGACGGCGCCGACACGCCCGCCGAGGCTCCGGCCGACGCCGCCCCTGCGGGTGAGTGACCACGACTGATCTGATCCGGGCCGGGGGGGGGGGGGGGGGGGGGGGGGGGGGGGGGGGGGGGGGGGGGGGGGGGGGGGGGGGGGGGGGGGGGGGGGGGGGGGGGGGGGGGGGGGGGGGGGGGGGGGGGGG
>NZ_JBJHAT010000012.1:0-105038 GCF_054051175.1 Blastococcus sp. SYSU DS0753 | reverse complement strand
GCACTCGACCGATCCGGTGACGTCCCGCGCACCCCTGCGCCGCTCGTGGTCCCCGGCGCGGGACACTGTGCGCATGACGACGACCAGCCCACCGCAGACCGGAGACCTCTCGCTCCCGGCGCGACCGGGCTGGCCGGACGCCACCGGGCACTTCGGGGTCTTCGGCGGCCGGTTCGTCCCCGAGGCGCTGATCGCCGCCCTCGACGAGCTGACCGAGGCCTACGAGGCGATGCGGGTCGATCCGGCGTTCCTCAGCGAGTTCGCCCGCCTGCAGCGCGACTACACCGGCCGGCCGAGCCCGGTCACCGAGGTGCCGAAGTTCGCGGCGCACGCGGGCGGCGCGCGGGTCCTGCTCAAGCGCGAGGACCTCAACCACACCGGCTCGCACAAGATCAACAACGTGCTGGGCCAGGCCCTGCTCACCCGGCGGATCGGCAAGACCCGTGTCATCGCGGAGACCGGCGCCGGCCAGCACGGCGTCGCCACCGCCACCGCGGCGGCGCTGATGGGGCTGTCCTGCACCGTCTACATGGGCGAGGAGGACACCCGACGCCAGGCGCTGAACGTCGCCCGCATGCGGCTGCTCGGCGCCGAGGTCGTCCCGGTCACCACCGGCTCGCGCACCCTCAAGGACGCGATCAACGAGGCCTTCCGCGACTGGGTCACCAACGTCGAGACCACCAACTACGTCTTCGGCACCGTCGCGGGGCCGCATCCGTTCCCGGCGATGGTCCGCGACTTCCAGCGGGTGATCGGCGACGAGGCCCGTGCCCAGGTGCTCGAGCGCGAGGGGCGCCTGCCCGACGCCGTCCTGGCCTGCGTCGGCGGGGGGTCCAACGCCATCGGCATCTTCACCGCCTTCGTCCCCGACGACGGGGTGCGGCTGATCGGCCTGGAGGCCGGCGGCGACGGCGTCGACACCGACCGCCACGCGGCCACGATCACCGGGGGCTCGCCCGGCGTCCTGCACGGCGCCCGGTCCTTCCTGCTGCAGGACGAGAACGGCCAGACCGTGGAGTCGCACTCGATCAGCGCGGGGCTGGACTACCCGGGCGTCGGCCCGGAGCACTCCTACCTGCACGACATCGGGCGGGCGGAGTACCGGCCGGTCACCGACGCCGAGGCGATGGAGGCCTTCGCGCTGCTCTGCCGGACCGAGGGCATCATCCCGGCGATCGAGTCGGCGCACGCCCTCGCGGGGGCGCTCGCGCTGGGGCGCGAGCTGGGTCCGGACTCGCTGCTGCTGGTCAACCTCTCCGGCCGCGGCGACAAGGACGTGGAGACCGCGTCCCGGTGGTTCGGGCTGGGCGACCGGGACGACGCCGCCCCGGGCCCGGGCCTGGACACCGATCAGCAGCCCACCGAGGGCGGGGTCACCAACGACGAGGCCGTGGCCGGCCCGGACGCAGGGGAGATGGCGTGAGCAGGCTGGCCGAGCGGCTCGGCGCGGCGAGGACCGAGGGCCGGGCGGCGCTGATCGCCTACCTGCCGGTCGGCTACCCGGACGTCGAGGGGTCGATCGCCGCCATGGTGGCGGCCGTCGAGGCGGGGGCGGACGTGATCGAGGTCGGTGTCCCGTACAGCGACCCCGGCATGGACGGACCCGTCATCCAGCAGGCGGTGGACGTCGCCGTGCGGGCCGGGGTGGGCATGCGCGACGTCCTGCGGGCCGTCGAGGCGGTGGCCGCGGCCGGCGCCGTCCCGGTGGTGATGAGCTACTGGAACCCGATCGAGCGCTACGGCGTCGAGCGGTTCGCGACCGATCTGGCCGCGGCCGGGGGAGCGGGGGCCATCACCCCCGACCTCATCCCCGACGAGGCCGGTGCGTGGATCGCCGCCGCCGAGCGGTCCGACCTCGACCGGGTGTTCCTCGTCGCCCCGTCGTCGACCGACGCCCGGTTGCGGTCCACCACCGCCGCCTGCCGCGGGTTCGTGTACGCGGCCTCGACCATGGGGGTCACCGGCACCCGTGCCACCGTCGGCGACGCCGCCGAGCGGCTCGTGGCCCGCACCCGGGAGGCTGCGCCCGACCTCGCCGTCTGCGTCGGCCTCGGCGTCTCGGACGGCGACCAGGCCGCGGAGGTGGCCGCGTTCGCCGACGGGGTCATCGTCGGCTCCGCGTACGTGCGGGAGCTGCTCGAGGGGCGGGGGACCGAGGGCGTCCGCGTGCTGACCCGGGACCTGGCCGACGGCGTCCGCCGGGCGGAGGTGCGCGCGTGAGCGTCCTCGCGGCCATCCCCAGCCCTACCCAGGCCGTCTGGCACCTCGGTCCGCTGCCGATCCGCGCCTACGCGCTGTGCATCATCGCCGGGATCGTCGCCGCCATCGTGCTGACCCAGCGGCGCTGGGTCGCCCGGGGCGGGCACGCCGACGACGTGCTGGACATCGCCATCTGGGCCGTCCCCTTCGGCATCGCCGGCGGCCGGCTCTACCACGTGGTCTCCAGCCCCCGCCCGTACTTCGGCGAGGGTGGCGACCCGCTGCGCGCCTTCGCCATCTGGGACGGCGGCCTCGGCATCTGGGGCGCGATCGCGCTCGGCGGGGTGGGGGCGTGGATCGCCTGCCGGCGGCGCGGCATCCCGCTGCCCGCGTTCGCCGACGCCCTGGCGCCCGGGCTGCTCGTCGCCCAGGCGATCGGCCGGCTGGGCAACTGGTTCAACAACGAGCTCTACGGCGGCCCGACCGACCTCCCCTGGGCGCTGACCATCTACGAGTGGAGCGGGGGCCAGGCGGTCACCGGCGCGGATGGTGAGCCTGTCGTCCTCGGGACGTTCCACCCGACGTTCCTCTACGAGATGCTGTGGAACCTCGCGGCCGCGGCGCTGGTCATCTGGGCCGATCGCCGCTTCCGGCTCGGCCACGGCCGCGCGTTCGCGCTCTACGTGGCGTCCTACTGCGCCGGGCGGCTGTGGATCGAGTTGCTGCGCACCGACCCCGCGGAGACCTTCTTCGGAGTCCGGGTCAACGTCTTCACCTCGATCGTCGTCGGCCTGCTCGCCGTCGCCTACTTCGTCTGGCAGCGCGGGCGCCCCCGGGAGGTCGTCGACCGCGGTCCCCGCCCGTCCTCCGGGCCGGCGGCCGAGGCGTCCGGCGAGTCGTCCGGGGCCTCGGCGGCCGGGGCGCGTGACGACGATCACCGACCGCCGGCCACGGGCTGACGGCGGCACCGCCGGTCCGGTGCGACGACCCGCGGCCGGTGGGCGTGTGCACCGTCACGGATCGGCTTCGGACGTGTCAGGACGGTGTTACGGCTGTGTACTCTTCCGGCTGACCCGCCAGCGATCCTGGTCGGGTCGTAGTGTCGGACCGGGCCAGCGCTGCCCCGCGGACGACGGCCTGCCGGCACCAACCGGTGGGCTCGCGCGCCGCTGCCGGTCGGGGCCACCTGTGTCCGGCCGGTCCCCGCGCCTCCGCACGTGCCGCCCCTGACCGCCGCCCTTGACCCCCGGCCCGGGCCCCCGCCCCCCGTCCACCCCTCGCTCCGAGGGACGACGGTGCGCCGACGACGGGAGTGACATGACCGACCTTCCCGCCACCGCCACCGCGGCAGCCCCCGCCAGCGCTGTGCCGTTCTCCGCCGTGCCCGCCCCCAGCGGGCTCTACGACCCGGCCAACGACAAGGACGCCTGCGGTGTCGCCTTCGTGGCCGACGCCCGTGGCCGCCGGAGCCGCCGGATCGTCGCCGCCGGTCTCACCGCGCTGCACAACCTCGACCACCGCGGCGCCGCCGGCGCCGAGCCGAACTCGGGTGACGGGGCCGGCATCCTCACCCAGATCCCCGACGCGCTGCTGCGCGCCAGCGTGGGCTTCGACCTGCCGCCGCTCGGCGAGTACTCGGTCGGCATCGCGTTCCTGCCGACCGACGAGGCCGAGCGCGCCGCCCGGTACGACGACGTGGCCCGCCTCGCCGAGGAGGAGGGGCTCACCGTCCTCGGCTGGCGCGACGTCCCGGTCGAGCCCGAGGGCGCGGACCTCGGCCCCACGGCGCGGGCGGTGATGCCGCACTTCGCCCAGGTCTTCGTCGCCGAGACCATGGGCGGCCGGGCCGACGAGAAGGCCTTCGGCGGGAACGTCGTCTGCAACGGGGTCACCCGGCTGGAGCGGCGCTCCTTCGTGCTGCGCAAGCGTGCCGAGCGGGCCGCCGTCGACGCGGGCAGCTCGCTGTACATCGCCTCGCTGTCGTCGCGCACGATCACCTACAAGGGCATGCTCACCACCGACCAGCTGCCGCTGTTCTTCACCGACCTGCGCGACGAGCGCTACGAGTCGGCGATCGCGCTGGTGCACAGCCGGTTCTCCACCAACACCTTCCCGAGCTGGCCACTGGCCCACCCGTTCCGCTTCATCGCGCACAACGGCGAGATCAACACGATCAAGGGCAACCGCAACCGGATGCGCGCCCGCGAGGCCAAGCTGGAGACCGAGCTGTTCGACGGCCCGGCCGGCCCGGCCAGCGAGCTCGGCCTGGACCGGATCTTCCCGGTCACCGCCAGCGACTTCAGCGACTCGGCGACCTTCGACGAGGTCCTCGAGCTGCTGCACCTGTCCGGCCGCTCGCTGCCGCACGCGGTGCTGATGATGATCCCCGAGGCGTGGGAGAACCACGCCGAGATGGACGCCGCCCGCCGGGCCTTCTACCGCTTCCACTCCTCGATCATGGAGCCGTGGGACGGCCCCGCCGCCGTCTGCTTCACCGACGGCACGCTGATCGGCGCGGTGCTCGACCGCAACGGCCTGCGCCCGGGCCGCTGGTGGCACACCAAGGACGACCTGGTGGTCATGGCCAGCGAGGTCGGCGTGCTCGACATCCCGGCCGCCGACGTCGTGGCCAAGGGCCGGCTGCAGCCGGGCCGCATGTTCCTCGTCGACACCGCCTCGGGGCGGATCGTCTCCGACGAGGAGGTCAAGGGCGCCCTGGCCGCGGAGCACCCCTACGACGACTGGCTGCACGCCGGCCTGGTGCACCTGCCGCAGCTGCCCGAGCGCCGTCGCTCCCGGCCCAGCCACGAGTCGGTCGTGCGCCGTCAGCTCCTCTTCGGCTACACCGAGGAGGACCTGCGCATGCTGGTCACGCCGATGGCGGCCAGCGGCGCCGAGCCGATCGGCTCGATGGGGACCGACACCCCCATCGCCGCGCTGTCGGACCGCTCCCGGCTGCTCTACGACTACTTCGGTCAGCTGTTCGCGCAGGTGACCAACCCGCCGCTGGACGCCATCCGTGAGGAGCTGGTGACCAGCCTGAGCCGCACCTTCGGCCCGGAGCAGAACCTGCTCGCCGCCACCCCGGCGTCCTGCCGGCAGGTCTACCTGCCCTTCCCGGTCATCGACAACGACGAGCTGGCCAAGATCCTGCACATCGACGACGACGGCGACCTGCCCGGGTACGCCGCCGTCCGGATCACCGGTCACTTCGACGTCAACGGCGGCGGCACGGCGCTGGCCGAGGCGATCGAGCAGCTGCGCACCAAGGTCTCCAAGGCCATCTCCGCCGGCGCCCGGATCATCGTGCTCTCCGACCGGGACTGCGACGAGCAGCGCGCTCCCATCCCGTCGCTGCTGATGACCGCCGCGGTGCACCACCACCTGGTGCGGGAGAAGACCCGCATGGAGGTGGGCCTCGTCGTCGAGTCCGGCGACTGCCGCGAGGTGCACCACGTCGCGCTGCTGCTGGGCTACGGCGCCGCAGCGGTCAACCCCTACCTGGCCTTCGAGTCGATCGAGGACCTCATCCGCGACGGCGTCCTCACCGGCGTCGAGCCCGCCCAGGCGGTGCGCAACGTGGTGAAGGCGCTGGGCAAGGGCGTCCTGAAGGTCATGAGCAAGATGGGCATCAGCACCGTCGGCTCGTACACGATGGCGCAGATCTTCGAGGCCGTCGGCCTCTCCCAGGAGCTCGTCGACGAGTACTTCACCGGCACCTCCTGCCCCCTGGGCGGCGTCGGCATCGACGTGCTGGCCGAGGAGGTGGCCATGCGCCACCGCCGCGCCTACCCGGAGAACCCCACCGAGACCGCGCACCGTCGCCTCGAGGTCGGCGGCGAGTACCAGTGGCGCCGCGAGGGCGAGGTGCACCTGTTCAACCCCGAGACGGTGTTCCTCCTGCAGCACGCCACGCGCTCCCGGCAGTACGACGTCTTCGAGAAGTACACGCAGACCGTCGACAAGATGTCCGAGGAAGCCGCCACGCTGCGCGGCCTGTTCACGCTGAAGACCGGCGTGCGTCCGCCCGTGCCGCTCGACGAGGTGGAGCCGGTCAGCGAGATCGTGAAGCGCTTCAACACCGGCGCGATGAGCTACGGCTCGATCTCGCAGGAGGCGCACGAGACCCTCGCCATCGCCATGAACCGCCTCGGCGGTCGCTCGAACACCGGCGAGGGCGGTGAGGACCCCGACCGGTTCACCCCCGACCCGAACGGCGACCTGCGCCGCTCGGCGATCAAGCAGGTGGCCTCCGGCCGGTTCGGCGTCACCAGCGAGTACCTGGTCAACGCCGACGACATCCAGATCAAGATGGCGCAGGGCGCCAAGCCCGGCGAGGGCGGACAGCTGCCCGGCGGCAAGGTCTACCCGTGGGTCGCCCGGACCCGGCACTCGACGCCGGGCGTCGGCCTGATCAGCCCGCCGCCGCACCACGACATCTACTCGATCGAGGACCTCAAGCAGCTCATCCACGACCTGAAGAACGCCAACGACCAGGCGCGGGTGCACGTCAAGCTCGTCGCCGAGGTCGGCGTCGGCACGGTCGCGGCGGGTGTCAGCAAGGCGCACGCCGACGTCGTCCTGATCTCCGGGTTCGACGGCGGCACCGGTGCCGCGCCGCTCACCTCGCTCAAGCACGCGGGCTCGCCGTGGGAGCTCGGTCTGGCGGAGACCCAGCAGACCCTGCTGGCCAACGGGCTGCGCGACCGCATCGTGGTGCAGGTCGACGGCCAGATGAAGACCGGTCGCGACGTGATCGTCGCGGCGCTGCTGGGGGCCGAGGAGTTCGGCTTCGCGACCGCGCCGCTGGTGGTCTCCGGGTGCGTGATGATGCGGGTCTGCCACCTCGACACCTGCCCGGTCGGCGTCGCCACCCAGAACCCGGAGCTGCGCAAGCGGTTCACCGGGCGGCCGGAGTTCGTGGTCACGTTCTTCGAGTTCCTCGCCGAGCAGGTGCGCTCCTACCTGGCCGAGCTGGGCTTCCGGTCCATCGACGAGGCCGTCGGTCACGCCGAGCTGCTGGACACCCGCCAGGCCGTCGACCACTGGAAGGCGCAGGGCCTCGACCTCGCACCGGTGCTCGTCGTGCCCGAGCTGCCCGAGGGCACGCCGCGGCGGGCCGTGCGCGGCCAGGACCACGGCCTGGACGTGGCGCTGGACCAGACGCTCATCCAGCTGTGCGAGGGGGCGCTGCTCGACGCGCGACCGGTGAGCCTGGAGCTGCCGGTGCGCAACGTCAACCGCACCGTGGGCACGATGCTGGGGTCGATGGTCACCCGCCGCTTCGGCGGCGAGGGGCTGCCCGACGGCACGATCGACCTCACCTTCGGCGGATCGGCCGGGCAGTCGTTCGGCGCGTTCGTGCCGCGCGGCATCACCATGCGGCTGTTCGGTGACGCCAACGACTACGTCGGCAAGGGGCTGTCCGGCGGCCGGATCATCGTGCGGCCGTCCCGCGAGGCGTCGTTCGCGGCCGAGGACAACGTCATCGCCGGCAACGTCATCGGCTACGGCGCCACGGGCGGGGAGATCTTCCTCCGGGGCCGGGTCGGCGAGCGGTTCTGCGTGCGCAACTCCGGCGCGCTGGCCGTCGTCGAGGGCGTGGGCGACCACGCCCTCGAGTACATGACCGGGGGGCGCGCGGTGATCCTCGGGCCGACCGGCCGCAACATCGCCGCCGGCATGTCCGGGGGCATCGCGTACGTGCTGGACCTCGCCCGGCACCGGGTGAACCCCGAGATGGTGGACGTCGAGCCGCTGGACGGCGAGTCGGCGCAGTGGCTGCGCGACGTGCTCGTGCGCTACGCGGCCGACACCGAGTCGACCGTGGCGACCGCGCTGCTGGCCGACTGGGGCCGCTGGTCGGAGCAGTTCAGCGTGATCATGCCGCGCGACTACCGGCGGGCACTGGAGGCCCGACGGGCCGCGGAGGCCGCCGGTACGGACGTGGACCGAGCAGTGATGGAGGCGGCACGTGGCTGACCAGACCGGTTTCCTGAAGTACGAGCGCGACCTCCCGCCGCGCCGCCCCGTCGAGGTCCGCCTCCTGGACTGGAAGGACGTCTACACCCGGCGCCAGAACGGGGAGGACCCGTTGTTCCCGACGGCGGAGGTGCGCAAGCAGGCCGCCCGCTGCATGGACTGCGGCATCCCGTTCTGCCACCACGCCTGCCCGGTGGCGAACCTGATCCCGGAGTGGAACGACCTCGCCCGCCGCGACGACTGGCACGACGCGATCGAGCGGCTGCACGCGACGAACAACTTCCCGGAGTTCACCGGGAAGCTCTGCCCGGCGCCGTGCGAGGGCTCCTGCGTGCTGAACCTGCAGGAGTCGCCGGTCACCATCAAGCAGATCGAGTGGGAGATCATCGACCGCGCCTGGGACGAGGGCTGGGTGCAGCCGCAGACCTCGGTCGAGCGCACCGGCAAGAAGGTCGCCGTCGTCGGGTCCGGCCCCGCCGGGCTGGCCGCCGGCCAGCAGCTCACCCGGGCCGGCCACGACGTGACCGTCTACGAGCGGGCCGACCGCATCGGCGGGCTGATCCGCTACGGCATCCCCGAGTTCAAGATGGAGAAGTCCGTCCTGGACCGGCGGCTGGACCAGATGCGCGCCGAGGGCACCCGGTTCGTCACCGGCGTCGAGGTGGGCGGTAGCGGCGAGGGTGACCTGTCGGTCGAGCAGCTGCGCGGCGACTTCGACGCCGTGGTGCTCGCCGGCGGCGCGACCATCGGCCGCGACCTCCCGGCTCCCGGCCGTGAGCTGGCCGGCATCCACCTGGCCATGGAGTACCTGCCCTACGGCAACCGCCAGGCTCTCGGCGAGCTCGACGACCCGCCGATCAACGCCCACGGCAAGCACGTCGTGATCATCGGTGGCGGTGACACCGGTGCCGACTGCCTCGGCACCGCCCACCGCCAGGGCGCGGCCTCGGTCACGCAGCTGGAGATCATGCCGGCGCCGCCGGACCGTCGCGACCAGGCCAGCAACCCGTGGCCGACCTACCCGATGATCATGCGCGTCTCCAGCGCGCACGAGGAGGGCGGCGAGCGGCTGTACTCGGTCAACACCGAGCGGTTCCTCGGCGACGAGAACGGCAACGTCCGCGCGCTGCTCCTCCACGAGGTCGAGCGCGTCGACGGCCGGTTCCAGAAGATCGAGGGGACCGAGCGAGAGCTCCCCGCCGACCTGGTGTTCCTCGCCATGGGCTTCACCGGGGCGCAGCGCGAGGGCCTCGTCGACACCCTCGGCGTCGAGGTCGACGGCCGGGGCAACGTCTCCCGTGACGGGGAGTTCATGTCCACCGTGCCCGGCGTCTTCGTGGCCGGCGACATGGGCCGGGGCCAGTCGCTCATCGTCTGGGCGATCGCGGAGGGCCGCGCCGCTGCTGCCGCCGTCGACACCTGGCTGACCGGGGAGTCCATGTTGCCCCGGCCGGTCACCCCGACGGCGGTCGCGCTGCGGTAGCAGCACCCGCTCCAGCCCCGGGCCCGGTTCCTACCGGTCGGTATCACCGACACGCGGGAACCGGGCCCGGGTCGCTCCGCCACCGAGTTCGTCGTGGCACTAGCGTTATCCCCATGTCCCGCCGCGCGAAGATCGTCTGCACCCTCGGTCCGGCCACCAGCTCCGCCGAGCAGGTCACCGCCCTCGTCGAGTCGGGGATGGACGTCGCCCGCCTCAACTTCAGCCACGGTTCCCACGAGGACCACGCGACCGCCTACCACCTGGTGCGGCAGGCCTCCGACAGCACCGGCCACGCCGTGGCCATCCTGGCGGACCTCCAGGGGCCCAAGATCCGGCTGGGCACCTTCGCCGACGGTCCGGTCACCTGGGCGACCGGCAGCGAGGTCTGCATCACCGTCGAGGACGTCGAGGGCACCGCGGAGCGGGTCTCGACCACCTACAAGGACCTCGCCAACGACGTCCGGGTGGGGGACCGGCTCCTGGTCGACGACGGCAACCTCTCCCTCAGCGTCGTCCGCGTCGAGGGCCCCGACGTCTTCTGCCTCGTCGTCGAGGGCGGCAAGGTGTCGAACAACAAGGGGCTCTCGCTGCCCGGGGTGGCGGTGAGCGTGCCGGCCCTGTCGGACAAGGACGAGCGCGACCTGCGGTTCGCCCTGCACCTCGGCGTCGACTTCATCGCGCTGTCCTTCGTGCGCTCGCCCGCGGACGTGGCGCTGGTCCGCGACATCATGCGCCAGGAGGACATCTCCGTCCCGGTCATCGCCAAGCTGGAGAAGCCCGAGGCGGTGCGCAACCTCGATGCCATCGTCGAGGCGTTCGACGGCATCATGGTCGCTCGCGGGGACCTGGGCGTGGAGCTCGCCCTCGAGCAGGTGCCGCTGGTGCAGAAGCGGGCCATCCAGGCGGCCCGCGAGCGCAACAAGCCGGTCATCGTGGCGACCCAGATGCTCGAGTCGATGATCACCAACTCGCGGCCGACCCGCGCGGAGGCCTCCGACGTCGCCAACGCCGTGCTCGACGGCGCCGACGCGGTGATGCTCTCGGGGGAGACCTCCGTCGGGGCGTACCCGATCGGCGCGGTCCGGACGATGGACCGGATCATCGAGGCGGTCGAGAGCGACCACCTGTGGGTGCCCGAGGTGGCACGGCGGTCGCGGTCCCGCTCCGGCGCGATCGTCCGGGCGGCGCGGGACATCGGGGAGTCCCTGGACGTCAAGGCGCTGGCCACCTTCACGCAGACGGGGGAGACCGCCCGGCGGCTCGCGGCGCTGCACCCCAGGCAGCCGCTGCTCGCGTTCACCGTCGACGCGAGGGTGCGCAGCCAGCTCGCCCTGTCGTGGGGCGTGGAGACCTTCCTGGTGCCCATGGTGGAGCACACCGACGACATGGTGGCGCAGGTGGACTTCTCGCTGCTGTCCATCGGCCGGCTGAAGGTGGGCGACCGGGTGGTCGTGGTGGCGGGCAGCCCGCCCAACACGGTCGGGTCCACGAACCTCATCCGCGTGCACGAGGTGGGGACGGACTCGTGACCGGGGGGCCGCAGGACACCCAGGCGGCGGCGCTGCTGTCGGTGCTCGACCTCGCCGAGCGCGAGCCCGACGTGTTCGTCGGCAAGACGCCGAGCAGTGAGCGGCAGCGGATCTTCGGCGGGCAGGTGGCCGGCCAGGCGCTCGTGGCCGCGGGCCGCACCGTGCCCGGCGAGCGGGGCGTGCACTCGCTGCACTCCTACTTCCTCCGGCCCGGCGACCCGTCGGAGGAGATCCGCTACTCCGTCGACCGGATCCGCGACGGGCGCTCGTTCTCCACCCGGCGGGTCATCGCCTGCCAGCGGCGCGGGGGCGAGGACGTGGCGATCTTCGCCCTCACCGCCGACTTCCACGCGGGGGAGCCCGCCGTGGCGGAGCACTCCCTGCCCATGCCGGAGGCGCCCGGCCCCGACGAGATGATGGGCACCGACGAGGTCGTGGCCCGGCACGGCGAGCGGGCCGCGTTCATGGCGGCGATGGGGCGGGTCGTCGAGCAGCGCTTCCAGCAGGACCCGTTCGCCGCGCCGCCCAAGTCGCCGCCGCACACGCAGTCGTGGACCTGGTTCCGCGTCGCCGGCGAGCTGGGGGACGACCCGGTGGTGCAGGCGGCGGCGCTGACGTTCGTTAGCGACCTGACCCTGCTCTCGGCGGGGTTCGCCCGGCTGGGCGGGGGGTGGCCGGACTTCATCGGCGCCAGCCTCGACCACGCCGTGTGGTTCCACCAGCCGGTGCGTGCCGACGACTGGCTGCTCTACGAGACCGACAGCCCCGCGGCGTCGGCAGGGCGCGCGCTCTGCTTCGGGCAGATCTGGTCCGCCGACGGCCGGCACGTGGCCACCGTGGCGCAGGAGGGGCTCATCCGGTCCCTGGACCGGTGAGCCCCGGCCCCGCCGCTCAGGCGGGGCCCGCGCCCGCCGTGTCGCCGGTGCGCTCCCCGTCCGGCTGCGCAGCCGGCTGCTCGGCCCGTTCGCGCTCGGCGGCGCGTGCCGCGGCCTGCTCGGCGGCCTGGGTGGCGAAGTCGGCGGCCAGCCAGTCGTGGCCCTCGGTCAGCAGGGCCCACACCCGCTCGACGTGCGCCCGCGTCGTCGCCGGCGAGCCGATCGCGACGCGCAGGACCACCTCCCGACGCACGGTGGTGTGGGTCAGGAAGACCTCGCCGCCGTCGTTGAGGCGGTCGAGCAGCGTCATCGTCGCGACGTCGGCGTCGACACCGGCCGGCCAGCGGGGCTGGAGGCAGACCAGGGACAGCGGGTGCGGTGCGACGACGTCGAACCGGTCGTCGGCCGCGGCCCAGCCGGCCAGCTCCTGGGCCAGCGCCACGTGCCCACGGACGTGGGCGCGCAGCCCTTCCGCGCCGTACCAGCGGAGGACGAACCAGAGCTTGAGCGCGCGGAAGCGCCGGCCGAGCTCGATCTGCCAGTCGCGGTAGTCGACGACGGCGCCGGCGTCGGTGGCGGCGTTGCGCAGGTAGTCGGGGAGGATCGCCAGGGCGCCGGTGAGGGCCGCCCGGTCGGCGACCCAGAAGAGCGTCGCGTCGAAGCCGGTGAGCAGCCACTTGTGGGCGTCGGTGGTGTAGCTGTCGGCCCACTCGACGCCGGCCTGCAGCTCGCGCAGCTCGGGGGCGACCGCGCTCACGCCGGCGTACGCGGCGTCGACGTGCAGCCAGACGCCGTGCTGCTGGCAGATGGGACCGATGGCGGCCAGCGGGTCGACCGCGGTGGTCGACGTCGTGCCGATGGTCGCGCAGACCAGCACGGGCCGGTACCCGCGGGCGACGTCCCGCTCGAGCCGGGCGGCGAGCGCCCCCGGGTTCATCGCGAGGTCGCCGTCGACCTCCACGATCCGGACCGCATCGCTGCCCAGGCCGGCGATGCGCACGGCCTTCTCCATCGACGAGTGCGTCTCGGCGGACACGTAGACGGTGGCGCGGTCGGGCTGCACCCCGCCGCGGACGGTGGCCCCGCCGGAGGCGCGGTGGAGGGCGGCCAGCAGCGCGACGAGGTTCGCCCCGGAGCTGGAGTCCTGGACGACGCCCCCGCCGCTGCCCGTGGAGAGGAAGGACTCCGGCAGGCCCAGCAGGCCGGCGAACCAGTCCATGACGTGCTGTTCCAGCTCGGTCGCCGCCGGGCTGGTCACCCAGGACATGCCCTGCACGCCCAGGCCCGCCGAGACCAGGTCGCCGAGCACCGACGGGCCGGAGGTGTTGGCCGGGAAGTAGCCGAAGAACCCCGGGTGCTGCCAGTGCGTGATGCCCGGCATGACCACGCGGTCCAGATCGGCCAGCACCGCGGAGAACGGTTCACCCGACTCCGGGGGATCCGCGGGCAGCGCCGTGCGGACGTCGCCGGGGGAGACCTGCGAGCGCACCGGGAAGGAGGCGATGCGCGTCCAGTAGTCGGCGATCCAGTCGACCACCTCGTGGCCGTGCTGCCGGAACTGCTCGGGCGTCATGTGCGGCGCGGGCTCGGTCACGGTGCCACCGTATTGCGTCGCTCAGCGCGACCGGGGAGGGCACCCGGGCGCGGTACCGGGGCCGTCCGGCCCGCTGCCGGCGACGAGCCGGTCGCCGAGGTCGGAGCGGCGGTAGAGCACCGAGCGCCCGTGCCGGGCGGAGAGGAGCAGGCCGGCGGCGCGCAGCGCGCGCAGGTGCTGGTTGACCGCGGGGGTGGTGACCCCCAGGCGCACCGCGAGCTCGGTGGACGACGACGGGGTGGCCAGCTCGGTGAGCAGCCCGGCGCGGACAGCTCCGACCAGGCCCGCGAGCGCCGCCGGGGAGGTCAGCCGCCGGCTCTCCCACAGCGTGCCCACCCCGCGGGCGGCGTACATGACCAGCGGCGGTTCCTCGGGCGAGATGGGGGCGGAGGCGGTGCGCCCGAACAGCGTGGGCACGAGCGTCAGCCCCTCCCCGCTGGTCGACCGGGTGTAGCTGATCGCCGCTTTCAGGCGCACCGAGACGACGCCGTCGGCGAAGCTCACCGTCTCGCCGAGGTGGGCGAACGTGTGCGCCATCCCGCGCTGGGCCAGTTCCCGTCCGCGGTGGACGACGTCGGCCTCGAGCACCGCGCGCATCCGCGGCCACGCGTCCTCGGCGAACGATCGCTCCCAGTACCCGAGCAGCGCGTCGACGATCCGGGCGCGCACCGCCTGCGGCCTCCCGCGCAGCGCCGGCGGCAGGGGGTCGTGCAGCACGCGGAGGTCGCGGACGACGACCGCGGGGTCGGTGTCCGCCACTGCGCGGAGCTCCTCCTCGATCCGGGTCAGCGGGGAGTGCGGCCGCGGGGTGAGGAAGTCCGGCGTCCACAGCTCCTCGTTGGTCAGGGCCAGCAGCAGGTCCCCGTCGAGGTCCGGGCGTGCGGCCTCGACGCGGTGCAGCCAGGGCAGGTGCAGCGGGTAGCGGCCGGGGTCGCGCCAGGCCCGCAGGGAGAAGACCAGCTCGTTGAGCGGTGAGATGGCGAAGCGGACGTCCGCCAGGTCCATCCCGGCCAGCTCGTAGCGGATCATGAAGTACAACGCTACATCGATCGGTCTTCCCGTCTCCGGCTGGCAGAACTGCCCCGTGCCCTCCGCGATCGCGGCGGCGCCGGCGAGATGGTCGGCGGCCGCCTCCTCCACCCTGCGCCCGTCCGACCCGCTGGCCCGGGCGCTGAACTGGTCCACCATGGCCGGGTCGCTCAGCAGCGGGTTGTTCTACAGCGTCAGCGCGCTCTTCTTCACCCGGGTCATCGGCCTGGCGCCCACCACGGTGGGGCTGGGGCTCGTCGTCGCCGGAGCCGTCGGCGTGGCCGGCAGCTTCGGTGCCGGCTACCTCGCCGACCGCGTCGGCGCGGAACGCGTCCTGCTGGCGGCGACCGCCGCCCAGGGTGTCGCGCTGCTGGCGTACGGCATCGCGACGAGCGCGGTCGCGTTCGTCCTCACCGCCTGCTGTGCGGTCGGGTTCCGCGAGGTCCAGGGCACCGCCCGCTCCGCACTGCTGGCCAGGTGCTTCCCCGGCGCGGACCGCGTCGGCGTGCGGGCGCGGCTGCGGGTGGTGACCAACGTCTTCATCGGCCTGGGCACCTGCCTGGCCGCGGGTGCGCTGCTGCACGACACCGCGGGCGCCTACCGGGCCACGCTCGGCGCGGTCGGCGTCCTCGTGCTGCTCTCCTGCCTGCCGCTGCTCGGCCTCCCGGCGCTCGTACGGGGGCGCTGCGGCGACACCCCGGCCGTCACGCTCGCGCAGGCGCCGGGAGGTCGCTCGCCGCTGCGGGACGGGCGCTACCTGGCCGTCGCCGGCCTCAACGCGGTCCTCGCCATGCACTTCGGGTTGCAGACCGTCGGCGTCCCGCTCTGGGTGGCCGGCGGGACGGCCGCGCCCCCGGTGACCGTCTCGGTGCTCCTCGTGCTGAACACGGTGCTCGTCGCGCTCTTCCAGGTCCGGGCCGCGCGCGGCACCCACGACATCCCCACCGCAGGGCGCGCCGTGGCGCTGGCCGGGGCCATGCTGGCGGTGGCGTGCGCGCTGTACGCGGCGGCCGGCCTCGGCGGCGTCGTGGTGGCGGTCGGCGTGCTGGTGCTCGCGGCCCTCGCGCACACCGCCGGCGAGATGTGGGGTGAGGCCGGCAGCTGGGGGCTGGCCTTCGAGCTGGCCGACGAGCGCCGCGCCGGGGCGTACCAGGGGGTGAGCCAGACCGGCTACGCCCTCGGTGCGATGGCCGCGCCGCTGGTGGTCACCGCGACCGCCGTCGAGCACGGCGCGGCGGGGTGGGCGGTGCTCGGTGCGACCTTCCTCGTCGCCGGGCTGCTCACGCTCGCCATCGCACGCCGGGCGGCCGACCCGGTGGAACGGTGACCGCTCGGTGCCCCCGGTGCGACTCGAACGCACACTGCGCGGGTTTTGAATCCGCTCCCTCTGCCGATTGGGGTACGGGGGCGTGCCGGCCAGGTGCGACCGGCGCCCGAGAAGAGTAGCCGGGCGGTGGGCCGGCGCCCACGCCGATAGGCTGCCACCCCGTGAGCAGCGAGCCGATCCGGGTTCTGATCGCCGAGGACGAGGCGTTGATCCGTCTCGACCTCAAGGAGATGCTCGAGGAGGAGGGGTATCTGGTCGTCGCAGAGGTCGGTGACGGCCAGCAGGCCGTGGAACGCGCCGAGGAGCTCCGCCCCGACCTGGTCATCCTCGACATCCAGATGCCGGTGCTCGACGGGCTCTCCGCCGCCGAGCAGATCGCCTCGGCCCGCGTGGCGCCGGTCATCGTGCTCACCGCGTTCAGCCAGCGCGAGCTGGTGGAGCGGGCGCGCGACGCCGGGGCGATGGCGTACCTGGTCAAGCCGTTCTCCAAGAACGACCTCGTGCCGGCCATCGAGGTGGCGCGGGGCCGGTTCGCCGAGATGACCGCGCTCGACGGCGAGGTGAAGTCGCTCGAGGAGCGGCTGGAGACCCGCAAGGTCGTCGAGCGGGCGAAGGGCCGGCTGATGGCCGACCAGGGCATGACCGAGGCCGAGGCGTTCCGCTGGATCCAGCGCACCGCCATGAACCAGCGGACCAGCATGAAGGCCCTCGCGGAGTCGATCCTGACGGCCACCGCGACGCCCGACGACAGCACCGCCTGATCCCGGACGGCGTTCCGGCAGGTCTGTCGCGCCGCAGCGTCGCCTGGCGATCACCGACCGTGCCCGCGGTTCCACCATGCGGACACCGAGGTCACGACCTCATCACGGTCCCTCTCGGGCCGGGTGCAACCTTCCGGACGGCAGCTAGGTTCTGCGCACCGATCGGCGCCCGGTCGGCGGTCGTCGCGTACGCGCGCCGGCGCCGGGCGCACTGATGACACTGGGAGTCATTTGATGCGCACTGGCACTACTGCCCGCAGCATCGCCGTCACCGGTGCTGCCCTGCTCGCGCTGACCGCCTGCGGTGGCGGCGACGAGGACGGTGGCACGTCGGCCGAGGGCGGCGGCGACAGCGGCGAGAAGCAGGTCAACGTCTACGGCACCGACGGCAACATGGGCAACGCGCTCGGGGAGTCGTTCACCGAGGAGGGCGCGCTCGCCGGGATGAAGGGCACCACGCCCCTGACCGACCTGGGTGAGGACTTCACCAACCGGCTGCTCGAGGTCGACCCGAACCTGGTCGACTTCAACTACGCCGGGGAGACCTACGACGCGATCATGATCTCCGCGATCGCCGCGTCGCTGGCGGGCAGCACCGACCCCGCCGTGTTCGCCCCCTACATCAACGGCGTGACCTTCGGCGGGGAGACCTGCACGGACTTCGCCTCCTGCCAGGAGATCGTCAACGCCGGGGGCAACCCCGACTACGACGGTGTCTCCGGCCCGCTGGCCTTCGCCGCGCCCGGTGAGCCCTCCGTGGCCAGCTTCGGCATCCTGCAGTTCGGCGACGACAACACGATCGCCGCCGACGAGACCGAGTTCGTGCTCGCCGGCGACGAGGCGAACGCCGCGGAGGACGAGGGCCCTGCGCCAGCCCCGCCGGGCGCCACCTCCGACGACCCGCTCGTCATCGGCACCCTGCTCCCGCAGACCGGCGACCTGGCCTTCCTCGGCCCCCCGGAGATCGCCGCCGCCGAGCTGGCCGTCCAGGAGATCAACGGGGTCGGCGGCGTGCTCGGCCAGCCGGTGCAGCTCATCCAGCGCGACTCCGGTGACACCTCGACCGACATCGCGACCCAGTCGGTCGACGCCCTGCTGCAGCAGAACGTCGACGTGATCGTCGGTGCGGCCTCCTCGGCCGTCACCCGGACGGTCATCGACAAGGTCACCGGTGCCGGTGTCGTGCAGATCTCGCCGGCGAACACGTCCGACGAGTTCACCAACTACGACGACGGCGGGCTGTACTTCCGCACCGCCCCGCCGGACACGCTGCAGGCTCGCGCCCTGGCCGACGAGATCATCGCTGACGGTGTGAGCACCGTCGGGATCCTCGCCCGCAACGACTCCTACGGCACCGGGCTGGCGGAGAACACCGTCGACAACCTGGTGAGCAGCGGGCTGGCGGAGGACAGCATCGAGCTGGTCATCTACGACCCCACGGCGGCGAACTACGACGCCGAGGTGCAGCAGATGGTCGACCTCAACCCCGACGCCATCGTGGTCATCGGCTTCGACGAGTCCGCCCGGATCATCGAGGGGCTCAACGCGCAGGGCATCGGCCCGGCGCGCGGCTGAACCCGGCGAGCGGATCGCTGATCCGCTGACAGCCACCAGGGGCCCGGCACCGCATCGGTGCCGGGCCCCTGTGCGTCTGCCCGGTCGCAGTGCGCACCGCTGCGCGCCGTCGCCGCAGCCGTGCGGTCGTCGCCGCGGTGGCAGACGCCTGGGGTCGCGACCACGGGCCCGGGGCCACCCGCGGCGCACCGGTCAGGACGACGACGGCGCCGGCACCGGCTGCACGGATACCCGCTCCGGGCGTGCGTCGTCGCCGCAGCTGCACACGCCTGGGGTCGCGACCACGGGCCCGGGGCCACCCGCGGCGCACCGGTCAGGACGACGACGGCGCCGGCACCCCGTGCGGGGTGCCGGCGCCGTGTGCGTGCCGAGCGGGGGTCAGTGCGCCTTGGCCAGCGTCCCGAGGTAGAGCTCGATGACCTTCGGGTCGTGCATCAGCGATTCGCCGGTCGCGGTGTAGGCGTTGCGGCCCTGGTCGAGGACGTAGCCGCGGTCGCAGATCTGCAGGCAGCGCCGGGCGTTCTGCTCGACCATGATGATCGAGACCCCGGTGGCGTTGATCCGGCGGCACCGGATGAACACCTCGTCCTGGTAGACGGGGGAGAGGCCGGCCGAGGGCTCGTCGAGCAGCAGCACCGACGGCTCCATCATCAGCGCCCGGCCCATGGCGACCATCTGCCGCTCGCCGCCGGAGAGCGAGCCGGCCTTGATCCGACGCCGCTCACCGAGCATGGGGAACAGCTCGGCGACGTAGTCGAACCGCTCCTTGAACACCTTGGGCCGCAGGTAGGCGCCCATCTGCATGTTCTCCTCGATGGTGAGCGAGGGGAACACGTTGTTGTTCTGCGGCACGTAACCCACACCGAGGGACACCAGCCGGTGCGCGGGCGCCGAGGTGATGTCCTCCCCGCGCAGCGTCACCGTGCCCGAGCGCACCGGGATCAGCCCGAAGAGGGTCTTGAGCAGCGTCGACTTCCCGGCCCCGTTGGGGCCGATGATGCCGACCAGCTCGCCCTCCTGCAGGTAGAAGTCGCACCCGTTGAGGATGTTCACCCCGGGGACGTAGCCGGCGACGAGCTCGTCGCCCCGCACCAGGGCGCCCTCGGCCAGCCGGGTGTGCTCGGGCCGGGTGGCGGCGAGCTCGGCGGGGGAGAGGCCGGCCGTGGGGCCGTCCTCTCCCGCGGCGACCGGCGCGCCGGTGCCCTGGTCGACCGGCCGGTCGAACTCGTACTCGGGGTTCGTGCTGGTGCGCGGGTCCCCGCCCGCGCCCGGATCGATCGTCATCGGTCGCCGCCCTTCCGGTGCGTGCCGTCGGAGCGGAGGGTGTCCCCGCCCCGGCCCTGCTGCCGGGCGATCGTGTCCTCGGCCTCGGCGAGCTGCGCGTCCTCCTCCTCGATGCTGAGGGGGGCGTCGTGGTGGGCGCCGAGGTAGGCGTCGACCACGGCCTGGTTCTGGCTGATCGACTCCGGCGGCCCCTCCGCGATCACGTTGCCCGCGGCCATCACCACGACCCAGTCGCTGATGTCGCGGACCACGTCCATGTCGTGCTCGACGAAGATGACCGTCATGCCCTGCTCGCGCAGGTCCTTGACGTGCCCGAGCAGGCTCTGGGTCAGGGCCGGGTTCACGCCGGCCATCGGCTCGTCGAGCATGACCACCTTCGGGTCGCTCATCAGCGCCCGGGCCATCTCGAGGAGCTTGCGCTGACCACCGGACAGGGTGCCGGCGAACTCGTCCTTCTTGGCGTCGAGCTTGAACCGTCGGAGCAGTTCCAGCGCCTTCTCGGTGTTGGCCCGCTCCTGCGCCCGCCACAGCCCGGGGACGAGCGCCGAGAAGAAGCCCTCGCCCTTCTGGCCCTGGGCGCCGAGCAGCATGTTCTGCAGCACGGTGAGCCGGGACAGCGCCTTGGTGAGCTGGAAGGTGCGCACGACACCGAGCCGGGCCACCTGGTGCGACGCCAGCTTGCCCAGCGGTCGCCCGTCGAAGGACCAGGTCCCGCCGTCGGGCTGGTCGAACCCGGTGAGCAGGTTGAACAGCGTGGTCTTCCCGGCCCCGTTCGGGCCGATCAGGCCGGTGATGCCGCCGCGCTGGATCTCCAGGTGGTCGACCGAGACGGCGGTCAGCCCGCCGAAGGTGCGGGTCACGCCGTCCACGACGATCGTCGGGTCCGGCTTGGCGACGCCGATCTCCCAGGGGACGTCGCGCAGCGCCTCGCGGGCCAGCATGCGGGCGCCGGACGCCGTGGCGCCGGACGCCGTGGCGCCGGTGGGGATGGGCTCAGCGGGCATCGAGCATCACCTCTCGTCGGTCGCCGAAGATCCCCTGCGGGCGGAACACCAGCAGCAGGATCAGCCCGAGACCGATGATGACGAAGCGGATCTGGGCGACGTCGGTCGTCGACAGCAGGCCCTCGGGGATGACACCGGTCTCGATCATGCTCCGGAGACCGGAGTCGGCGAACTGGATGATGAAGTACATCAGCATGGCGCCCACGACGGGCCCGAGCACGCGCGCGGCGCCGCCCAGGATGAGCGCCACGTAGGCGAGGAACGTGTTGGCGTTCTGGTACTGGTCCGGGGTCGCCGACCCGGTGCCGAGGGCGTAGACCATGCCCCCGAGGGCACCGAAGACGCCGCCGAGGACCAGCGCCTGCATCTTGTAGACGTACACGTTCTTGCCGAGCGCGCGGACGGCGTCCTCGTCCTCGCGGATCGACTTCACGACCCGGCCCCACGGGCTGCGGACCAGGCCCCACACCAGCAGGCAGCCGAGGGCGACCAGCGTCCAGCCCACCGCCGTCACCCACAGGTCCGCACCGCTCCAGAAGGTGCCGAGCAGGCGGTAGCGGCGGCTGGTGTCCCACGGGGCCAGCTCCACGAAGCCGCGGTTGAAGCCGGAGATGCCGCGGGAGCCGTTGGTGACCGGCGTCGCCGACACCGAGCGGAACAGCAGCCGCAGCCCCTCCGCCGTCGCGATGGTCGCGATGGCGAGGTAGTCCGCGCGCAGCCGCAGCGTGGGGAGGCCCAGCAGGAGCGCCAGGACCACCGCGGCGGCGAGCCCGATGGCGACCCCGACCCAGAAGTTCAGCCCCCACTGGCTGACCGAGACCGCGATCCCGTAGGCGCCGACCATGGCGAAGGCGATCTGGCCGAAGTTGAGCAGGCCGGCGTAGCCGAACTGCATGTTGATGCCGAGCGCCAGGAGGGCCAGGAAGACGGCCTGGAAGCCGATCCCTGCCTTGACCGCGATCGCCAGCGCGTCGATGAACTCACCCATTGCTCAACCCACCCGAACCCGGCTGCCGAGGATGCCCTGCGGTCGGACCATGAGGATCACGATCAGCAGCAGGAGCCCGCCGACGTACTTGACGTCGTTGGGGATGACCAGCGTGGACATCTGCACGAAGACGCCCACGACGATGCTCCCGACCAGCGCGCCGTAGGCGGTGCCGAGCCCGCCCAGGGTCACCCCGGCGAACATCAGGAGGAGCAGCCGGAAGCCCATGTCCCACTGGACCTCGTCGGACAGCCCGAGCAGTACGCCGCCCAGCGCGGCCAGCGCGCCGCCCATCATCCAGACGACCAGGATCACCCGGTTCACGTCGATGCCCGACGACGCCGCGAGATCGCGGTTGTCGGCCACCGCGCGCATCGCCTTGCCCATCGTGGTCCGCTGCAGCATCAGCGCGACCAGCAGGAGCACGACCAGCGCGATGACGATCGAGTAGAGGTCCTTGTCGGTCATGTTGAACGGGCCGTAGTCGACGGCGCGCTGCCCGCGGTAGTCGGCGTACGCCTGCGAGCTGCCCCCGAAGAAGATCTGGTAGGCGTAGCGCAGCAGCAGCGAGAGGCCGATCGAGATGACCAGGGCGGCCACCAGGCCGGTGCCCCGGCGGCGCAGCGGCCGCCACAGCAGGCGCTCGTTGAGCAGGCCCACGACGGCGCCGATCACCATCGCCAGCAACGCGGCCGGGATCAGCGGCACCCCGCCCTCGACGTTGATGAACCAGGCGGCGATGGCGCCGATGGTCACCAGCTCCCCGTGCGCGAAGTTGGTCAGGCCGGTCGTCCCGAAGATCAGCGACAGGCCGACCGCGGCCATGGCGATCAGCAGGCCGAAGCGCAGGCCGTCCACCAGCAGCTGGACCCACCGGACCGTGCCGCCGCCGGAGTTCCGGCTGCCGTCGTCGAGGCCGATGATGACGCCCTGGTTGCGACCGGGGTCGACGGTGACGGTCCGGCTGTTGCCCGAGTTGAACTCGACCCCCTCGGGGAGCGCGTCCTCGGGGACGGTGACCGTGTACTCGCCGGGGCCGGGCAGCTCGACGGCGAACCGGCCGTTCTCGTCGGTCTCGTCGGTGCCGACCTCGTCGCCGTCCGGCGTGGTGACGACGACCTCGACCCCCTCGATGGGGCCGCTGAGGCTGGTGCGCAGGGTGCCGGAGACCTGCTCGCTCGCGGTCTCCGCCGGGTCCTCCGCTGCGTGCGCGGCGCCCGGGGTCAGCGTGGCGAGGCCGGCGGTGAACAGCGCGACCAGCAGCAGGCGCAGGGCCGTGAGGCCGCCGCTCCCCGGTGTGCCGGCCGGCTTCCCAGACCACGCGCGTGCGGGCCTGCATCGTCGACCGTGCCGGCGGACACGGTCCGTCGGGTGCGTCACTCGACCTCCTCGGCGGATTCGTTGAGGCAGGAACCTAACGCAGTTGCGCGGTCAAGCCGCCACCGTGCGCCGAGCTGTGACCTTTCCGCGACACGCCGTGCTGCGGGCGTTGCGGACAGTCGCGAGATGTAGACCGGGCGGGGGACGCGGCCGATCCGGCGGGCTCAGCCCCGCGCGGCCATCGACATGCAGGTCAGCCGCGCGGTGGCGGTCCGACGGCCCTGGTCGTCGGTGATGTCGATCAGGAAGGTCGAGAGCGTCCGCCCACGGCGCACCGGCGTGCAGACGGCCGTCACCGTGCCGGCCGTCGCCGCGCGGAGATAGCTGACGTTGAGCTCGATGCCGACGACCTGCCGGTCCGGGCCGGCGCCGACGGCCGCGGCCATGGACCCGATCGTCTCGGCGAGCGTGCAGGTGGCCCCGCCGTGCAGCAGACCGAAGGGCTGCTCGTTGCCGGCGACCGGCATCGTGGCGACCAGCCGGTCGGGGTTCCAGTCGGTGATCCGCACGCCGAGCTTGTCGTCGAGAGGGCTGCTGATGCCGTCGGGCAGCCAGTCCGGGGGAGGGGTGGTCACGGCTGGCACCGTAGCCAGCGGTCGGCGCCCCGGTTCTGTCGGGAGCCGCCCCTAGGATCGTCGACGATGTCCGCTCCGGTTGCCACCTCCGCGCCCGCCGCCCCCTCGAGCACGGGCACGCGCCCGCGCCTGCTCCTGCTCGACGGGCACTCGCTGGCCTACCGCGCGTTCTTCGCGCTGCCGGTGGAGAACTTCTCGACCACCACGGGCCAGCCGACGAACGCCGTCTACGGCTTCACGTCGATGCTGATCAACATCCTGCGCGACGAGCGGCCCACCCACCTCGCCGTCGCCTTCGACGTCGGCCGGAAGACCTTCCGCAGCGAGATCTACGCGGAGTACAAGGCCAACCGGGCCGAGAGCCCGACCGACTTCCGCGGCCAGGTGAGCCTCGTCCAGGAGGTGCTCGGCGCGCTCCGGGTCCCGGTGATCACCGCCGAGGGCTACGAGGCCGACGACGTCATCGCCACGCTCACCGTGCAGGCGGTGGAGCACGGCATGGACGTGCTGATCGCCACCGGCGACCGCGACGCGCTGCAGCTGGTCAACGAGCACGTCACCGTGCTCTACCCGCGCAAGGGCGTCTCGGACATGACCCGGTTCACGCCGGAGGAGGTCGAGGCCAAGTACGGGCTGAGCCCCGTGCAGTACCCCGACTTCGCCGCCCTCCGGGGGGACCCGAGCGACAACCTGCCCAACATCCCGAGCGTCGGTGAGAAGACCGCCGCCAAGTGGGTGCGGGAGTACGGCTCCCTCGACGCCCTGGTCGACCAGGTCGACACGGTCAAGGGCAAGGTGGGGGAGAAGCTGCGCGAGCACCTCTCCTCCGTGCTGCAGAACCGGCGCCTCACCGAGCTCGACCGGCAGGTTCCCCTCGAGGTCGGGCCGCAGGACCTCGCCGTCCAGGCCTGGGACCGCAACGAGGTGCACACCCTCTTCGACAACCTGCAGTTCCGCGTGCTGCGCGACCGGCTGTTCGCCACGCTGACCAGCGCCGAGCCGGAGGTCGAGGGCGGCTTCGACGTCACCGTCGACGAGGTCCCGGCCGGCGAGCTCGGCTCCTGGCTGGACGCCCACGCCCGCACCGGGCAGACCGGCGTCATCTTCCGCGGCACGTGGGGTCGCGGCACCGGTGAGCTCACCGGGCTGGCGCTGGCCGCCGCGGACGACCACACCGCCTTCGTCGACCTCGGCCCGGCCCTGAACGTCGCCGACGAGCAGGCGCTCGCCGCGTGGCTGTCCGACGCCGAGCGCCCCAAGGTCGTGCACGAGGTGAAGGGCCCGCTGCTGGCCATCTGGGCACGCGGGTGGGAGCTCGCCGGGGTCGTCAGCGACACCGCGCTGGCCGCCTACCTCGCACTGCCCGGGCAGCGCTCGTTCGACCTGGGCGACCTCGCGGTGCGCTACCTGCGCCGGGAGCTGAAGGACGCCGCCGAGGCCGATGGTCAGCTCACCCTGGACGGGCTCGGGCCCAGCGAGGACGACCGGGCCGCCGAGGCCGCGAAGGCCGACGTCCTCAAGGCCGTCGCGGTCAACGACCTCTCCGATGCGCTGGAGCAGGTGCTCGGCCAGCGCGGTGGCGGCCACCTGCTCGGCGAGATCGAGCTGCCGCTCACCCGGGTGCTCGCCGCGATGGAGTACCGGGGCATCGCCGCGGACCTGGAGTTCCTGCACGACCTGCAGAAGGAGTTCGCCGACGGCGTCGCCGCGGCGGCGGCCGAGTGCTACGCCGTCATCGGCCGGGAGGTGAACCTCGGTTCCCCGAAGCAGCTGCAGGCGGTGCTCTTCGACGAGCTGGGTCTGCCCAAGACCAAGAAGAACAAGACCGGCTACACCACCGACGCCGAGGCGCTGACCGGCCTGCTGGCCACGACCGGGCACCCGTTCCTGGAGCACCTGCTCCGCCACCGCGACGTCACGCGGCTGCGCACCGTCATCGACGGCCTCATCCCGATGGTCGACGACGCGGGCCGCATCCACACCACGTTCCAGCAGACGATCGCGGCCACCGGCCGGCTCTCCTCGACCGACCCGAACCTGCAGAACATCCCGATCCGCACCGCCGAGGGCCGCCGGATCCGGCAGGCGTTCGTGGTGGGCCAGGGCTACGAGTCGCTCATGACGGCGGACTACAGCCAGATCGAGATGCGGATCATGGCGCACCTCTCCGGCGACGAGGGGCTCATCGAGGCGTTCACCTCGGGGGAGGACCTGCACTCCTTCGTCGCGTCCAGGGCGTTCGACATCCCGATCGAGGAGGTCGACCCGGAGATGCGGCGCCGGATCAAGGCGATGAGCTACGGCCTGGCCTACGGCCTCTCCGCCTACGGGCTGTCCGGGCAGCTGCGCATCTCCGTGGAGGAGGCGCGCGAGCAGATGCACGCCTACTTCGAGCGCTTCGGCGGCATCCGCGACTACCTCGACGGCGTCGTGGACGACGCCCGGCAGACCGGCTACACCGAGACCACCCTGGGCCGCAGGCGCTACCTGCCCGACCTCACCAGCGACAACGGGCAGCGCCGGCAGATGGCCGAGCGGATGGCGCTCAACGCGCCCATCCAGGGCTCCGCCGCCGACGTGATCAAGGTTGCGATGCTCAACGTGGAGAAGGCGATCGCCGCCGAGGGCCTGCGGTCCCGGATGCTGCTGCAGGTCCACGACGAGCTCGTGCTCGAGGTCGCGCCGGGGGAGCAGGACGCCCTGGAGGCGCTGGTCCGCCGGGAGATGGCCGGGGCGGCCCAGCTCTCGGTGCCGCTGGAGGTCTCGGTCGGCGTCGGGCCGAGCTGGGACGCCGCCGCGCACTGAGGCCCTCCCGGGCCGATGTGTCAGCTGCCGCGCTGCTGATCATGTCGGAGGCATGAGCTCTCCACGCCCGCCCGGTCCCGGGCAGCAGTCGGTCCCGCCCTGGCTGGCCCGGTCGGCGGCCGTGGGTGGTCGGCTGCTCGTGCTGGCGGTCCTGCTGTGGTTGCTCGCCGGGTTCGCGGTCCGGCTCACCCTGCCCCTGGTGGCCGTGGCCGTGGCGCTGCTGCTGGCCGGTGTCGCCGCGCCCGCGGTGGGGTGGGCCGAGCGCACGGGCGTTCCGCGCTGGCTGGGCGCCCTGGGCGCCCTCGCCCTGCTGCTGGCGGCGGTGGCCGGGATCGCCGCCGGGCTGGGCGCCCGCATCGTCGGTCAGCTGCCCCAGCTGCGCGACCAGTTCCAGCAGGTCACCGCCCAGCTGTCGGAGCGGTTCGGCATCCAGGTGCCGTGGGCGAACTCCTCCGGTGGCGGCTCGGGGGCCGGGGGCGCGAGCGCCGGCGATCTCCTCGGCCCCGCCCAGACCGTCGCCGAGGTGCTGATCGCCGCCTTCCTCACCCTGGTGCTGGCCTTCCTCTTCCTGGCCGGCGGGGCCGGCATGTGGGGCTGGCTGCTGGGCAAGTTCGGCGGCCAGGTGCGCGAGGACGTCGACGCCGCCGGTCGTGCGGCCTGGACGACGGTCGGCGGGTACGTGCGCGGGCTGACGGTCGTGGCGCTGTTCGACGCGGTCGGCATCGGCGCCGGGCTGCTGCTGATCGGCGTCCCGCTGGCGCTCACGCTGGCCGTGCTGCAGTTCCTCGCCTCCTACATCCCCACGATCGGTGCCTTCGTCGCCGGCCTCCTCGCGGTGGCCGTCGCCTACGGCTCCGGCGGGCTGACGACGGCGCTGCTGGTGTTGGCGCTGGTGGTGGTGGTCCAGCAGATCGGCAACGACGTCGTCGAGCCGTGGGTGATGAAGAACCGCCTGCCGCTCAACGCCGCCACCGTGCTGATCGCCGTCACGGCGGGCGGCGTCCTGTGGGGGATCGCCGGCGCGCTGCTGTTCGTCCCGCTGGCGGCCGCGATCACGGCCGCGGCGCACGAGCTGTGGGTGCGGCGCGGGTGCCCGCCCATCGCGGGGGAGCCGGCGGAGGCGTGACCGGCGCGGGGATCAGGCCGCCGGCTTCCCGCAGACGATGATCAACGTCCCGGGCACCAGCGCGCCGCGCTCGGGGGACCACTGGCCCCAGTTCTCGGTGCGGCCCGGCGTCCACTCCGGCTCGACCAGGTCCTGCAGCGCCAGGCCCGAGCCGACGACGGCGCGCGCCCAGTCGCCGACCGTGCGGTGGTGCTCCACGTAGACGGCCCGGCCCGCACCGTCGGTCTCCACGTACGGCGTGCGGTCGAAGTAGGAGGCCACGATCCGCAGGTCCTCGGGATCGGGCGAGTCCGGGAACGGCCAGCGCATCGGGTGGTTGACCGAGGCCACGAACCGGCCGCCGGGTCGCAGCACCCGCGCCACCTCGCTCAGCGCCCCCTCGACGTCGGCGACGAAGGGCAGCCCGCCGAACGCGGAGCACACGACGTCGACGCTCGCGTCGGCGACCGGGAGGGCGCCGACGTCGGCCTGCAGCAGCGGGACGGCGATGCCCGTGGACCGGTTCAGCTCCGCCGCGCGGGCGAGCATGCCGCCGGAGAGGTCCATGGCCACGACCTCGGCCCCGGCCGTCCGCAGCCACCGGGCGCAGGGCGCGGAGCCGCAGCCGATCTCGAGCACCCGCCGGCCGGCGACGTCGCCCAGCAGGTGCGCATCGGCCTCCCGCAGCCCCTCGGGGCACCAGAGGAAGTCGGCGTCCCCCAGGTCGGGGCCGTGCTCCGCGAGGTAGGCGGGCGCGGCCGCGTCCCACCAGCGGCGGTTGGCGCGCACCGACTCCGCGGTGCCCGCCGGGCGGCGGGCGACGCCCCCGGCGGCCGGGTAGCCGTCGCTGCCGAGGGGGAGGGGCGGGCCGGCGGAGGATGCGTCCATGACACGCCGATGGTGACACGCCGCCGACCGGGGAAGACCGCTCCCACCCAGGTGGACCGGACGCGCCCGGCGTCCGTACCATGGAGACGCGCCAGAGGTCTGTCGTGCCCTTCCCTTTCCGGGAATGCCCGCGCCGGTTCTCCCCGCTGTACCTCCCCGCGGTCCGACGGCCGCGGGTCGTCCTGTCCCTACGCATAAACCGTCCGGAGCAACCAACCACATGACCTCCACTCAGGTCCGTCCTTCCAGCACTCCCCAGGTCGCCATCAACGACATCGGTACCGCCGAGGACTTCCTCGCGGCGATCGACCAGACGATCAAGTACTTCAACGATGGCGACATCGTCGAGGGCGTCATCGTCAAGGTGGACCGGGACGAGGTGCTGCTGGACATCGGCTACAAGACCGAGGGCGTCATCCCCTCGCGCGAGCTGTCCATCAAGCACGACGTCGACCCGAACGAGGTCGTCAGCGTCGGCGACGAGGTGGAAGCCCTGGTCCTCCAGAAGGAGGACAAGGAAGGGCGGCTGATCCTCTCCAAGAAGCGCGCGCAGTACGAGCGCGCCTGGGGCACGATCGAGGCCAAGAAGGAAGCCGACGAGGTCGTCACCGGCACCGTCATCGAGGTCGTCAAGGGTGGCCTCATCCTGGACATCGGCCTGCGCGGGTTCCTCCCGGCGTCGCTGGTGGAGATGCGCCGCGTCCGCGACCTGCAGCCCTACGTGGGCCGCGAGCTCGAGGCGAAGATCATCGAGCTGGACAAGAACCGCAACAACGTGGTCCTGTCCCGCCGCCAGTGGCTGGAGCAGACGCAGTCCGAGGTCCGCAGCGAGTTCCTCAACAAGCTCGCCAAGGGCCAGGTCCGCTCGGGTGTCGTCTCCTCGATCGTCAACTTCGGCGCGTTCGTGGACCTGGGCGGCGTCGACGGCCTGGTGCACGTCTCCGAGCTGTCGTGGAAGCACATCGACCACCCGTCCGAGGTCGTCGAGGTGGGCCAGGAGGTCACCGTCGAGGTCCTCGACGTCGACCTGGACCGCGAGCGGGTCTCCCTGTCGCTGAAGGCGACGCAGGAGGACCCGTGGCGTCAGTTCGCCCGCACGCACCAGATCGGGCAGGTCGTCCCCGGCAAGGTCACCAAGCTCGTCCCGTTCGGTGCGTTCGTGCGCGTCGACGAGGGCATCGAGGGTCTGGTGCACATCTCCGAGCTGGCCGAGCGCCACGTGGAGATCCCGGAGCAGGTCGTGCAGGTCGGCGACGAGATCCTGGTCAAGGTCATCGACATCGACCTGGACCGCCGCCGGATCTCGCTGTCGCTCAAGCAGGCCAACGAGGGCGTCGTCGGCGACGAGGAGACCTTCGACCCGGCCGCCTACGGCATGGCTGCGTCCTACGACGAGCAGGGCAACTACATCTACCCCGAGGGCTTCGACGCCGAGACCGGCGAGTGGCTCGAGGGTTACGACGAGGCCCGCGAGGCGTGGGAGCGGCAGTACGCCGAGGCCCAGGCGCGCTACGAGGCGCACCGCAAGCAGATCGCCGCGGCCAAGGAGGCCGACGCCGAGGCTGCGGCGGGCGGCAGCTACTCCAGCGACGACGCTGCTGGCCCGGACGCCCCGGCCAGCACCGGCGGCACGCTGGCCAGCGACGAGGCGCTCGCCGCGCTGCGTGCCAAGCTGGCCGGCGGGGAGTGACCTGAGGGTCTGACCCGCCAGCGCTGAACGTCAGAGGCCCAGGACCCGAGCGGTCCTGGGCCTCTGACGTTCGCGGCCGCTGCCCGAGCCCCGCGGGTGCGTCGGCGCGGGTGCGAGCACGACGAAGGGCCCGTGGACGGTGTCCACGGGCCCTTCGCATCGTGATCGACCCGGCTGGGGTCGGCCCGCCCTCCCTGCAGGAGGGGCCTCTTTCAGAGGCTGAGGATGATGGCGAACGCCGTGCGGGGGCGGCCGCCGGAGCCGGCGAGGAAGCTCCAGGTGTGACGGCCGGTGGTCGGCGTGGAGAACATCCAGCGCAGCAGCGAGCTGCGGTGGGCGACGGCGGGGCGCTGGTACTGCATCCGCTCGCGGACGGCGGGGATGTCGGCGCAGCGCACGCCCGAGGCAGCACCGAGCCGGTGCCGGCCGGCGGCGCGGGACGACGGGGATGCGACGGGCGTGTGACGTGACATGTTCTCGTTCTGCCTCTCTCGGCGGGGAAGATCGCCGGGGCAGACGTTAACGGTGGTGCGCGTGTGACTGCTGCGACGCGCCCGGCGCGTCGGCGGCGTGTTACCTCTCCGTGATCTGCGTCCGGGCGGTCGCTACTGTCCGTGCGTGCTGAGGATCGGACTCACGGGTGGCATCGGTTCGGGCAAGAGCACCGTGGCCCGGTTGCTGGCCGAACGGGGCGCGGTGGTCGTGGACGCCGACCGGATCGCGCGGGAGGTGCTCGAGCCGGGCACCCCGGGGCTCGCCGCGGTCGCGGCCGCGTTCGGCGACGGGGTGCTCGCGGCCGACGGCTCCCTCGACCGCGCCGCACTGGCGGCGATCGTCTTCTCCGACGAGGAGGCCCGCCGTCGGCTCGATGCACTGGTCCACCCGATGGTGCGGCAGCGGTCCGCCGAGCTGGTCGCCACGGCGCCGGACGACGCCGTCGTCGTCAACGACGTCCCCCTGCTCGTGGAGACCGGGCAGGCGGGAACCTACGACCTCGTCGTCGTCGTGGAGGCAGACCTGTCGACGCGCCTCGCCCGGCTGGTCGGGCGAGGTCTCGCCGAGGCCGACGCGCGTGCCCGGATCGCCACGCAGGCGAGCGACGAGCAGCGGCGCGCGGTCGCCGACGTCGTCCTGGACAACAGCGGGTCCCTCGAGCAGCTGGCCGAGCAGGTCGAGCGCTTCTGGGCCCAGCGGGTCGAGCCACTGCGGAGCTGAGCGCCGGCCGCCCGGGGAATCGTCACCGTGCGGTGGTGCGAGCTCGATCACGTGCGCCGACCACGGGCACGCCGTCCCGAGACGCAGCAGAGCCCCGGGCCGCGGCCCGGGGCTCTGCTGTCGTGGTGGGCGATACTGGGATCGAACCAGTGACCTCTTCCGTGTCAGGGAAGCGCGCTACCGCTGCGCCAATCGCCCTTTCCGGCCTGACGACCGGACCCTCCTCCGCGCTCGTGCCCCGCGAGGAAGCGACGAGGTGGAGACGGGATTTGAACCCGTGTAGACGGCTTTGCAGGCCGTTGCCTCGCCTCTCGGCCACTCCACCGCACGCGGGCACCGATCTCTCGACCGGTGCCCGAGGTTCCGAGCGGACGACGGGATTCGAACCCGCGACCCTCACCTTGGCAAGGTGATGCTCTACCAGCTGAGCCACGTCCGCGTTACGAGAAGAACTCTAGCGGACGTCCGGAGGGGGTGTGCAGGGGGGGTCCCCCACCCCCTTCCCCCGGGGGTCCGCCGGAGCGTTCTCGCAGGTCAGTGCCCTGGCGAGTCCGGCCCGCCGTTGGACAGCAGGGCGTCGAGCTCCGCGTCCAGCTGCAGCAGTGCGCCCTCCGACCCGGACGGCACCAGGGCCTCGGTGTGGCGGAGGAAGGCGGCGACCGTCGCGCGGGAGAGCTCGAAGAGCGCCTCGCCCGAGGGGGCCCGCAGGTGCAGGTACAGCAGGTCGGCCGTGGCGCGCGCGGGCCACACCCGGACGTCGCCGTCGCCGGCGGGGTGCTCGAGGCCGGCCTGGAGCAGTTCCCGGCTCACCAGCCAGGCGATGCTCTCCTCGCCGTCGACCGCGTCGTCCGAGTCCCCGGCGTCACCGAAGGCGATGCGCACCGCGTAGGGATCGGTGGGGTCGTAGCAGAGCAGGGCCGGGACCTCCGTCCACGAGCGCGGGCCGACCAGCTGCAGGGTGACGGGGGAGATGTGGCCGGGAGTCCATCGGCTGGTCATGACAGTTCCAACGACGGCGCTTGTGAGAAGTGACGTGCTTCGTGTGCTCTGGTCACACCCGCATCATGCGCCACGGACGGGTGTTCCGAACCTGCTGGGCGTGTCGCACCGGCCGGGTCGCCACCGCCGCGACGTGCGTCGTGCGGGGGCTCGGCGACCCGGTGGCGCTCGCCACGTGCGACGTCGTGCGGTCACAGATCGAGATCGGCGCCGTAGGCTCCCAGGTGACCGGCCTCGACGGCTTCCCCGGATACGGCATCTGCTCGAGCCCGGTCGGCAGGCTCCGTCGGCACCGACGGAGGTAGTCGCGACCGGGCAGGTGACCAGCTGAGCGGATCAGAGACCACGACGGCACCGGCGGCGGGCGTGCGCCAGCACTCGGAGACCCCGGACGAGCGGCGCGCGCGCTACGACGCCGATGACGTGCGCAGCCTGCGCGAGCGCGTGGCCGAGGCGCGCTGGCGGAGGCGGCTGGCCGTGCGCCGGAGCCTCAACCACGGCTACCGGGTGGGCGTGGGGATCGTCGGCGGCCTCATCGTGGCCATCGGCCTGGTCACCATCCCGCTGCCCGGACCGGGGTGGCTGACGGTCATCGCGGGCCTCTTCATCCTCGCCACCGAGTTCACCTGGGCCGAGCGGCTGCTCGAGTTCACCAAGCGCCACGTCGCGCGCTGGACCGACTGGGTCGCCGCGCAGCCGGTCTGGGTGCGGCTGCTGCTCGCGCTGGCGACGGCGGCCCTCGTGTACGGCATCCTCGTCGTCAGCCTGCACCTGGTGGGCGTCCCCGACTGGGTGCCGGGGTGGGTACCGCTCTGGCGATGAGCGTCTGGCACAATCAGAGGCGCAACGGGCGATTGGCTCAGTGGTAGAGCGCTTCGTTCACACCGAAGAGGTCACTGGTTCGAACCCAGTATCGCCCACCGCACGCGAAGGGCCAGGTCGTCCCGGCAGGGAGGCCTGGCCCTTCGGCGTTCCGCGGCGGCCCGGCCCGGATCGCGGGACGATGGGTGCGATGAGCGCCCAGCCCGACCGCGCCGCCCGGCTCCAGCTGCTCCTGGACCGCGACGGGCCGACCTGCATGTGGTGCGGGCGCCGGTTCTCCCCGCTGGTCCGCCCCACCACCGAGCACGTCGTGCCCCGCGTCAAGGGCGGGCCGTCGTGGCTGGAGAACGAGGTCGCCGCCTGCTCGCGCTGCAACGGCGAGCGGGGCCACCGCAGCCCGGTCGAGTGGCTGGAGGAGTGCCGCCGCCGGGGCTGGCCGGCCGACGAGGCGCGCCTGGCCCGAGCCCTGGGCGACCTCGCCGCCGCGATCACCCGGACCGGTGGGCAGCGGCGCGCCCGGCCCTACCTGGACGCGCAGCTCCGCCGCCTGCGCCGATCGCGGTCGGCGGCCTAGGGTCGGGCCGTGACGACGACCGGGCGCGTGGCGCGGATCTGGATCTACCCCGTCAAGTCCCTCGGCGGCACGGCCCGGAACTCCGTCCGCGTCGGTTGGGCCGGCCCGGAGGGCGACCGGGCCTGGACGGTCGTCGACGCGGAGAGCGGGGAGGTGCTGCGCGGCAAGCACGCACCGGGCCTGGCCGCGCTCACGCCCGCCGGCGCTCCGGAGGCCGACGCGGCGGCGGTGAGCGGTGCGCTGGGCCGGCCGGTGCGCATCGAGCGGGCACCCGGGGGCTCCGGTGCCGACGCGGCCCCCGTGCACCTCGTCTCCCGCCAGGCGATCGACCGGGCGGCGGCCGGCGACGTCCCCGAGGGCTGCTCCGCCGACGACCCGCGCGCCAACGTGCTCCTGGACCTGCCCGACGACGACGAGCGGAGCTGGGTGGGCCGCACGGTGCGGATCGGCACCGCCGAGCTGGCCGTGGTCCGCACCCCCAAGCACTGCCTCGGCGTCTACGCCGAGGTGCGACAGCCCGGCGAGCTGACCGTCGGCGACGCCGTCCTGCTCTAGCGTCGGCGCCATGCGTCGCTGGGGGGCCGCCGGGGCGGCCGTGCTCCTGCTGGCCGGCTGCGGTGGCGGGGCCGGTGCGCCCGCCGAGCCGGCCGACGTCTCCGGGCCCGGGGCGTCCGCTGCGGCCCCGGAACCGCCGCCCGAGCCCGAGCCCGAGAGCTTCACGCTGCTCGCGACCGGCGACGTGCTGGTGCACCAGGGCCGGGCGCTCACCTCCGGTGCCCGGCAGCCCGACGGCTCGTACGACTTCAGCGGGGTGTTCGCGCCCGTCGCCGACCTGATCGGAGACGCCGACCTGGCCATCTGCCACCTGGAGACGCCGGTCGCCCCGGAGGGTGGCCCGTACCGCGGCTACCCGAGCTTCAGCGTCCAGCCGGAGATCGTCGACGCGCTGGCCGGCGCGGGGTACGACCTGTGCTCCACGGCGTCCAACCACTCGCTGGACGCCGGCTTCGACGGGCTCACCCGCACGATCGACACGCTGGCGGGGGCCGGCATCGGGCACACCGGCACGTACCGCAGCCGGGAGGAGAGCGGCCGGCCGACGCTCGTCGACGTGGACGGCGTGCGCGTCGGCCACGTCGCGGCGACGTTCAGCCTCAACGGCGTGCCGCTGCCTGCCGGCCGGGAGTGGTCGGTGGACGTCGCCGCCCTGCCCGACGTGCCCGGCATGCTGGCCGCCGCGGCGCGGGCGCGGGCGGCGGGCGCCGAGGTCGTCGTCGCGAGCCTCCACTGCTGCCAGGAGTACGACAACGACCCGACGCCCACCCAGGAGGCGGCCGCGGGGGCGCTGCTGGGCTCCCCGGACGTCGACCTCGTGCTCGGCCACCACGCGCACGTGGTGCAGCCGGTCGAGCAGATCGGCGGCGAGTGGGTCGCCTACGGCCTCGGCAACCACCTCGCCGAGCACGCCACCCGCGGGTACCCGACCGAGGACTCGGTGGCCGCCCGCTTCACCTTCACCCGCGGCGCCGACGGCCGGTTCGCCGTCTCCCGGGCGGAGGCGGTGCCGCTGCGCATCGAGCTGGGGGAGGACGCCGTGCGGATCGTCCCGGCCGACCCCGAGAGCTTCGCGCGGATCGCCGGCGTCCTCGACCGGCGGGGTGCGGTGGCCGCGGGGCTGGGCATCGTCCCGGGGTGAGCGCGGGGGCGCACTAGGCTCAGGGCGCCCGTTCCTCGATCCCCTGGAGCATGCTCGTGTCCACCCAGCCCTCGCCCACCGCCGTCGGACCGATCCGGGTGCCGGCCGGGACGACGGCCCAGGACGCGCTCAAGGCCGCCGGCGTCCCGCTCAAGGGCCCCGACGGCGCCGTCGTCGTCCGCGACGTGGCCACCGGCAGCCTCAAGGACCTCGCCTGGGCCCCGGACGCCGACGCCGAGGTCGAGGCCGTCGCGGCGTCCAGCGCCGACGGGCGCGCGGTCATCCGGCACTCCGCCGCCCACGTGCTCGCCCAGGCGGTGCAGGACCTCTTCCCGGGCACCCGTCTGGGCATCGGCCCGCCGGTCGAGAACGGCTTCTACTACGACTTCGACCCCGAGCGGCCGTTCACCCCCGAGGACCTGAAGGCGCTCGAGAAGCGCATGCAGGAGATCGTGAAGGCCGGGCAGTACTTCGCCCGGCGCGAGATCAGCGACGACGACGCCAAGGGCGAGCTCGCCCACGAGCCGTACAAGCTCGAGCTCATCGGGCTGAAGGGCGGCGCCGGCGACGACGTCGGGGCCGCGGCCGAGGGCGCCGACGTCGAGGTCGGCGGCGCGCAGCTGACGATGTACGACAACCTCGACCCGCGGTCGGGCGAGCGGGTCTGGACCGACCTGTGCCGCGGCCCGCACCTGCCGCGGACGTCGAGCATCCCCGCCTTCAGCCTCACCCGGAGCGCGGCGGCGTACTGGCGGGGCAGCGAGAAGAATCCGCAGCTGCAGCGCGTCTACGGCACCGCCTGGGAGAGCAAGGAGGCGCACAAGGCCTACCTGGAGCACCTCGCCGAGGCCGAGCGACGCGACCACCGCCGGCTCGGCGTCGAGCTGGACCTGTTCAGCTTCCCGGACGAGATCGGCTCCGGGCTGCCCGTCTTCCACCCCAAGGGCGGGGTGATCAAGCGGGAGATGGAGGACTACGTCCGGCGCCGGCACCTGGAGGAGGGCTTCGACTACGTCGGCACCCCGCACATCAGCAAGAGCGGGCTGTTCGAGACCTCCGGGCACCTCCCGTACTACGAGGAGACCATGTTCCCGGGCATGGACCTGGACAACGCGAAGTACTACCTCAAGGCCATGAACTGCCCGATGCACAACCTGATCTTCCGGTCGCGCGGGCGGTCCTACCGCGAGCTCCCGCTGCGCCTGTTCGAGTTCGGCTCGGTCTACCGCTACGAGCAGTCCGGCGTCGTGCACGGCCTGACCCGGGTGCGGGGCTTCGCCCAGGACGACTCGCACAGCTACGTCACCCCCGAGCAGGCGCCCGGGGAGATCCGGCACCTGCTGGCGTTCGTGCTGGGCCTCCTGCGCGACTTCGGGCTGGACGACTACTTCCTGGAGCTGTCCACCCGCGACGCGTCCGACAAGTTCATCGGGTCCGACGAGGAGTGGGCGGTCGCCACCGCCGTCCTCGAGGAGGCGGCGAAGGAGACCGGCCTGGAACTGGTGCCCGATCCGGGCGGGGCGGCCTACTACGGCCCGAAGATCTCCGTGCAGGCCCGCGACGCCATCGGCCGGACCTGGCAGATGTCGACGATCCAGTACGACTTCAACCAGCCGGCCCGCTTCGGCCTGGAGTACACCTCCGCCGACGGCGGCCGCCAGCAGCCGGTGATGATCCACTCGGCGAAGTTCGGCTCGATCGAGCGCTTCTTCGGCGTCCTCACCGAGCACTACGCGGGCGCCTTCCCGGCGTGGCTGGCCCCGGTCCAGGTCGTCGGCATCCCGGTCACCGACGAGCAGGTGCCCTACCTCACCGACGTCGCGCTGAAGCTGCGCGCCCGCGGCCTGCGGGTGGAGATCGACGACTCCGACGACCGGATGCAGAAGAAGATCCGGACGGCGAGCAAGCAGAAGGTCCCCTTCGTCCTCATCGCCGGGGCCACCGACGCCGACGCCGGCGCGGTCTCCTTCCGCTTCCGCGACGGCAGCCAGCGCAACGGTGTGCTGGTCGACGACGCCGTCGAGTTCGTCGCGGCCTGGGTCGCGGCCCGGACCAACGCCGACCCGACGGCGGACACCGCGGCGGTCCCCGGATGACCGGAGAGCCGCACGAGCCGTACCGGGTGGCGGTCTCCTCCGACGACGGCGGTCCGGCGACGGTGTTCGAGCACCTGTGGACGCCCTACCGCATGGCCTACATCCGCGGGGAGGGGAAGCCGACGGGCGCGCACGACTGCCCGTTCTGCGTCATCCCCACCCTGGAGGACGCCGCCGGGCTGGTCGTGGCGCGGGGGGAGACGGTCTTCGCCGTCCTCAACCTGTACCCCTACAACGCCGGCCACCTCATGCTGGTGCCGTACCGGCACGTGCCCGACTACACGGACCTCACGCCGGCGGAGGTCGCCGAGCTCGGCGCCTTCACGCAGACGGCGATGCGGGTGGTGCGGGCGGTGACCGGTGCGCACGGCTTCAACATCGGGATGAACCAGGGTTCCGTCGCCGGCGCCGGCATCGCCGACCACCTGCACCAGCACGCCGTGCCGCGCTGGGGCGGGGACACCAACTTCATGCCGGTCATCGGGCTCACCCGCGTGCTCCCGCAGGTGCTGGGGGAGACGCGCGCCCTGCTCGCCGCCGCCTGGGCGGACCACCACGCCACGAGCCCGGAGGCCTGAGTGCTCGGCGTCAACGCCCGCCCCGTGGTGGCCAAGGTGGTCAACCCGCTGGCCGTGCGGCTGGCCCGGCTCGGGGTCACCCCGGACATGGTCACGATCACCGGGACCGTCGGGGCGATCGCCGGCGCCGCCGGGCTCATCGCGACCGGGCACCTCTTCTGGGGGGCGTTCACCGTCACGGTCTTCGTGCTGCTGGACATGCTCGACGGCGCGCTGGCCCGCCTGCGCGGCGGCGGCTCGGTCTTCGGTGCCGTGCTGGACTCCACCGGTGACCGCGCCGCCGACGCCGCAATCTTCGGCGCGCTGATCTGGTGGTTCGCCGGGAGCGGGGACAACCGGCTCCTCGTCCTGCTCGCGCTGCTCTGCCTGGTGCTGGGCGTCCTCACCTCCTACATCAAGGCGCGGGCCGAGGGGATGGGGCTGTCCTGCGACGTCGGCGTCGTCGAGCGGACGGAGCGGCTGATCCTGGTGCTGACCGGCACCGGCTTCACCGGGCTGGGCATCCCGTACGCCGTCCACGTGGCGCTGTGGGTGCTGCTGGCCGGCAGCGCCGTCACGGTGGCCCAGCGGGTGCTGGCGGTGAAGCGGTCCGCGGACGGACGGCGGATCGAACCGTGAGCGGCGCTCGGGAGCGGCTGGCCGGTCGGCTGTCCGACGCGGGGTACGCAGCGGGGTGGCGGGCGGTGCGCATGCTCCCGGAGCCGGCCGCGCGGTCACTGTTCGACCGGGCGGGGGAGTGGGCCGCCGGTCGCGACGGCCGGGGCGTCCGCCAGCTGCGCGCCAACCTGCGGGTGGTGACCGGCGGGCGGCTGTCCGAGCCGGAGCTCGCGGAGCTGACCCGCCGGGCGATGCGGTCCTACGCCCGCTACTGGCAGGAGGCCTTCCGGCTGCCGACGCTGACCGCGGAGCGGATCCGGCGCGACAGCGTGGTCCCCGGGATCGAGCACATCGCGCGCGCCCGCGCCGAGGGGCGCGGGGTGATCGCCGCCCTGCCGCACAGCGGCAACTGGGACGCGGCCGGCGCCTGGTTCACCGATTGGCTGGACGGCCCCTTCATGACCGTCGCCGAGCGGCTGCGCCCCGAGTCGCTGTACCGGCGGTTCCTCGACTACCGCGAGTCCCTGGGCTTCCGGGTGGTGCCGCTCACCGGTGGGGAGCGGCCGAGCTCGGAGGTCCTGCGCGAGTGGCTGGCCGACGGCGGCGTGGCCTGCCTGCTGGTCGACCGCAACCTCGGTGCCGGCGGTGTCCCGGTGACGTTCTTCGGCCGGGCGGCCACCATGCCCGGTGGCGCGGCGCTGCTGGCCGAGCGCACCGGTGCCGCCCTCGTGCCGGCGGTCTGCCAGTTCACCGCGACCGGGTGGCGGATGTGCATCTCGCCCGAGGTGCCGGTCCGGGGTCCCGGCCGGCTCGCCGACCGGGTGGGGACGGCGATGCAGCAGGTGGCCGACGTGTTCGCCGCCGGGATCGCCGAGCGTCCCGAGGACTGGCACATGCTCGGCCGGATCTGGCCCGACGTGCCGGCCGATCCGGTCGCGCCCGGCCGGGGGGGCGCGGACTGATGCGCATCGGCCTGGTCTGCCCCTACCGCTGGGACGTCCCCGGTGGTGTCCAGTACCACGTGCGCGATTTCGCCGTGACGCTGCGCGGGATGGGCCACCACGTGGAGGTGCTCACGCCCGCGCAGCACGAGGAGTCGGTCACCGACCCCTTCGTCACCTTCGCCGGCCGCACCGTCCCGGTCCCGTACAACGGCTCGATGGCGAGCCTCCAGTTCGGCCCCGTGTCGGCCGCGCGGGTGCGCCGCTGGCTCCGGGAGGGCCGGTTCGACGTCGTCCACGTGCACGAGCCGGCGACCCCGTCGGTGTCCCTGCTGGTCTGCATGATCGCGACCGGGCCGATCGTGGCGACCTTCCACGCGGCGACGACCCGCTCCAAGTGGCTGGCCGCCGTCGGCCCCATGACGCGGCCCTGGCTGGAGAAGATCAGCGGCCGGATCGCCGTCTCCGACTTCGCCCGGCGCGTGCAGGTCGAGCACCTGGGGGGCGACGCCGTCATCATCCCCAACGGCGTGCACGTGCCGTTCTTCGCCGACGGGCCGCCGCTGCCCGGCTACGGCCGGGGGACGGGCGCCCCGCCCACCATCGGCTTCGTCGGGCGGTTCGACGAGCCCCGCAAGGGGCTGCCGGTGCTGCTGGCGGCGCTGCGCACCGTCGTCCGGACCCACCCGGCGGTGCGGCTGCTCATCGCCGGACGCGGTGACGCCGACCAGCTGTGGTCCATGGTGGGCACCGAGCTGCGGCCGCACGTGACCCTGCTCGGGGAGGTCTCGGAGGCGGACAAGGCGGCGCTGCTGCGGAGCGTGGACGTCTACTGCGCACCCAACCTGCTCGGTGAGTCGTTCGGCGTGATCCTCATCGAGGCGATGGCCGCCGGGGCGCCCGTCGTCGCCAGCGACCTGGACGCCTTCGTCCGGGTGCTGGACGACGGGGCCGCGGGAGTCGTGGTGCGACGCGACGACCCGGCCGCGCTCGGCCGGGCGCTCGCGGACCTGCTCGCCGACCCCGCCCGGCGCGCCGAGCTCGCCGCGCGCGGCTCCCAGGTGGCCGCGCGCTACGACTGGCAGGTGCTCGCCCGCCGCGTCCTGGCGGTGTACGAGACCGTCCTGCCGCCCGGCGGCGGCGTGGTGACCGCGGCGCCCGAGGACGAGTTCCCCGGCGTGCCGCCGACAGGCACCGCGGCCGGACCTCCCCGCATCCGGCGGCCGCGCCGCTAGCCTCGGGGACCGTGACGTCCCTGGCCTGGTTGCTGCTCGCCGCCGGAGTGCTCCTGCTCCTGGTGGTCTGGACCGGCTGGACGCTCACCCGGCTGCGGCGGCTGGACGCCCGGGTCGACCGGGCCTGGGCGACGCTGGACGCCCAGCTGCAGCGCCGCGCCGGGCTCGCCGAGGAGCTGGCCCGCCACCACCCAGCGGCCCTCGCCGCCGAGGTCCGGCTCGGCCTGGTGTCGCACGCAGCGGAGGCGCGCGCGGCCCGCGACGCGGGGGACCGCGAGCTGGCGGAGAACGCGCTCGGGCACCAGCTGCGCGAGCTGCCGCCCGGCCTGCCGGGCGTCCCCGCGGCGCTGCGCGCGGACCTGGCGGGCACCCAGACGCGGGTCGCCCTGGCCCGCCGGTTCTACAACGACGCCGTGCGCGACACCCGCGAGCTGCGCGGCCGGCGCTTCCCCCGTTGGGCGGGCCTGCACCGCACGCGCCCGCTGCCGCGCTACTTCGACATCGACGACCGCCTGGGCGACGTGACCAAGGACGCCGACGTGGCCGGCCGCCTCGCCGGCTGACGCCCGTAGGGTGGGGGACCCCCGTTCTCGACCCCAAGGCGGAAACCTGTGACGACGCAGCCCGACCCGTCCGTCGCCCGGACCGGTACCGACCGCGTGAAGCGCGGCATGGCCGAGCAGCTCAAGGGCGGCGTCATCATGGACGTCGTCACGCCAGAGCAGGCCCGGATCGCCGAGGACGCCGGCGCCGTGGCGGTGATGGCGCTGGAGCGGGTGCCGGCCGACATCCGCGCCCAGGGCGGCATCGCGCGGATGAGCGACCCGGACATGGTCCAGGGGATCGTCGACGCCGTCTCCATCCCCGTGATGGCCAAGGCCCGCATCGGCCACTTCGTCGAGGCGCAGGTGCTGCAGTCCCTCGGTGTGGACTACATCGACGAGTCCGAGGTGCTCACCCCCGCGGACGAGGCGCACCACATCGACAAGCACGCGTTCACCGTGCCGTTCGTCTGCGGCGCCACCGACCTCGGCGAGGCGCTGCGGCGCATCTCCGAGGGCGCGGCGATGATCCGGTCCAAGGGCGAGGCCGGCACCGGCAACGTCGTGGAGGCCACCCGGCACATGCGGTCGATCCGGGCCGGCATCAAGGCGCTGGGCACCCTCGACGAGAGCGAGCTCTTCGTGGCCGCCAAGGAGCTGCGGGCGCCGTACGACCTGGTGGCCGAGGTGGCCCGGCTCGGCAAGCTGCCGGTGGTGCTGTTCACCGCCGGTGGCATCGCCACCCCGGCCGACGCGGCGATGATGATGCAGCTGGGCGCCGAGGGCGTGTTCGTCGGCTCGGGCATCTTCAAGTCCGGCGACCCGGCGCAGCGGGCGGCGGCCATCGTGCAGGCGACGACGTTCTCCGACGACCCCGACGTGATCGCCAAGGTCTCGCGCGGGCTGGGCGAGCCGATGGTCGGGATCGACGTCTCGACGCTGCCGGCGGCCGAGCGCTACGCCACCCGCGGGTGGTGACCGCCCCCGTCATCGGGGTGCTGGCGCTGCAGGGCGACGTCCGCGAGCACCTCGCGGTGCTGCGGGCCGAGGGGGCCGAGCCGCGGCCGGTGCGCCGGCCGGAGGAGCTGGCCGGCGTCGACGGGATCGTCGTCCCCGGCGGGGAGTCGACGACGATGGGGACCCTGGCCGGGCGGTTCGGTCTGCTCGAGCCGCTGCGCGCGGCGGTGCGCGCGGGGCTGCCCGCCTACGGGACCTGCGCGGGCATGATCCTGCTCGCCGACCGGCTGGTCGGCGCCCCGCCGGGGCAGCCGACCGTCGGCGGGCTGGACGTGACCGTCCGGCGGAACGCCTTCGGCCGGCAGGCCGACTCCTTCGAGACCCGGGTCGAGCTGGACGGGCTCGGCGGGGGCCCGCTGCACGCCGTCTTCATCCGCGCGCCGTGGGTGGAGGAGGCCGGCCCGGGGGTGCAGGTCCTCGGGCGGGTCGTGGGCGGTGCGGCCGACGGTAGGATCGTCGCGGTCCGCCAGGGCGACGTGGTGGCCACCAGCTTCCACCCCGAGCTGACCGGGGACCGCCGGGTGCACGCGCTGTTCGTCGACATCGTGCGCGCTCACCTGGCCGACGCAGAGAGGGGAGAGCCGTGAGCGGCCACTCCAAGTGGGCGACGACCAAGCACAAGAAGGCCGGGATCGACGCCAAGCGCGGCAAGCTCTTCGCCAAGCTGATCAAGAACATCGAGGTCGCCGCCCGCACGGGCGGCGGTGACCCCGCCGGCAACCCGACGCTCTTCGACGCCATCCAGAAGGCGAAGAAGAGCTCGGTGCCCAATGACAACATCGACCGTGCGGTCAAGCGCGGATCGGGCGCCGAGGCCGGTGGCGTCGACTACCAGGGCATCACCTACGAGGGCTACGCGGCCGGCGGTGTCGCGGTGCTCATCGAGTGCCTCACCGACAACAAGAACCGCTCGGCCATGGAGGTCCGCACCGCCATGACCCGCAACGGCGGGTCGATGGCCGACCCCGGCTCGGTCTCCTACCTCTTCTCCCGCAAGGGCGTGGTCGTGGTGCCGAAGTCCGGCGACGTCGACGAGGACAGCGTGCTGATGGCGGTGCTGGACGCCGGCGCCGAGGAGGTGCGCGACCTGGGCGACACGCTCGAGGTCATCTGCGAGCCCGGTGACCTGGTGGCCGTGCGCACCGCGCTGCAGGAGGCCGGTATCGAGTACGACTCGGCCGACGCCGGCTTCCTGCCCAGCGTCCAGGTGGAGCTCGACGAGGACGGGGCGACCAAGGTCTTCAAGCTCATCGACGCCCTCGAGGACCTCGACGACGTGCAGAACGTCTACGCCAACTACGAGGTGCCCGACGACGTCATGGAGAAGGTCACCGCCGACGCCTAGAAGGACCCCGGTGCCGATTCGTCAGATCACCTGGCGTGTTGACGGGGTCCGGTCGGGGGCTGCGGTTAGCCTCGGTCGAACACCAGTTCGGCTGACGGGAGCGTGACGATGCGGGTGCTCGGTATCGACCCGGGCCTCACCCGGTGCGGGTGGGGCGTGGTCGACGGGCGCCCGGGGGCGCGGCCGACGGCGGTCGGCGTCGGCGTGGTCCGCACCATGGCCGAGCTCGACCTCGAGCTGCGGCTGCTCGAGCTGCACACCGCCGTCACGGCGCTGTTGCGCGAGCACCGTCCCGACGTCGTGGCGATCGAGCGGGTGTTCACCCAGAACAACAAGGGCACGGCGACGGGCACGGCGCAGGCGGCGGGCGTCGCCGCGCTGGCCGCCGCCCAGGCCGACCGCCCGGTCGCCTGGCACACGCCCAGCGAGGTGAAGGCGGCGATCTCGGGCAACGGCCGCGCGGACAAGGAGCAGGTCACCCTCATGGTCACCCGGGTCCTGGGGCTCGCCACCGCCCCCAAGCCGGCCGACGCCGCCGACGCCCTGGCGCTGGCGGTCTGCCACGCGTGGCGCGGCCCGGCGCAGCAGCGGCTGCGGACCGCCGCGATCGCCGGCGGGATCGGCGCGCCGGTGCGGTCCACCGGCACGCTGCCCCGGTGGACGGGGGTGGCGGCCCGATGATCGCCAGCGTGCACGGCCGGGTGGCCGCGGTGGGGCCCGACGGCGCCGTCGTCGAGGTCGGCGGGATCGGCCTGGCGGTGCAGTGCACCCCGGGGACGATCGCCCGGCTGCAGGTGGGGGAGGCCGCCCGGCTGGCCACCAGCCTGGTCGTGCGTGAGGACTCGCTCACCCTCTACGGCTTCGCCGACGACGACGAGCGCCAGCTGTTCGAGCTGCTGCAGACGGCGAACGGCGTCGGGCCGCGGCTGGCCCAGGCGGTGCTGGCCATCCACCCGCCACGGGAGGTCCGCCGCGCCGTCTCGATGGCCGACGTCAAGGCGCTCATGCAGGTCCCCGGCATCGGCAAGAAGGGGGCCGAGCGGCTCATCCTCGAGCTGCGCGACCGCCTCGGCTCGACCAGCACCGACACCTCGCTGGACGCGCCGGCGCCCGCCGGGCTGCCGTCGGTCACGCCGGTGGCCCCGTGGCGGGACCAGCTCACCTCGGCCCTCGTCGGGCTGGGGTGGAGCGGCAAGGAGGCCGAGGGGGCGGTCGCCCAGCTGGCCCCGGTGGCCGACGAGCAGCTCGCGGCGACCGGGAGCGTGGAGGTCGCGGTGCTGCTGCGGCGGGCGCTCCAGCTGCTGGGTAGGTCGTGACCGCGCCGTTCGACCGGTCGCTGACCGGTGAGCTGGCCGCCGAGGCGGCGCCGGAGTGGTCGGTGTCGCCGCAGGCGGGGGACGAGGAGCGGGTCGTCGAGTCGGCGCTGCGCCCGCACTCGCTCGACGACTTCATCGGCCAGCCCAAGGTCGCCCGCCAGCTGGCCCTGGTGCTCGAGGGGGCGCGCCGCCGTGGCCGCACGCCCGACCACGTCCTGCTCTCCGGCCCGCCCGGGCTGGGGAAGACCAGCCTGGCGCTGATCATCGGCTCCGAGCTGGGCACCTCGGTGAAGATCACCAGCGGGCCGGCGATCGAGCGGTCCGGCGACCTCGCCGCGATGCTGTCGAACCTGGCCCCCGGCGACGTCCTCTTCATCGACGAGATCCACCGCATCGCCCGCCCCGCCGAGGAACTGCTCTACATGGCGATGGAGGACTTCCGGGTCGACGTCATCGTCGGCAAGGGCCCCGGGGCGACGGCGATCCCGCTGGAGATCAACCCGTTCACGCTGGTCGGCGCCACCACCCGCGCCGGGCTGCTCACCGGCCCGCTGCGGGACCGGTTCGGCTTCGTCGGCCAGATGGAGTTCTACGAGCCGGCCGACCTGCAGCGGGTGCTGGCCCGCAGCGCGGCGCTGCTCGGGGTGGAGCTGACCGACGAGGGGTCGGCGGAGATCGCGGGGCGCTCCCGCGGGACCCCGCGCATCGCCAACCGGCTGCTGCGCCGGGTGCGCGACTACGCCGAGGTGGAGGCCGACGGCCGGGTGACCCGCGAGGTCGCCGAGGCCGCGCTGGCCCTGTACGACGTCGACCACCTGGGCCTGGACCGGCTGGACCGGGAGGTGCTGGACGCGCTGGTCGGCAAGTTCGGTGGCGGGCCGGTCGGCGTCGCCACCCTGGCGGTCGCCGTCGGCGAGGAGCCGCACACGGTCGAGGAGGTGTGCGAGCCGTTCCTGGTGCGCGCCGGGCTGCTGGCCCGCACGCCGCGCGGGCGGGTCGCGACCGAGGCCGCCTGGGCGCACCTCGGCCGGCCGCTGCCGGCCGGCGGCGTCGCGCTCGGCCGGGTCACAGCAGACCCACAGGCACCGGGGTCGTCGTCAGAGACCCTGTTCGACGCCTAGACTCCCGGACGCTGGCGCGCAACTCGCAGGCCGGGCCGTGCGCGTCCCGCCTGGTCGCCGTGCGTACGGCAACCGATGCACCCGAGCGGTCCCGTCCCGGGCCACACCCACCGCGAGCAACCAGTCGCGGAAGAGAGGCACACCTGTCGTGGAGTACTTCCCGCTGATCATGCTGGCCCTGCTGGCCGTCGTGCTGTTCGTGCTGCCCGCGCGACAGCGCAAGAAGATGCAGGAGCAGCACGCGGCTCTGCTGGCCTCCCTGACCGTCGGCACCCCGGTCATGACGACCAGCGGGATGCACGGCACGGTGGCCGGGGTCGGTGAGACCACCATCGACCTCGAGATCGCGCCGGGTGTCGTGGCGACCTTCGCCCGCCAGGCGATCCTCGAGGTCCGCCGCCCGGCCGGGGCCGCGCCGTCCGACGAGGACCCCGCGCGCCCGGCCGACGGCACCGTCTGACCCGGGGGACCTCCGTGGCCAACCGCACCCTCCCCGCGGGGCGCTACTTCGGCGCGTTCGTGCTGATCGTCGCCCTGCTCTACGGGCTGGTCTTCTTCACCGGGGACACCCGGACGCCGCAGCTCGGCCTCGACCTGCGCGGCGGCACGACGGTGACCCTGACCGCTCGCACCCCCGACGGCCAAGCGCCGGCCCAGGAGGACCTGGAGCTGGCCCGCCGGATCATCGAGCAGCGGGTGAACGGCCTCGGCGTCGCCGAGGCCTCGGTGGTCACCGAGGGCGACTCCAACATCATCATCTCGGTGCCCGGGGACGACGGCGAACAGGCCCGGGAGCTCGGTGCCACGGCGCAGCTGCGCTTCCGGCCCGTGTTGGAGGTGGCCCCCGCCGGCCCCGCCGAGGAGGAGCCCGGCACCGACGCCGAGGCGATCGAGGGGGAGACGGCCGACGGGAGCGCCGCGGAGGACACCGGCGACGCGGCGGAGGACCCGGCGACCGGCGACGGCGCCGTCGCCGACCCCACGCTGCCCGACCCGGACGCCCCCGCCGTCACGCAGGAGGAGGCCGCCGCCGAGTTCGCGACGCTGACCTGCGACGCGGAGGAGCTGCTGGGCGAGGTGACCCGGCCCGAGGACTTCGTGGCCGCGTGCAGCCAGGACGGCACCGTCAAGTACCTGCTCGGCCCCACGATCATCGAGGGCACCGAGATCGACGACGCCAACGCCGCCACCCACCCGACCGACGGCAGCTGGATCGTCCTGCTCGACTTCCGGTCCGGCGGGCGGGAGACGTGGGCCAACTACACCGCGGCCAACGTGGGGTCGAACGTGGCCTTCACCCTGGACGGCCGGGTCGTCTCCGCACCCACCATCCAGGGCGCCATCAACGGCCAGACCACGATCCAGGGCAGCTTCGACCAGGAGTCGGCCACCGAGCTGGCCAACCAGCTCCGGTACGGCGCCCTGCCGCTGACCTTCACCCAGGCCACCGCCCAGTCGATCTCCACCGAGCTCGGCGAGGAGCAGCTGGAGGCAGGCCTCATCGCGGGCGCCCTCGGCATCGCGCTGGTCTTCGTGTACGCGCTGGTCTACTACCGCCTGCTCGGCCTCGTGATGATCGCCAGCCTGATCCTCTCGGCGGTGGTGGTCTACGCCTGCCTGATCCTGCTGGGGCGGGAGATCGGCTTCACCCTCAGCCTCGCCGGCATCGCCGGGTTCATCGTCTCGATCGGCATCACCGCCGACTCCTTCGTCGTGTACTTCGAGCGGCTCAAGGACGAGATCCGGGAGGGCCGGTCGCTGCGGTCGGCGGTTCCCCGGGCCTGGGTCCGGGCGCGGCGCACCATCCTGTCCGCGGACGCGGTCAGCTTCCTGGCCGCGGCGATCCTGTACCTGCTCGCCATCGGCGACGTGAAGGGCTTCGCCTTCACCCTCGGCATGTCGACGGTGCTCGACCTCGTCGTCGTCTTCCTCTTCACCCACCCGCTCATGGCCGTGCTCTCCCGGTTCAAGAACTTCGGCAAGAACCGGTTCTCGGGCCTCGGCCGGGTGGAGCACACCCGTCGCACGGGCCCCGCCGCACCGGCGCGGGAACTCGTCGGTGCCACCGCCGCGGTCGGCGGCCGGCAGGACAGGAGCACCTCATGACCCGCCCGACGGACCCGGCCGAGCCGACCTCCGAGCAGCCGCCGGTGAGCACCGGCGAGGAGGCGCTCGCCGACGCCGGGCTCCCCCAGGACCCGGGCAGCGACGACGACGCCGCCACCCCGGCCGCGCCCGGCGGACGCGGCGGACGCGGCGGACTGGCCCACCGGCTCTACAACGGCGAGGCCGGCCTGGACGTCGTCGGTCGCAGCCGCCTGATCTACCGGATCACCGCGGTCGTGGTGCTGCTGTGCCTGCTCTCGATGGTCTTCCGCGGGTTCAACTTCGGCATCGACTTCGAGGGCGGCAACAGCTTCCGGCTGCCCGGCACCGAGCAGCAGCTGCAGCAGGCGCGTGCCGCGGCGGAGGACGCCGGCGCCAGTGTCGCCTCCGCCCAGGTCGTCGGCGGCAACACGCTGCTCATCCGCACCTCGCAGCTGGACAACGAGACCGAGCGCGCCGTGGTGGAGGAGATGGCCGAGGCCGTCGGCATCGCCCCGCAGCAGGTCAGCCCGGAGTCGGTCAGCGCGGAGTGGGGCCAGGACATCACCGACCAGGCGCTCGTGGCGCTGGCGGTCTTCCTCGTCGCCGTCGTGCTCTTCCTCGCCGTGCGCTTCCAGCCGAAGATGGCCGTCGGCGCCATGGCCGCGCTCGTGCACGACATCGTCGTCACCGCCGGGGTGTACGCCCTGGTCGGCTTCGAGGTCACGCCGTCGACGGTCATCGGCTTCCTCACGATCCTCGGCTTCTCCCTGTACGACACCGTCGTCGTGTTCGACAAGGTCGACGAGAACACCCGCGACCTGGAGCGCAGCGCCCGCATGACCTGGGGCGAGGCGGCCAACCTCGCCGTCAACCAGACGTTGATGCGGTCGATCAACACCTCGGTCATCGCGCTGCTCCCGGTCGCCGGACTGCTCTTCGTGGGTGCCGGCCTGCTCGGCGTGGGCACCCTCAAGGACCTGGCCCTCGTGCTCTTCGTGGGCCTGGCCGCCGGTACCTACTCGTCGATCGTGCTCGCCACGCCGATCGTCGCCGACCTCAAGGAGCGCGAGCCGGCCCAGCAGGCGCTGCGCCGGCGGGTGCTGGCCAGGCGCTCCTCGGCCGCGCGGGCCGACGGCGTCGCCGTCCCAGCCGGCCCCGTGGCCAGTGCCCGCCGGCGCCGGAGCACCGGCGCGGCCGCGGCCTCCGAGCTGCCCGGTGCCGTCACCGCCGACGTCGTCGTCGAGTCGCCGCCGTCGGTGCGGCCGGACGCGCCGCGGGGCGCCAGCGCCGCCCCGCGGCCGGGTGCCCGCCCGCAGCGCCCCGGTTCCAGCCGGCCGTCGGGCAAGCGGCGCCGGTGAGCGCGGCCCCGGTCGTGCAGCCGCTCGACGAGCTCATCGCCTCCCTCACCGTCGACGTCCCCGACCACCCGGAACCGGGCATCGTCTTCCGCGACCTGACCCCGGTCTTCGCCGACGGGCCCGCCTTCCGGCGCATGGTCGACGAGCTGGCGGCGCCGCACGGGTCCGGTCCGCGGCCGTTCGACGTCGTCGCCGGGGTGGAGGCGCGCGGGTTCCTGCTGGCCGCGGCGGTGGCGCTCGACGCCGGGGTCGGCGTGGTGCCCATCCGCAAGGCGGGCAAGCTGCCGCGCGAGCGGGTGTCCGCCGACTACACCCTGGAGTACGGGACGGCGACGCTGGAGCTGCACGCGGACTCGGTCCGCCCCGGTCAGCGGGTGCTGCTCGTCGACGACGTGCTCGCCACCGGCGGCACGCTCGGCGCCGCCGTGGCGCTGGTCGAGCAGCTCGGCGGCGTCGTGGCGGCGATCTCGGTGGTCGTCGAGCTGGACGCCCTCGGAGGGCGGGCCCTACTGGCACCGCACCCGGTGCACGCACTCTGGACCACCTGACCGAGGGAGAACCCGCTCGCCGCCCGGGCGGCGGCGGGCGCGGTCCGGCTAGCATGGTGGGGGTCCCCCCTCTGCCAGCCGCAGGAGTCGCCCGTGGCCTCCGAAGTAGCCGCCGACGCGGCTGTGGCGCGGCCCGGTGCGGTCTCCGGTGGGGCCGTCGCCGATGCAGTGGGTGAGGCGCCGGTCCGCAGCCCGCTGCCCGAGCGGCCCGCGGTCCGCCGTCCCGACGACGTCGGCGCCGACCCGCCCGACGCCGACCTCGGCACCCCCCGCCGGCGGGTGCGCGACCGCCTCGCCCGGCGGATCGTCGCCGGGCAGCGCAGCGGCCTGGTGCGCCCCGTGCTCGAGCCACTGGCGTCGCTGCACCGGCAGAGCCACCCCAAGGCCGACCTGGCGCTGCTGCAACGCGCCTACGACGTCGCCGAGACCGCGCACAGCAGCCAGAAGCGCAAGAGCGGCGACCCCTACATCACCCACCCGCTCGCCGTCGCCACCATCCTCGCCGGCCTCGGGATGGACACGACCACCCTGATCGCGGCGCTGCTGCACGACACGGTCGAGGACACCGGCGTCACCCTGGAGACGATCACCACCGACTTCGGCTCGGAGGTCGCCCACCTGGTCGACGGGGTCACCAAGATCGACAAGGTGAAGCTGGGTGACGCCGCCCAGGCCGAGACGATCCGCAAGATGATCGTGGCGATGTCCCGCGACCCGCGGGTGCTGGTCATCAAGCTGGCCGACCGGCTGCACAACATGCGCACGCTGCGCTTCCTCCCGCCCGAGAAGCAGGAGAAGAAGGCGCGCGAGACGCTCGAGATCCTCGCCCCGCTGGCCCACCGGCTGGGCATGAACACGATCAAGTGGGAGCTGGAGGACCTCGCGTTCGCCACGCTCTACCCCAAGCGCTACGACGAGATCGTGCGGCTGGTGGCGGAGCGGGCCCCCTCCCGCGACACCTACCTGGCCGAGGTCGCCGCGTCGGTGACCGAGCAGCTGAAGGCGGCCAAGATCGACGCGGTCGTCACCGGGCGGCCGAAGCACTACTACTCGATCTACCAGAAGATGATCGTCCGCGGCCGGGACTTCACCGACATCTGGGACCTCGTCGGCATCCGCATCCTGGTCGACTCGGTGCGCGACTGCTACGCCGCGCTCGGCATCATGCACGCCCACTGGCAGCCGGTGCCGGGCCGCTTCAAGGACTTCGTGGCGATGCCGAAGTTCAACATGTACCAGTCGCTGCACACGACCGTCATCGGGCCGCAGGGCAAGCCGGTCGAGCTGCAGATCCGCACCCACGACATGCACCGCACCGCCGAGTACGGCATCGCGGCGCACTGGAAGTACAAGGAGAAGGCCCGCGCCGGGGGCAAGCCGGCCGCGGGGGAGAGCGGTGCGCCGCCCAAGGCCGGCTCGCCCGACGACATGCTGTGGCTGCGCCAGCTGCTGGACTGGCAGCGGGAGGCCCAGGAGCCGGGGGAGTTCCTCGAGACCCTGCGCTACGACCTGGGGCCGCAGGAGGTCTTCGTCTTCACGCCCAAGGGCGACGTGGTGAGCCTGCCCGGGGACTCCACGCCCGTCGACTTCGCCTTCGCGGTGCACACCGAGGTCGGCTACCGCACCATCGGCGCCCGCGTGAACGGCTCGCTCGTGTCGCTCGACAGCAAGCTCAGCAACGGCGACGTCGTCGAGATCTTCACCTCGAAGTCGCCCACGGCCGGCCCCTCGAAGGACTGGCTGACCTTCGTCGGCTCCTCCCGCGCCCGTACCAAGATCCGCCAGTGGTTCACCAAGGAGCGCCGCGAGGACGCCGTCGACGCCGGCAAGGAGTCGCTGACCCGCGCGATGCGCAAGGCCGGGCTACCGCTGCAGCGGCTGCTCGGCGGCGAGGCGCTGTCGACGCTGGCCAAGGACCTGCGGTTCGCCGACGTCACCGCCCTCTACGCCGCGGTGGGGGAGAACCAGCTCTCCGCGGCCTCCGTGGTCGAGAAGCTCATGGCCGCGCTCGGCGGCAGCGAGGGCGCGACCGAGGACATCGCCGAGACCGCGATCCCCACCCGCCGGCCGGTGGCGCGCCGCTCGGCCGGTGGCGACCCGGGCATCGTCGTGCACGGCATGACCGACGTCTGGGCCAAGCTCGCCAAGTGCTGCACCCCGGTCCCCGGCGACGACGTCCTTGGGTTCGTGACCCGCGGCGGCGGCGTGAGCGTGCACCGGACCGACTGCACCAACGCCGGGGACCTGCGCAGCAAGCCTGAACGTCTGGTCGAGGTCGAGTGGGCGTCGTCGCCGGGGTCGGTGTTCCTCGTGGCCATCCAGGTGGAGGCCCTCGACCGGCACCGGCTGCTCTCCGACGTGACCAAGGCGCTGGCCGACGAGCGGGTCAACATCCTCTCGGCGTCGGTGCAGACCAGCCGCGACCGCGTGGCCATCAGCCGGTTCACCTTCGAGCTGGCGGACCCGGCGCACCTGGGCGCGGTGCTGCAGACGGTGCGCAACGTGGACGGCGTCTTCGACGTCGAGCGCGTCACCGCGTAGCCGCAGCCCGCACGGCGACCGCCGGACCGGGGCGTCCCCTGATGATCAGGTCACCTGATCGTTCGGGGTCCTGGCTCACTGTCGACGCTGAGCCAGGACCCTGCCAGGTGAGCCAGGACGTGCCGGCGCCCGACGGCGGCGCCGCGCCTCAGCCGACGACGGCCATGTCCTCGATCGTCACCGGGATGTTCGGCGCGCCGTCGCCGGGGCCGTCCGCGCCCTGGACCCCACCGGCGGCCACCTCGTCGAGCACGGCCAGCCCCGCCTCGTCGATCGAGCCGACCACGGTGTACTCCGGCGGCAGCTCGGTGTCGACGAAGGTCAGGAAGAACTGACCGCCCGTGCTGTTGGGCGCGGCGGTCTTCGCCATGGCCACGGTGCCCCGCGGGTACGTGGTGTCCGGGGTGACCTCCTCGGCGTACTTGTAGCTCGGGCCGCCGGCGCCGGTGCCGGTCGGGTCGCCGCACTGCAGCACCCCGAACGTCTCGGCGTTCACCAGCCGGTGGCAGGAGGTGTCGTCGTAGAAGCCCTGCTCGGTCAGGTACACGAAGCTCGCCGCCGCGCACGGGGCCTGCGCCCGGTCCAGCGTGAGGGTGAGATCCCCCTGGTTCGTGCTCATCAGGAGGGTGGCGGTGCCCTGCGTGGGGGTGGCCTCCGGGTTCGGCGGCGTCCCGACGTCGGTCAGGTTGGTGTTCCCCGACTCGTCGGGCAGGTACTCGCAGGTGACGGTGCCGTCGGCGTTGGTGGTGCGCGCCGCTGACGAGGTGGCCGCCGGGGTCGTCGGGTCGGCCGCCAGGTCGTCGGTCTCGTCGTCCCCGCCGAACACGTTGGTGATGAGCAGCGCGGCGCCCACGATCGCGACGACGGCGATCGCGGTGAGCAGCAGCCCCAGGTTGCGGCGGCGCTTCTTCGCCTGCTCGGTGCGGCGCTCCAGCTGGCGCTGCAGGTGGCGCTGCGCGGCTTCCCGGCGCTGCTTGTTCGTGGGCACGGGGGCGGACTCCTCGGCGGACGGGGCGCGGTGCACGGCCGGGTGCGGCGGGCGGCGGCGCTGGTCGGGGTGCGAGTCTAGGTGCCGGGGCTGGGCGATCCCTGGCAGCGCCGGGTGCGGCGGGGAGCCCCGCGTAACCTGCACGGGTGCTCATCCGCTCGTTCCCCGCCGGCGCGTTCGGCACCAACTGCTACGCCGTCGCCTCCGGGCCGGGCCAGGAGTGCGTCGTCGTCGACCCGGGCATGGACGCCGTCGAGCCCCTGGCCCGCATGCTCGCCGACGACGGTCTCAAGCCGGTCGCGGTCGTGCTGACCCACGGGCACCTGGACCACACCTTCTCGGTGCTGCCGGTGTGCGACGGCTACGACATCCCCGCCTACCTGCACCCCGACGACTTCGGGATGCTCTCCGACCCGGTGCGCTGGCACGGGCCGCAGCTGGCGCCGCTGATCACGGGGGTCCGGCTCCCGGACCCGTCGGAGGTCCGCACGCTGGACGACGGCGCGGTGCTGTCGCTGGCCGGGGTGGATCTCACCGTCCGGCACGCGCCCGGGCACACCCAGGGCTCGGTGATGTTCTCCCTCGACCTCGGTGAGGCGCCCGGGCTGCTGGCCGGGGACGTGCTGTTCGCGGGCTCGGTGGGCCGCGTCGACCTGCCGGGCGGCTCGTGGGACGCGATGCTGCGCTCGCTGCGCGACGTCGTGCTGCCGCTGGACGACGAGACCGTGGTGCTGCCCGGCCACGGCCCGGCGACCACGATCGGTCGGGAGCGGGCGACCAACCCCTACCTGGCCGAGGCCGCGCAGGCGCCGAAGGGGCGCGGGCTGTGAGCGGGCTGACCGCCCCGAAGGGCACCTTCGACACGCTGCCGCCGGACTCGGCACGGTTCCTCGCCGTCCGGGACGCGCTGACCGCGCCGCTGCGCCGGGCCGGCTACGGGTACGTCGAGACGCCGGTGTTCGAGGAGACCGCCGTCTTCTCCCGCGGGGTCGGTGAGTCCACCGACGTCGTGACCAAGGAGATGTACACGTTCGAGGACCGGGGCGGCCGGTCGCTGACCCTGCGCCCCGAGCTGACCGCCGGGCTCATGCGGGCGTTCATCGAGCACCGGCTGCACGCCGCCGCACTGCCGGTGAAGCTGTGGACGGTCGGCTCGGCGTTCCGGTACGAGCGCCCGCAGGCCGGCCGCTACCGGCACTTCACCCAGGTGGACATGGAGGCGCTCGGCGTCGACGACCCCGCGCTGGACGCCGAGGTGGTGGCGCTGGGCGTGCAGGGGTTCCGCGACCTCGGGCTCACCGACTTCGAGCTGCTGCTGACCTCGCTGGGGGACGCCACCTGCCGGCCGCAGTACCGCGAGCTGCTGGTGGCCTACCTGGCGAAGCTCGACCTCGACGAGGAGACCCGGCGCCGGGCGGCGATCAACCCGCTGCGGGTGCTCGACGACAAGCGGCCCGAGGTGCAGGCCCAGCTCGACGAGGCCCCGCTGATGGTCGACCACCTGTCGGACACCACGAAGGCGCACTACGACGCCGTCCGCCAGCACCTCACCGACCTCGGCGTGACCTGGACCGAGGCGCCGCGGCTGGTGCGCGGGCTGGACTACTACACGAAGACGACGTTCGAGTTCGTGCACAACGGCCTCGGCGCGCAGTCGGCCATCGGCGGCGGGGGGCGCTACGACGGGCTCTCGGCCGCGCTCGGCGGCCCCGACGTATCCGGCATCGGCTACGCCGTCGGGGTGGACCGCACCCTGCTGGCCGTCCAGGCCGAGGGGCTCGACGTCGGCGCGGTCGCGGGCGTGCAGGCGTTCGTGGTCCCGCTGGGCGCCGAGGCGAAGCGGGTGGCCGTGCGGCTGGTCGGTCAGCTGCGCGCCGCCGGGGTCGCGGCCGACACGGTCTACGGCGACCGCGGCCTCAAGGGCGCGATGAAGGCCGCCGACCGGTCGGGTGCCTCGCACGTCGTCGTCATCGGGGAGCGGGACCTCGCCGACGGCGTGGGCCAGCTCAAGGACATGCGCACAGGTGAGCAGGTCGCCGTCCCCGTGGGTGAGCTGTTCGACCGGGTGCGTGCGAGTGTGGAGGGGTGACTTCTTCGATGGAGCAGCGACCGCTCGGGAAGACCGGGGCCGACGTCAGCGTGATCGGGCTGGGCACGTGGCAGCTCGGCGGTGACTGGGGCGACGTCGACGAGGACACCGCCGCCGAGGTCCTCGACGCCGCGCTCGACGCCGGGGTGACCCTGCTCGACACCGCCGACGTCTACGGCGACGGCCGCTCGGAGGAGCGCATCCGCAAGGCGCTCGCGCCCCGGGCCGACCGGCCGTTCGTCGCCACCAAGGCCGGCCGCCGCGCCGACCCCTTCACCGCGGAGCAGTACACGCCCGAGAACCTGCGCGCGTGGATCGACCGGTCGCGCCGGAACCTGGGCGTGGACACCCTCGACCTGGTCCAGTTGCACTGCCCGCCGACCGCCGTTTACTCCGACCAGCGCGTCTACGACGCCCTCGACGGGTTCGTGGCGGACGGCTCGATCGCGGCCTACGGCGTCTCGGTCGAGACGGTGGCCGAGGGTCTCACCGCGCTGCAGCACGAGGGGGTGGCCACCATCCAGGTCATCCTGAACATCTTCCGGCGCAAGCCGCTGGAGGAGCTGCTGCCCGCGGCTGCCGACGCCGGCGTGGGCATCCTGGCCCGCGTTCCGCTGGCCAGCGGCCTGCTCAGCGGCAAGTACGACGAGTCGACGACGTTCCCGGAGAACGACCACCGGAACTTCAACCGGCACGGCGAGGCCTTCGACGTGGGCGAGACCTTCGCCGGCGTGCCTTTCGACGTCGGTGTCGCGGCCGCCCGCGAGGTGGCCGAGATCGCCGGCGACGCCGTGCCCACCGCGGCTTTCGCGCTGCGCTGGGTGATCGATCAGCCCGGCGTCACCACCGTCATCCCGGGGGCGCGCAACGTCACCCAGGTGCGCGGCAACGTCGCCGCAGCCACCATGGCGCCGCTGTCGGACGCCCAGCTCGCCGGCCTCGAGCGGGTGTACGACGAGCGCATCCGCGCCCACGTGCACGACCGCTGGTAAGCCACCCCCTCCTTCCGCTCCACCGAAAGGCCCGACGTGCTCCGCACCCACGACGCCGGAACGCTGCGTGCGTCCGACGCCGGCACCACCGTCACCCTCGCCGGCTGGGTCGCCCGCCGCCGCGACCACGGCGGCGTGGTCTTCCTCGACCTGCGCGACGCCTCCGGCTACGTGCAGGTCGTCGTCCGCGAGGAGGAGGCCCACCACCTGCGCAACGAGTACTGCGTGCTCGTCACCGGCGAGGTGCGCCGGCGGCCCGAGGGCAACGAGAACCCCGAGCTGCCCACCGGCGAGATCGAGGTGGCCACCTCCGAGCTGCGGGTGCTGTCGACGTCGGCCCCGCTGCCGTTCCCGATCGAGACCGACCAGGCCGCCAGCGACGACGTCCGCTACCGGTACCGCTACCTCGACCTGCGCCGTCAGGGCCCGGCGCGGGCGATCCGGCTGCGCTCGGAGATCAGCCGCATCGCCCGCGGCGTGATGGCGGAGCACGGTTTCGTCGAGGTGGAGACGCCGAACCTCACCCGCTCCACGCCCGAGGGCGCCCGGGACTTCCTCGTGCCGGTGCGGCTGCAGCAGGGCAAGTGGTACGCGCTGCCGCAGTCGCCGCAGCTGTTCAAGCAGCTGCTCATGATCGGTGGCCTGGAGCGGTACTACCAGATCGCCCGCTGCTTCCGGGACGAGGACTTCCGGGCCGACCGGCAGCCGGAGTTCACCCAGCTGGACTTCGAGATGAGCTTCGTCGAGCGCGACGACGTGCTCGCGATCGCCGAGGACGTCGTCCGCTCGCTGTGGCGGGAGCTGGCGTCGTACGAGATCCCCGAGATCCCGCGGATGACCTACCGCGAGGCGATGGACCGGTTCGGCTCGGACAAGCCGGACCTGCGGTTCGGCGTCGAGCTGACCGAGCTGACCTCCTACTTCGCCGACACGCCGTTCCGCGTCTTCCAGGCGCCGTACGTCGGCGCCGTCGTGATGCCCGGCGGCGGGTCGCAGCCCCGGCGGGCGTTCGACGCCTGGCAGGACTGGGCCAAGTCCCGCGGTGCCCGCGGGCTGGCCTACGTGACGATCGCCGAGGACGGCACGCTCGGCGGCCCGGTGGCCAAGAACATCTCCGACGCCGAGCGCGAGGGTCTCGTCGAGGCCGTCGGTGCCAAGCCGGGCGACTGCGTCTTCTTCGCCGCCGGGGCCCGGCGCTCCTCCCAGGAACTGCTCGGCGCCGCGCGCAACGAGATCGCCAAGCGCCTCGACCTGATCGAGCCCGGCACCTGGTCGTTCCTGTTCGTCGTCGACTTCCCGATGTTCGAGGAGACCGAGGACGGCGACTGGACGTTCATGCACCACCCCTTCACCTCGCCCACCCCCGAGTGGCGGGACCGGTTCGCCGAGGACAAGGGCGCGGCGCTGTCCGACGCCTACGACATGGTGATCAACGGCAACGAGGTCATGAGCGGGTCGGTGCGTATCCACGACGCCGAGCTGCAGGAGCGGGTGTTCGAGACCCTGGGGATGTCGCGCGAGGAGGCCCGCGAGCGGTTCGGGTTCTTCCTCGAGGCGTTCGCCTACGGCCCGCCGCCGCACGCCGGTGCCGCGCTGGGGTGGGACCGGCTGTCGGCGCTGCTGTCGGGGGTGGAGTCGATCCGCGAGGTCATCGCCTTCCCGAAGACCGGCGCCGGTTTCGACCCCCTGACCGGCGCGCCGACGCCGATCACCGAGGCGCAGCGCAAGGAGGCCGGCATCGACGCGAAGCCGGAGGAGCCGCCGCTGCCCGGTGAGCCCGGGGCGCCGGGGCCCTCCGACCCGACGAAGTAGGGCCCGGTGGTGGTTCCGGTCGTGGTGGACGAGGGGCGACCGGACGGGGCGCGCCGGCCGCTGGCCGGTTCGCCGCCGAGTCCCGGGCGCGGGTTCCCCGACCGGACCGCTGCCCCGGCCGTCTGGATCGACGGTGGCGCCGGTCTGGCGATCACCACCTGGGGGAGCAGCAGCGTTCCGGGCGTGCCGGTCGACGTCGAGGTCGAGGGCGGCTGCCTCACCGTGTCCGTGGCGGTGCGCGACTCCGGCGGTGGGGCGATGAGCGCCGACCTCGCCGCCCACGTCACCGTCATCGAGACGCCGGCCGGTCTGGACCCGCACGACTGGACGGTGCTCCGGATCCACGGCCGCGACCATGACCTGCCCCCGGTCGGCGCTGCACCACCGCCCCGCCTGACCCTCCGGCCCGCCGGCCCGGACCCGGTGGCCGGGCCCGACCCTGGGTAGGTTGCCCCGTATGCCGTTGCGTGCCCGCACCCTGCTCGGACCCGGCCCGTCGAACCCGTACCCGGAGGCGCAGGTCGCGCTGGCGCAGCCGCTGTTGGGCCACCTCGACCCGGAGTTCCTGCGGATCCTCGACGAGACGTCCGACCGGCTGCGCCAGGTGTTCGGCACGGCGAACCGGCGCACGCTGCCGCTGTCGGCCACCGGGTCGGCGGGCATGGAGGCGGCGTTCGTCAACACCGTGGGGCCCGGAGACGCCGTCGTCGTCGCGGTCAACGGCCTGTTCGGCCAGCGGATGACCGACGTCGCCGCCCGCTGCGGCGCCGAGGTGGTAGCGGTGGAGCACGAGTGGGGGCAGCCGGTCGACGCCGAGCGCGTGCTGGCCGCCCACCCGTCGCCGAAGCTCATCGCCGCCGTGCACGCCGAGACCTCCACGGGGGTGCGCTCCGACCTCCAGCCGCTGGCTGCCGGCAAGGGTGACGCGCTGCTGCTGGCCGACTGCGTCACCTCGCTCGGCGGCATCCCGGTGCAGCTCGACGAGTGGGGGGTGGACCTCGCCTACTCCGGGTCGCAGAAGTGCCTGGGCGTCGCGCCGGGGCTCGCGCCGTTCACGATCAACGACCGCGCGTGGGAGCGGCGGATCGAGAAGCCGCAGAGCTGGTACCTCGACCTGGGCATGCTCGGCGGGTACGCGGGCGAGGCGGCCGGGTCCGGTGGCCGCACGTACCACCACACCGCGCCGACCGGGATGGTCGTGTCGCTGCACGCGGGGCTCGGGCGCATCCTCGACGAGGGGCTGGACGCCGTCCACGCCCGGCACGCCGACGCCGGCCGGCTGCTGCACGAGGGGCTGCAGGAGATGGGCCTCGAGCTCTTCGCCGCCGAGGGCTCCCGGCTGCCGGAGCTGACCACGGTGAAGGTTCCCGACGGTGTGGACTCGGCCGCCGTCCGCCGCGAGCTGCTGGAGCGCTACGACCTGGAGATCGGCGGGGGAGTGGGCGCGTACGCCTCGACCGTCTGGCGGATCGGCCTGATGGGCCCGAACGCGGCCCCCGCGAAGGTGGCGCTCGTGCTGTCGGCGCTGAAGGCGGTCCTCGGGCGCTAGGGTCCCGGGGCGTTCCGCAACCAGGAGGTGCCCGTGGCCCAGGTCGTCCCCGCGAACCGGGCCAGGCGGCGGTTGCCCTGGTGGGCGCTGGTCCCGCTCGCGGCCGCCGTCTGGTGGGTGGGCGGCTACCTGTTCTGGTTGCTCGACGGCCTGCGGATGGTGCCGGTCGGGGCCCGGACCGCGCTCCCGCTGGTGCCCTCGGTGATCGGTGCCCTCGTGCTGGGGGCCCTGGTCGGGGGCGTGGCCGCGGGGCTGCTCGCCCGGGCCGCGGAGCGCCGTGCGGCCGGGGTGCTGGCCACTGCGGCGGGGATCGCGCTGGCCGTCGGTCTCGCCCTGGTGAGCACGGCGTCGACGCTCCGGACGAACGCGCCGGACACGTTCGAGACGGACCCGGCGGTCGTCGGAGGCCTGAGCGTGGTCGTCGTGCTGGTCTCGGCGGCGGGCTGGGCGCTGGGCGCGCCGGCCGCCCTCGGTGCCGCCGGTGCCGCGCCGGGGCTGGCGGTGCTCGCCGGTGCCGCCTCCTGGTGGGTGTCGCAGGTCGTGCTCGCCCTCGTCGGTGTCGGCGGTGCGGGCTCCCTGGGGCGCCTCGGGTCGTGGCTGGGTGCCGCGCTGCTCGGAACGGCCCTGGTGGTGGTGGGTGCCCGGCCGGTCGCCCGGCTCGCGTGGTGGCCGGCCGTGGTGCTCCTCGCGTGGTTCGTCGCCCCGGCCCTGACCGCGGTGAGCTACCTCGAGCAGCTGCTGCGGCCCGGCGCCGGGTTGCCGGCCACGCTGCCCGACGCGCTCGACGCGGCCTGGCATGTGTTCGGCCTCGCGTCGCTGCCGGCGAACCGGGACCTGGTGCCGTGGCTGGCCGCCATCGCGGGACCGGCGGCGGTGGCCGTCGTCCTCCCGCGGCTGCGACCGCCGGCGGGCTCGCGGGCCGATCAGCCGCAGGAGCTCTCCGCCCGGCCCGGCTGACGCCTCGGGCTCACCACTGGGCGCCACGGCTCCGCAGTGCGCCGGCTGCACGGTCGACGACGGTGTCCAGGCGGCCCAGGTGGCGGCCGGCGAACCGGAGGACCAGCCACCCGCCGGCTGCCATGAGCGAGTACCGGTCGATGTCGCGGCCGAACTGCTCGCGCTCGGCGTGCTGCCGGCCTTCGTACTCCAGCGCCACCCTCCAGCGCCCCACCCGAGGTCGGCGTGCGCCACCACGCGGCCCGCCCGGTCGAGGATGGGGACCTGCACGCGGGGGTGGGGGAGTCCGGCGCTGACCAGCGCATACCGGACCAGGCTCTCCGGGCGGGAGGCGGCGAACGGCGAGAGCAGCGGCGCCAGCTCCCGGGCGAGGACGATGCCCCGCGTGCCACCGGCCCGCTCGAGCCGGGAGGCAGCGCCGCGACGAGGTCGAGCCAGGTCTGGGCGCCGCTGGTCACCGGGATGCCGCGGTGCCGCACCACGTCGGCGGCTTCGAGTCGGCGTACGTGCGTGCGGATGCGCTCCCGTCTGGGTCGTGTCGACCCGGGCGGCACGCTGACAGACAGGGGCCACTCGTGCGGCACGGGTGCGCCGAGCAGGCCGGCAGCGGTCCGGTGGGAGAACGTCACGTCGGGTGGCAGCACCGGCAGGGCCGCCGCGCAGGCCGTTCGGAGCGACAGCGGTACGGCCCGGGAGAGGTAGGCGCCGCGAGTCACCCGCACGCCGTCGTCCCGGAGCTGCGCGCGGGTCAGCCCGGCGGCCAGCGCCTGGCCCCGGGTGTAGGCCGGGGAGAGCTCGGTCCGGTCCACCGGCGGAGCGTCGGGCGTGGTGCGCCCGTCGCGATCGTCGCGGCGCCATCCGTGGACGGCGCCCAGCGTGTGGACGGCGCCGAGTGCGTGGTCCTTGTCGCCGCCGCCGGAGTGTCGGCGCGTGTCGGCGGCAGCAACTGCGCACTCGGCGGTCGGGATACCGCCGGCCGGCCCGTCAGGCGGCGTTCAGGCGGGCCAGCTGGTCAGGGGAGAGGGCCAGGTCGGCGGCGGCCGCGGAATCCACGATCGTCGCCGCCCGGGACGCGCCCGGGATGGGGACGACGGCCTCGCTCTGCGCCAGGTGCCAGGCCAGCGTCACCTGGTAGACCGACACCCCGAGCTCCCGGGCCACCTCCGCGAACGCCGGTGCCGACGAGCCGAGGGAGCCCGCGGCGCTCACCCCGCCGAACGGGCTCCACGGGAGGAACGCCAGCCCGTGCGCCGCGCAGTGCTCGAGCTCGCCGTGCGAGGAGCGGTAGCCCGGCGAGAACTGGTTCTGCACGCTCACCAGCGCGTCGCCCACGATCGACCGGGCGACGTCGATCTGCCCCACGTCGGCGTTGGAGATGCCGACCATCCGCACCAGCCCGTCGTCGGCGAGCTGTCGCAGCGCCCCCATCGACTCCTCCCACGGGGTCGCGGGATCGGGCCGGTGGAACTGGTACAGCCCGATGGCGTCGACCCCGAGCCGGCGCAGCGATGCCTCGCACGCCCGCCGCAGGTAGGCCGGCGACCCGTCGAGCTCCCAGTCGGTGCCGCGGCGGGTGTGCCCGCCCTTGGTCGCCACCAGGACGTCGCCGCCGCCGATGGAGCGCAGCGCCTCGGCGACCAGCTCTTCGTTGTGCCCGAAGTCGGCCTCGTCGCGGGCGTAGGCGTCGGCGGTGTCGATCAGGGTCACGCCGGCGTCCAGGGCGGCTCGCACGACGCCGACCGCCTCCTCGCGGGAGGGCCGGTCCTGCTTGGTGGACAGGGGCATCGCCCCCAGCCCGATCGCGCTGACCGTCGCGTCCCCGATGCGTCGCTGCTGCATGGGAAGCGTCGTGCCCCGCGGGTAGCGTCCTCACCCGTGAGTTCGCTGTTCGACCCCGCTCCCGAGGAGGACGGCGCGCCGGTCGTCGACCCGGGGGCGCCGCTGGCGGTGCGGATGCGCCCGCGCGCGCTCGACGAGGTGGTCGGGCAGCAGCACCTCCTGGGTGACCGCGCCCCGCTGCGCCGGCTGGTCGAGTCCGACGAGCCGATGTCGCTGGTGCTCTACGGCCCGCCCGGTACCGGCAAGACGACCCTGGCCCACGTGATCTCGCTGGCCACCAAGCGCCAGTTCGTGCAGCTGTCGGCCCTCGACTCGGGGGTGAAGGAGGTGCGGGCGGTCATCTCCAGCGCGAAGCGCGAGCTCACCTACGCCGGCCGGCGCACCGTGCTGTTCATCGACGAGGTGCACCGGTTCTCCAAGACCCAGCAGGACAGCCTGCTCTCCGCGGTCGAGGACCGGATCGTCAGCCTCATCGCCGCCACCACCGAGAACCCGTTCTTCTCCGTGGTCAGCCCGCTGCTGAGCCGCAGCCTCGTCCTGGCGCTGCAGCCGCTCACCGACGACGACGTCCGCGCGCTGCTGCACCGCGCGCTCACCAGCGAGCGCGGGCTGAACGGGGAGGTCACGCTCACCGACGAGGCGCAGGAGCACCTCGTCCGGATCGCCGGCGGCGACGGGCGCAAGGCGCTCACCGCGCTGGAGTCCGGCGCCGGGGCGGCGCGGGCCGTCGGCGCGACGGAGATCGACCTCGCCACCCTGGAGACGGCGGTGGCGCAGGCGGCGGTGCGCTACGACCGGCAGGGCGACATGCACTACGACGTCGCCAGCGCGTTGATCAAGTCGATCCGCGGCAGCGACGTGGACGCCGCGCTGCACTACCTGGCCCGCATGGTGGAGGCCGGGGAGGATCCGCGCTTCATCGCCCGCAGGCTGGTGATCAGCGCCAGCGAGGACATCGGCATGGCCGACCCGACGGCCCTGCAGGTCGCGGTGGCCGCGATGCAGGCGGTGCAGTTCATCGGCATGCCCGAGGGGCACTTCCCGCTGGCCCAGGCCGTCGTGCACCTGGCGACCGCCCCGAAGTCCAACGCGGTCACAGTGGCCATGGGCGAGTCGGTGGCCGACGTCCGCGCGGGCCTGGCCGGCCCGGTGCCGCCGGGGCTGCGCGACGCGCACTACGCGGGGGCCAAGAAGCTCGGCCACGGGAAGACCTACCAGTACCCGCACGACCACCCCGACGGGATCGTGCCGCAGCAGTACCCGCCCGACGCGCTCGTGGGCAGGGACTACTACCGCCCGACCAACCGCGGCGTGGAGGCGCGGCTGGCGGAACGGCTGGGCAAGCTGCGGGCGATCCTCCGCCGAACCCGCTGACGCTCCGGCGGGGGACGGACGGCGGGGCGGGCCCGCGACTAGTGTGGCGTGGCCGGAACGTCGCTTCCCGGCGCCGATTCCCCTCAGAACAGGAGCACGCGTGTCCGTAGGAGAGATCGCCGGGCTGATCGCAGCCGGGGCCCTGGTGCTGCTGGTGGTCCTGGTGGCCGTCCCGCTGCTCAAGCTCGGCCGGACGCTCGACGAGACCACCCTGACCATCCGCCAGGTCCGCGAGCAGAGCGCGCCGATCCTCGGCCAGGCCAGCACCACGGTCGCGCACGTGAACAGCAACCTGGAGCGGGTCGACGACATCACCGGCAACGCCGCCAACGTCTCCAGCAACGTCGCCGCGCTCACCAGCGTCGTCGCCGCCACCCTGGGCAGCCCGCTGATCAAGGTCGCCGCATTCAGCTACGGCGTGCGCAGCGCCGCGAAGAAGAAGCGGGAGGGCCAGGCCATCGCCGACGCCGCCCGTCGCGACAAGGAGGCGCGCCGCGCGCGCCGGGCCGCCCGGCGGGCCGCCTGATGCGCCGGCTGTTCTGGCTCGCCATGGGGATCACCATCGGGGCGCTCGTCGTCCGCAAGCTCTCCGCCGCGGCGGAGAAGATGACACCGGCGGGGATCGGGGCCTCCATCGCCGAGGGGCTGCGCGACCTCGCCGACGCGATCGGCGACTTCGGCGCCGACGTCCGCGAGGCGATGAGCGAGCGGGAGCTGGAGCTGCGTGCCGGCACCGGCCTGGACGCGCCCCTGCCCGACGCAGGTGACGCCGCGGCCCTGCGCCGCGGATCGCACGCCGCCGACCTCTGACCCCCCGGCCCGCCGCACCCGTGGCGGGCCCCGCAGAACTGAGTAGACGATGCAGACCGCCGAGATCCGCCGCCGCTTCCTGGAGCACTTCGCCCAGCGCGGGCACACCGTCGTGCCCAGCGCCTCGCTGGTGTCCCCCGACCCGTCGTTGCTGTTCACCGTCGCCGGCATGGTGCCGTTCATCCCGTACCTGACCGGCCGCGAACCCGCGCCGTTCCCGCGGGCCACCAGCGTGCAGAAGTGCGTGCGCACCCTCGACATCGAGGAGGTGGGCAAGACGACCCGCCACGGCACGTTCTTCCAGATGAACGGCAACTTCTCCTTCGGCGACTACTTCAAGGAGGGGGCGATCCAGCACGCCTGGGAGCTGATCACCGGGCGGCTGGAGGACGGCGGGCTGGGCTTCGACCCCGACCGGATCTGGGTGACCGTCTACCTCGACGACGACGAGGCTGCCGACGCCTGGCGCCGCATCGCCGGCCTCCCGGTCGAGCGGATCCAGCGGCTGGGGAAGAAGGACAACTACTGGCACACCGGGGCGGCCGGCCCCGGGGGCCCGTGCTCGGAGATCTACTTCGACCGCGGTCCGCAGTTCGGTCCCGACGGCGGCCCGCTGGTGGACACCGCCGGTGACCGGTTCCTGGAGATCTGGAACCTCGTCTTCATGCAGTACGAGCTCACCGACGTCCGCGGCAAGGAGGAGTTCACGGTCGTCGGCGAGCTGCCGAAGAAGAACATCGACACCGGGATGGGCCTGGAACGGGTCGCGTACCTGCTGCAGGGCGTCGACAACATGTACGAGATCGACGAGGTCGCCCCGGTGCTGCGCCGGGCCGCCGACCTCGCCGGGGTCACCTACGGCAAGGACGTCGACGCCGACGTCCGGCTGCGGGTGGTGGCCGACCACGTGCGCAGCGGGCTGATGCTGATCGGCGACGGCGTGACCCCGGGCAACGAGGGGCGCGGCTACATCCTGCGCCGGCTGCTGCGCCGCGCCGTGCGCTCCATGAAGCTGCTGGGCGTCGACGAGTCGACGCTGCCGGAGCTGCTCCCGGTGTCGAAGGACGCCATGCAGGCCAGCTACCCCGAGCTGGACACCGACTTCGCCCGCATCTCGTCGGTGGCCTACGCCGAGGAGGAGGCGTTCCGCCGCACCCTCACGTCGGGGACGGCGCTGTTCGACACCGCGGTCAAGCAGGCCAAGCAGGCCGGCGCCCCGACCCTCTCCGGCGAGCAGGCGTTCTCGCTGCACGACACCTACGGCTTCCCGATCGACGTCACCCTGGAGATGGCCGCCGAGCAGGGCGTGACCGTCGACGAGGAGGGCTTCCGGGCCCTGATGAAGGAGCAGCGCGACCGCGCCCGCGCCGACGCCCGGGCCAAGCGCACCGGCTCGGTCGACGTCCTGGCCTACCGCCGGCTGCTGGCCGAGCACGGGCCCACCGACTGGCGGGCCTACGAGACGCTGCGCACCGACTCGCGGGTGCTGGGCATCGTGGCCGAGGGCGACGACGAGGGCGAGCGGCCGGCCGGCCCCGGGGAGATCACCCGGGTGGTGCTGGACCGGACGCCGTTCTACGCGGAGTCCGGCGGCCAGGTGGCCGACGCCGGACTCCTCACCTGGGACGGCGGCCGGGCCGAGGTCATCGACGTCCAGCGCCCGGTGAAGGGTCTGGTCGCCCACCAGGTGCGGGTGCTCGAGGGCGAGCTCTCCCGTGGTGCGGAGCTCACCGCCGAGGTGGACCGGGAGTGGCGCCTGTCCGCCTGCCAGGCCCACTCGGGGACGCACGTGGTGCACGCGGCGCTGCGGCAGGTGCTCGGCCCGCAGGCCCTGCAGTCCGGCTCCTACAACCGGCCGGGCTACCTGCGGCTGGACTTCGCCTGGCAGGGCGCGCTGACCCAGCAGCAGCGCACCGACATCGAGGACGTCGCCAACGCCGCCGTCCGGGCCGACCACACGGTCACCGCCTCGTGGATGACGCTGCCGGAGGCGCAGGCGTTCGGCGCCCTGGCGCTGTTCGGCGAGACCTACGGCGAGCAGGTGCGCGTCGTGGAGATCGGCGGCCCGTGGTCGCGCGAGCTCTGCGGCGGTACCCACGTGCGGGGGAGCGCGCAGATCGGCACCCTCGCCCTGACCGGTGAGTCGTCGGTGGGCTCGGGCTCCCGCCGGGTCGAGGCCGTCGTCGGGCTCGAGGGGTTCCGGTACCTCGCGCGCGAGCGCGACCTGGTGCGCCAGCTGGCGGACATCCTCAAGGCGCCGCAGGACGGCCTGGTGGAGCGGGTCAGCGGCATGGTCGCCCGGCTGCGCGACCTGGACCGCGAGCTGGCCGACCTGCGGGCGCAGCAGACCCTCGCCGCCGCCGGCGAGCTGGCCGCCTCGGCCCGCGACGTCGGAGGCGTCGCCGTCGTCACCGGGTCCCCGGCCGGCCTCGGCGGCGGCGATCTGCGCACGCTGGCCCTCGACGTCCGCGGGCGGCTGGGGTCCGACCGGCCGGCCGTCGTGCTGCTGGCATCGGAGTCCGGTGGCAAGGTAGCTCTGGTGGCCGCACTCAACCCGGCCGCGGTCTCGCAGGGGCTGTCGGCCAACGACGTCCTGAAGGCGGCCTCGGCCCCCGTCGGGGGCCGCGGTGGCGGCAAGTCCGACGTCGCCCAGGGAGGCGGAACCGATCCCGCGGGTATCCCCGCGGCGTTGCAGGCCGGCGAGCAGGCGGTCGCGGCCGTCACTGGGAGGTAGAGCATCGTGTCCGGATCCGAGCACAGCCCCGAGGACACCGGGCCGGTCGGCGGCCGGCGGCGGGAGCTGCCCGCCGTCCCGCCGGCGCGTCCGCGCCCGGCCACGGGGGAGCAGCCGACGCACCACCCGACCACCGAGATCGACCTGACCCAGGGGTTCCCGCCGGTCAAGCACGAGACCACGGAGATCGACCTGTCCGGTGGCTGGCCGCAGCACCTCAAGATCCCGCCGCGCCGCCCCGGCGCGCCGCGCGCCCGCGGCCGGGTCCTCGGCGTCGACGTCGGGACCGTCCGGGTGGGCCTGGCGCTGTCGGACGCCACGGGCACGCTCGCCAGCCCGCTGGAGACCCTCCGCCGGGCCAAGGACAAGGCAGACCTCGACCGGCTCGCCGCGCTGGTGGTGGAACACGAGGTGACAGAGGTGGTCGTGGGAGAGCCGGTGCACCTGTCGGGCGCGGCCGGTGTCTCCGCGCAGGATGCTGCCGATTACGCACAGGAACTGGCCGACCGCATCCCGGACGTGCCGGTGAACCTGATCGACGAGAGGCTCTCGACCGTGACCGCAGCCAGCCACCTCCGGGAGGGCGGCATCGACAGCCGTCGCCAGCGGGCGGTGATCGACCAGGCCGCGGCCGTGGTGATCCTGCAGCAGTACCTGGACAGCCGGAAGGCGCCCTCGTGACGGCGCCCGGCGGACGGCCGCCGCGGGGGAGGCACGCGTTCGACGACGGGACCGGTGGCATGCCGTTCCCGTTCCCGACCGGCTCCGGTTCCCCTGTCGGCGGCTTCCCGCCGGGCCGCACCGCGTACCCGCGGCACGCCGGCGACCAGACCGGGCCGCTGGGCGCGTCCGGCTGGGCGTCGCCGGGGTTCCCGATGACCTCCCGGCACGGGGACGGGGACGGGCACGGCTACGGCGCCCAGCACCCGTCCGCCCCGCTGCCGCCGCTGCCGACCGGTGCGTGGGGTCGGCTGCGGCCGCGCGAGGACGCCGTGGGCGACGACGCCACCGTCGCCGCGCCCCGGCTGTCCACCGGACCCGACGACACCCCGGACGAGACGCCGGCCGCACCCGGCCCCGCCTCGGCGGACGACCCGACCGGCGGGCTGGACGTGATCGGCGCGAACGTCGACGACGACCGGACGGGCTGGCAGGACGACGACGCCGCCCACGGGGCCACCGCGGTCGACGGGGACCACCTCGACGACGGCGCCCTGCTGCACGACGACGAGATCCCGATCGCGCCCTACGACTCGCGCAGCGACCGGGACCGGCGGCGCCGGCGCCGCCGCCCGCTGGCGATCGCGCTGGTCGTCCTGGTGCTCGGCGGCATCGTCGCCGGCATCGTCGTCGGCGGCCAGCAGCTGTTCTCCATGCTCGACCCGGCCGCGCGCGACTACACCGGCACGGGCAGCGGCAGCGTGGACGTGCGGGTGCAGCAGGGGGACACGCTCACCGACATCGCCCGCACCCTGGCCGACGCCGACGTCATCGCCTCCACCGGGCCGTTCGTGAGCGCCGCCCAGGAGAACCCGGCGGCCACCTCGATCCAGCCCGGTGTGTACACCCTCCGGGAGCAGATGAGCGGCGAGGCCGCACTGGAGCTGCTGCTGGACCCGGCCTCCCGGCAGATCTCCCGCGTGACGGTGCCCGAGGGGTTCACGGTCGACCAGATCCTCGCCCGGCTCGCGGAGCAGACCGGCACACCGCTCGCGGAGCTGGAGGCGGCGGCCGATCCGGCGGCGTTGCCGCTGCCCGCGTATGCGGGTGGGCAGCTGGAGGGCTACCTCTTCCCGGCCACCTACGACTTCGAGCCCGGCACCACGCCGCAGCAGATGCTGCAGCGCATGGTCGAGACCTTCAACCAGACGGCCGCCCGGCTGCGGCTGGAGGAGCGGGCCGCCGCCCTCGGGCGGACCCCGGGCGAGATCGTGACGGTCGCCTCCATGGTGCAGTCGGAGACCCGGCTGGACGAGGAGCGGCCCGACGTCGCCCAGGTGATCTACAACCGGCTCGACGCCGGCATCGCGCTCGGCATCGACGCGACGCTGGCCTACGGGCTGGACAAGAGCGGCAACGAGCTCACCGTCACCGATCTCCAGACCGACAGCCCGTACAACACGCGCACGCGCCAGGGGCTGCCGCCCACCCCCATCAGCTCGCCGGGGGAGGCCAGCCTGGAGGCGGCGCTGGCCCCGAGCAGCGGCGACCTCCTGTACTACGTGCTCGAGTCGGAGGACGGGTCGCACTTCTTCACCAGCGACTACGCCGAGTTCCAGCAGGCCCGCCAGCGGTGTGCCGACGCCGGTCTCGGGTGCGGTGGCTGAGCGGCCGCAGCGGGCAGCGGTCCTCGGGCGGCCGGTCGGCCATTCGCTCTCGCCGCTGCTGCACCGCGCCGCCTACGCGGCGCTCGGGCTGGCCGACTGGTCCTACGACGCGCTCGACGTGGGTGCCGGGGACCTGCCCGACCTGCTGGCCGGGCTGGGCGAGGAGTGGCGCGGCTTCTCGGTGACCATGCCGTGCAAGCAGGCCGCGGTCGAGGTCGCCGACGAGGTGGAGCCGCTCCCGCGGCTGCTGGGCGCCGCGAACACCCTGGTCCGCACCGGGGCCGGCTGGCGGGCCGAGAACACCGACGTCACCGGCGTGGGCACCGCCCTGCAGGTGGGCGGGGTCGACCAGGTGGGGCACGCCGCGATCCTCGGCGCCGGGGGGACCGCGGCTGCCGCGGCGGTGGCGCTGGCCTCGCTGGGGGCCGACCGGGTCGACGTCGTCGTGCGCGAGCCCGCCCGCGCCGGTGAGGTGGTGCGGGTCCTCGACACCCTGGGCGTGCCCACGCGGGTGCTCCCCCTGGCCGGGGTGCGCGTCGAGGCCCCGGTCGTCGTCAGCACCGTTCCGGTCGACGGTCAGCCTGCCGTCGCCGCGTTGGAGTGGCGCGGAGGGCAGACGGTGCTCGACGTCCTCTACGCACCCTGGCCCACGCCGCTGGCCGAGCGCGTCTCCGCCGCCGGCGGCGCGGTGATCAGCGGGCTGGAGGTGCTGTTCTGGCAGGCCACCGTGCAGGTGGAGCTCATGACCGGCCGGCCGGCCCCCATCGGCGCGATGCGCGCGGCGCTCGACGCGCGCTGACCTCCCCGCCGTGGACGTCTCCCGCCCCGTCCTCGCCGGGGTCGCCGTGCTGGCCGGGCTCCTCGTCGGGCCGGCGCTGGCGCGCAGCACCGTCCGGCTGGCCACCCGCGACGATGCGGCGGCGCCGTCCGGCTCCCGCACGGCGCTGACCGCTGCGCTGACCGCGGGCCTGCTCACCGCCGCCGTCCTGCTCGGGGGCGGCCGCCCGGCCACCGCCGCGCTGGTGTGGGCCGCGGGCGCGGCGGTGGTGCTGGCCGGCGTCGACCTCGCCGCCCACCGGCTGCCCGACCGCGTCCTCCTCCCGGCGGCCGTCGTCTGCGGCGTGGCCCTGCTCGTCGACGCCGCCGTCCTCGGCACGTGGGGGGCGCTGGTCCGGGGCGTCGCGGCGGGGGCCGCCGCGCTGGCCGTCTCCGGTGCGGCACGGCTGGCCGCCCCGGCCGCCCTCGGTCTCGGTGACGTCAAGCTGCTCGGCCTGCTGGGGCTGGTGCTCGGGTGGTCCGGCTGGGGGGTGCTGCTCGCCGGGCTGTTCCTCGGCCTGGTCACCGGCGCCGCGGTGTCGGTGGTCCTGGTGGCCACCGGGCGGGCGGGGTGGCGCAGCACCGTGCCGTTCGGCCCGCCGCTGCTGGTCGGTGCCGTCCTGGCGCTGGCGGTCGGCGGCGTCCCAGCCCCCTGACGGCCACCCTTCCGGGGCCCGCCCGAGCCCGCGAGGGAAGGGGGGAAGGGTGGTCCTTCTAGAATTGCCGGCATGTTGCGCTGGCTGACCGCCGGTGAGTCGCACGGCCAGCAGCTCACCGCCATCCTCGAGGGGCTCCCGGCCGGGGTCGAGGTGGCGACCGCCGACCTCGACCTGCAGCTCGCCCGCCGCCGGCTCGGGCACGGGCGGGGCGCCCGCATGTCCTTCGAGCAGGACGTCGTCACCCTCACCGGCGGGGTGCGCCACGGCCGCACCCAGGGCGGCCCGATCGCGGTGCAGGTGGGCAACACCGAGTGGCCCAAGTGGCAGACGGTCATGTCCGCCGACCCGGTCGACCCCGAGATCCTCGCCGGCCAGGCGCGCAACGCGCCGCTCACCCGGCCCCGCCCCGGTCACGCCGACCTCGCCGGCATGCAGAAGTACGGCTTCGACGACGCCCGCCCGGTGCTGGAGCGCGCCAGCGCCCGCGAGACGGCCGCCCGGGTGGCGCTCGGCGCGATCGCCCAGGCGTTCCTGCGCCAGGCGCTCGGCGTCTCGGTGGTCAGCCACGTCGTCGGCATCGGCCCGGTCGTCGCGCCCGACGGCATCGTGCCCGGGCCCGACGACAACCCGCGTCTCGACGAGGACCCGGTGCGCTGCGCCGACCCGGGCACCAGCGCACGCATGACCGCCGAGATCGACGACGCCCGGAAGAACGGTGACACCCTCGGCGGGGTCATCGAGGTCGTCGTCCACGGGCTCCCGCCGGGCCTGGGCAGCCACGTGCACTGGGACCGCCGCCTGGACGCCCGGCTGGCCGCGGCGCTGATGGGCGTGCAGTCGGTCAAGGCCGTCGAGGTCGGCGACGGGCTGGAGACCGCCCGCCGCCGCGGCTCGGTCGCCCACGACGAGATCGTGCTCGCCGACGCGGACGCCGGCGCCGGCGTGCAGCGGGTGCAGCGGCTCACCGACCGGGCCGGTGGCATCGAGGGCGGGATGACCAACGGCGAGGTGCTGCGCGTGCGCGCCGCGATGAAGCCGATCAGCACCGTGCCGCGCGCGCTGCAGACCGTCGACGTCGCCACCGGGGAGGCCGCGGTCGCGATCAACCAGCGCAGCGACGCCTGCGCGGTGCCCCGCGGCAGCGTGGTGATGGAGGCGATGGTGGCGCTGGTGCTGGCCGACGCGGCGCTGGAGAAGTTCGGCGGGGACTCGGTGGCCGAGACCCGGCGCAACGCGCGGGCCTACCTCGACTCCCTGCCGTACCGGTGAGCGGGCCGGCCCTGGTCCTCGTCGGCCCGCCCGCGTCGGGGAAGACGACGGTCGGCACGGCCGTCGCCGATGCGCGGGGGCTGGCGTTCCGGGACACCGACCGCGACGTCGAGGAGGCGACCGGGTCGACCGTCGCCGACCTGTTCGTCCAGCACGGTGAACCGCACTTCCGCGCGCTGGAGGAGCAGGCGGTCGCGCGGGCGCTCGCCGACCACACCGGGGTGCTGGCGCTCGGCGGCGGGGCGGTGACCAGCGCCGCCACCCGCGAGCTGCTGGTCACCCACGGCAGCGCCGGCGGGGCCGTGGTCTGGCTCGACGTCGACGTCGCCTCCGCCGCGCGGCGCGTGGGGCTCTCCCGGGACCGGCCGCTGCTCGCGGTCAACCCGCGCGCCATGCTGCGCACCATGCTCGAACAGCGTGCGCCGCTCTACACGGAGGTGGCCACGCACCGGGTCGCCACCGCGGGGCGGTCGCCGGAGGAGGTCGTCGCCGAGGTGCTCGCCGTCCTGACCCCGGAGGAGGCCCGGTGAGCCGTCGCGTCGCGGTCGCGGGGGAGCAGCCCTACGAGGTCGTCATCGGTGCCGGCGCCCAGACCGAGCTGGCGCTCGTGCTGGCCGGCACGGCGAAGGTCGCCGTCGTCCACGCGCCACCGCTGGCCGCAGCGGCCGGCGCCGCGGTCGAGACGCTGCAGACCGCCGGTGTGGCCGCCGAGGCGGTCGTCGTCCCCGACGGCGAGGCCGCGAAGACCGCGCAGGTCGCCGCCGAGGTGTGGGAGGAGTTCGGCCGGCTCGGGCTGACCCGCTCCGACGCCGTCGTCGGGGTGGGTGGGGGCGCGGTCACCGACCTGGCCGGTTTCCTGGCCGCCACGTGGACCCGCGGCATCCGCGTCGTGCAGGTGCCCACCAGCCTGCTCGGCATGGTCGACGCGGCCGTGGGCGGCAAGACGGGCATCAACACCGCCGCCGGGAAGAACCTCGTCGGCGCCTTCCACCCGCCGGCCGCCGTGCTGGCCGACACCGACCTCCTGGCCGGGTTGCCCGAGGCGGAGTTCCGCGCCGGGCTGGCCGAGGTGGTCAAGTGCGGGTTCATCGCCGACGGCCGCATCCTCGAGCTGCTGGACGCCGATCCGACCGGCCGCCGGGACACCGAGGAGCTCATCGAGCGTGCGGTGCGGGTGAAGGCCGCGGCGGTGGGGGAGGACCTGCTCGACACCGGGGTGCGCGAGTTCCTCAACTACGGCCACACCCTCGGCCACGCGATCGAGCGGGTCGAGGACTTCGGCTGGCGGCACGGCGAGGCCGTCGCCGTCGGCCTCGTCTTCGCCGCCGAGCTGGCCGGGCAGGCGGGCCTCCTGACCCCGGCGGAGGTCGCGCGGCACCGCACGCTGATCGCGGCGATGGGGCTGCCGACCAGTTACGCCGGGGACTGGGCGCGCCTGCAGCAGGTGATGCGGGTGGACAAGAAGGCGCGAGGCGCGTCGCTGCGGTTCGTCGTCCTCGACGGGCTCGGCCATCCCAGGATCCTGACCGACCCGCAGCAGGCCTGGCTCGATGCGGCGTGGGCCGCAGTATCGGAGACGCCATGACCATCCAGGTGCTCAACGGCGCCAACCTCGGCCGGCTCGGCACGCGCGAGCCCGAGGTGTACGGCACGACGACCTACGCGCAGCTGGTCGAGCTGGTGGAGACCGCGGCGCGGGAGCTCGGCGTCGACGTGCTGGTGCGCCAGACCGACGACGAGGGCCAGCTGCTGCGCTGGATCCACGAGGCGACCGACGCCGGTGACCCCATCGTGGTGAACCCCGGCGGCTGGACGCACACCTCGGTGGTGCTGCACGACGCGCTGGCCGCGGTGGGCGCACCGGTGATCGAGGTGCACATCAGCAACATCCACCGCCGCGAGGAGTTCCGCCAGCACTCCTACGTCTCCCGGGTCGCCGACGGGGTGATCGCCGGGCTCGGCGTGCACGGCTACGTGCTGGCGCTGCAGTGGATGACCCTGCGAGGCGTGTCGTGAGCCGGGACACCGCGCGGGAGGCCGCCCGGCGTGACGCGCTGCGGACCGCCGCGGCCGGGCGCGGCCTGGACGCGGTGCTGGTCACCAACCTGCTCAACGTCCGGTACCTGACCGGCTTCACCGGCTCCAACGGCGCCCTGCTGCTGCGGGTGGACGGCGGGGACGTGTTCGGCACGGACGGGCGCTACACCACCCAGGCCGGCGCGCAGGTGCCCGACGTCGAGCTGCTCGTCGACCGGGCCACGGTGCCGGCCCTGGCCCGGGAGGCGGTGCGGCGCGGCGCGGGGCGGATCGGTTACGAGTCCCACGACCTCACCGTCGACGGGCTGCACGGCCTGGAGCGGGTGCTGGCGGACGCCGCCGCGGGTGGCACGGTCCCGGAGCTGGCCTCCGTGCGGCGGGCGGTAGAGGGGCAGCGGGCGATCAAGGACGACACCGAGGTCGAGTACCTGCGCCGCGCGTGCGCCGTCGCCGACCAGGCGCTGGCCGAGCTCGCCGCCGAGGGGTCGCTGCGGCCGGGGCGCACCGAGCTGGAGGTCGGCCGCGAGCTCGACGCGCGCATGCTGGCGCTCGGCGCCGAGGCGCCGTCGTTCGAGACGATCGTCGCCACCGGCGCCAACTCGGCGATCCCGCACCACCGCCCGGACTCGACCGTCCTGCGTGAGGGCGACTTCCTCAAGCTCGACTTCGGCGCCACCGTGGACGGCTACCACTCCGACATGACCCGCACCCTGGTGCTGGGCCACGCGGCCGACTGGCAGCGGGAGATCTACGAGCTCGTTGCCGCCGCCCAGGCCGCCGGCCGGGCCGCGCTGGCGGTGGGCGCCGACGTCGTCGCGGTGGACGCCGCCGCCCGCGACGTGATCGTCGCCGCGGGCCACGGGGAGCACTTCACCCACGGCCTCGGCCACGGGGTGGGGCTGGAGATCCACGAGGCGCCCGGCATCGGCCCTCAGGGCGCGGGTAGGCTTGCCGCCGGTATGGCCGTCACCGTGGAGCCAGGCGTGTACCTGCCCGGCCACGGCGGTGTCCGGATCGAGGACACCCTGATCGTCACCGACGACGCGCCCGAGTTGTTGACCCTCACGAGCAAGGAACTGCTGGTCCTCTAGATGGCTACCACCAACGACCTGAAGAACGGCATCGTCCTCAACCTGGACGGCCAGCTCTGGACCGTCACCGACTTCCAGCACGTCAAGCCCGGCAAGGGCGGGGCCTTCGTGCGCACGACGCTGAAGAACGTGCTGTCGGGCAAGGTCGTGGACAAGACCTTCAACGCCGGCACCAAGGTCGAGACGGCCAACGTGGACAAGCGGTCGATGACGTACCTGTACAAGGACGGCACCGACTTCGTCTTCATGGACGGCGACACGTTCGACCAGATCTACGTGCCGGCGGAGACGGTCGGCGGGGGCGCGGACTACCTGCTCGAGAACACCGAGGTCATCGTGGCGGTGCACGACGGCACCCCGCTGTACGTCGAGCTCCCCGTCACCATGGAGCTCGTCGTCGAGCACACCGACCCGGGGCTGCAGGGCGACCGCTCCACCGGCGGCACCAAGCCCGCCACGTTGGAGACCGGCGCGCAGATCCAGGTGCCGTTGTTCATCACGACCGGCGAGAAGCTGAAGGTCGACACCCGCGACGGCCGGTACCTCGGCCGCGTCAACTGAGCGCGGGCCAGACGCGTGGCTGCACGGTCCAAGGCCCGCAAGCGCGCCGTGGACGTCCTGTACGAGGCCGACGTCCGGGGGCGGGACCGGTTGGAGCTGCTCCGGGAGCGGGTCGCTGACGGCAACCCGCCGGTCCCGGAGCACACCATCCGGCTGGTCGAGGGCGTCGATGAGCAGGGCGCGCGCATCGACGCGCTGATCGAGGCGCACACCTCCGGCTGGTCGCTGGAGCGGCTGCCCGACGTCGACCGCGCGATCCTGCGGATGGCCACCTTCGAGCTGCTCTGGGTCGACGACGTGCCCGACGCCGTCGTCATCGACGAGGCGGTGGAGCTGGCCAAGGCGCTCTCCACCGACGAGTCGCCGAAGTACGTGAACGGCGTCCTCGGCGCCATCCTCGCCGCCGAGGTCCCCACGGCCTAGCGAGGGCGCACGGCACCGACGAGGTGGGCCCGGAGGGTCCGGCGAGGAGCGTGCGGACACGCTCGTCGCCGGTCGGGAACGGCCATTGGCCGCGGTGTCGTCCGGAGGACGACGATGTCATTGCAGGTCGCGGCGGGCGAAGAGCCAGATGCCGGCGCCGAGGATCACCGTGGCGAACGCGCCGACGACCAGGCCGCCCTGCAGGTTCGTGACCAGGTAGGTCGGCGGTCCCTCGGGCCCGGTGCTCATGACGCTGTAGTCGACGACCGGGACGCCGCCGGGGACGACGAGGGCGACCGCGTTGGTCGACAGCAGCCAGCGCTCGAGCATGGGGTCGTAGATCCGCAGCGCGGTCTCGACGATCGCGAAGTAGACGAACCCGATGCCGAGCGCCGCCCCGGTGTTGCGCACCAGGTTGGCCAGCCCGAAGCCGATCAGCGCGACGAGGACGCCGAGCACGACCCCGCGCCCCTGCGCGGCCAGCAGCTCTCCCCAGAACCCTTCCGGCAGAGCCTGGTCGGTGCCCACGAAGGTCCGCAGGACCCAGGCCATGACCAGCCAGGCAACCTGGGCCGCCACGCCGATGACCAGCGCGGCCAGGACCAGGACGCCGATCTTCGTGCCGATGACCCGCAGCCGGTTCGGCACCCAGAACAGCAGCGCCACGATGGTCCGGGTGGACCACTCCGCGCCGATCCAGGTGGCGCCCACGAGGAAGGCGAGCACCGCGGCGGCGGCCGCGAAGCCGATCGCGCCGGGCTCCCCGAGCGCGCCGAGGTCGAAGGGGGCCTTGTCGAGGAAGTCCTCGACGCGCCAGGCGGAGGCATCCAGCGGTGGGCCGCAGAACTGGTCGACCGGCTCGCCGACGTTCTCGGCCTCGATCGCGCAGTCCGCGCGCCAGGCCTCCTCGCTGGCGATGATCTCGTCCATGCGCTCGCGGGCGGCGGCGTAGTCGGCGTCGGTCGGCTCGCCGAACTGGAGCAACCCGATGACGATCGCAGCCAGCCAGCCGAGGACGGCCAGCCCCAGCAGGACCTGGATGAACCGGCGGGCGGTGAACCGGTGCAGCTCAGCCCGGAACAGGCTGCCGCCCCGCCGGGCCGACGTCGGCTCGGGCGAGGCAGTCGGCTGCTCGGTCACCGCGCTCATGCCTGGCCCCCGGTGATGGCGAGGAACGCGCTCTCCAGGTCGGGGGTCACGCGGACCAGCTCCTCGACGTAGTGGCCGTGCTCGGCGAGCACGCGGGTGATCTCGCCGGTGGCGGGCGCGCCGTGCACCAGCACCTGGCCGTCGGGCGCGGGAGAGAGGCTGAACCCGGCGGCGCCGAGCACCGCGGCCGCGGCCGCCGGGTCGGGGACCGCCACGCGGACGTCGCCCGTGCCGGCCTGGGAGAGCACCGAGGCGACCGGTCCGGAGGCCACCCGCCGGCCGCGGGCCAGGATCGTCACGGAGTCGCACACCTGCTGGATCTCGGCGAGCAGGTGGGAGGAGACGAGCACCGTCGTCCGGCCGTCGGACCCCAGGCGTCGGATCAGCTCGCGGACGTCGCGGATGCCGGCGGGGTCCAGCCCGTTGCTCGGCTCGTCGAGGATCAGCAGCCGGGGCGCCTTGAGCAGCGCGGCGGCGATGCCGAGGCGCTGCTTCATGCCGAGTGAGTAGCCCTTGAACCGGTCGTCGGCCCGGTCGCGCAGGTCGACCAGCTCCAGGCACTCCTCGACGCGGGCCCGCGCGACGCCGGCGGTCTCGGCCAGCAGGCGCAGGTTGCGCCGGCCGGAGAAGCCGGGGAAGAACAGCGGTGTCTCGACCAGGGCGCCGACGTCGCCGATCACGCCGGACAGGCCGGCGGGCACCGGGCGGTCGAGCAGTTGCATGTTACCGGCGTCGACGCGCACCAGCCCGAGCAGCGCCCGGATCGACGTCGTCTTGCCCGAGCCGTTCGGGCCGAGCAGGCCGTGGACGCCGCCGGTGTCGACGGTCATGTCCAGCCCGTCGAGCGCCTTGTGCGGCTGCCCGCCCTTCCCGCGGTAGGTCTTGGTGACCCCCGCCATCTGCACCGCCGGCATGCGGCCTCCCTGCTCGTCCGGGCCGGGCACCCGGCTGGCAGCACAGTGGCACACGTGGTGCTGCGGGAACAGTGTCCCGACCTGCGTGTCGAGACCGGGCCGGGCCGTAAACGACGAGGGCCCCCGCCGATCGGCGGGGGCCTTCGTGACTCGCTGGGTGGAGCCGGTCGTCAGCGGGGTGCGCGCCGGCGGTCGCCCCAGGCGGACTCGTCGACGTCCTCCTCGAGGTCGTCGTCGCCACCGGAGCTGACGATGCCCTCCATGCCGGGGGAGAGCACCCCCCACTCGATGAGCCGGGAGGTGAGCTCGTCGGGGCTCATGTCGTAGATGATGGCCAGCGACTTCAGGTCCTCGGCGCGGATCGAGAGGACCTTGCCGTTGTAGTCGTGCCGCTGGGCCTGGATGGTCGAGGCGTAGCGGGCCAGCGGGCCGGCCTCGTCCGCGGGCAGGGAGCCCAGCGACTCCAGGTTCAGGACGATCTTGTTCGTCGAGGTGACCGCGGAGCTGGGCCGCGGGTCGGGCAGCAGCTCGGAGACCGGGACGCCGTAGAAGACGGCGAGCTCGGAGAGGCGCTGCACGGTCACGGCGCGGTCCCCGCGCTCGTAGGAGCCGACCACGACCGCCTTCCAGCGGCCGTGCGACTTGTCCTCCACACCCTGCAGGGAGAGGCCCTGCTGGTTGCGGATCGCGCGAAGCCGGGCGCCGAGGGCCCGTGAGTAGTCGGTGCTCATCGCTGTCTGCTCACTGTCCGTCGTCTCGGATCGAGGTTGTTCGTCACGCAGCGTACGTGCGAAGCGGGGATCACAACAGGCGGGTGGACGCGAAAGCGCAGGTTGGTGCCGGGGCAGGCGCTGCCCCGGGCGCCGCGCCGGGCGACCACCCCGGGCGCAGGGCCGGGCACCGGGCCGGGCGCCGGCGGGACGCGAGCGGACGTGCAGTACCGTCGACCGCGGTCCGACCACTCCTTTAACGACCCGTCCAGTGAGGCGGGGAAGGAGGCCTCATGGCCCGCTCACCCGAGCCTGCCCGCAGCCCGTCTCCCGGCAGCGCCCCCGGCACCCTGCTCTCCTCCGCCGACGTCGCCCGCGTCGTCGACCGCATGGCCCACCAGCTCATCGAGCGGGCGGCGAGCCTCCGGGCCGACGACGGCGCCGACCACGCCGACGGCGGGCTCTCCGACCTGGTCCTCGTCGGCATCCCGACCCGCGGGGCCCCGCTCGCCCGCCGCCTCGCCGCGCGCATCGAGGCGTTCACCGGCACCGCGGTGGACGTCGGCACCGCCGACATCACCCTGTACCGCGACGACCTGCGGCTGCGCGGCGTCCGGGCCCTCGAGCCCACCGTGCTCCCGGACGCCGGCATCGACGGCCGGCTCGTCGTCCTCGTCGACGACGTGCTCTTCTCCGGGCGCTCGGTCCGGGCGGCGCTCGACGCGCTGCGCGACCTGGGCCGCCCGCGCGGCGTCCAGCTGGCGGTGCTGGTCGACCGCGGGCACCGCGAGCTGCCGATCCGGGCCGACTTCGTCGGCAAGAACGTGCCGACCGCACGCAGCCAGCAGGTCAAGGTGCACCTGCAGGAGGTCGACGGCATCGACGAGGTCCTGCTGACCGAGGGGGAGGGCGCGTGAAGCGGCACCTGCTGGAGGCCGCGGACCTCGACCGGGACGACGCGACGCTGGTGCTGGACACCGCGGCCCAGATCGACGCGGCCCTGGCCGGCCGCGAGGTGAAGAAGCTCCCGACGCTGCGCGGGCGCACGGTGGTCAACCTCTTCTACGAGGACTCCACCCGGACCCGGATCAGCTTCGAGCTCGCCGCCAAGCGCCTCTCCGCCGACGTCATCAACTTCTCGGCCAAGGGCAGCAGCGTCTCCAAGGGGGAGAGCCTCAAGGACACCGCGCTCACCCTGGAGGCAATGGGCGCCGACGCCGTCGTCGTCCGGCACTCGGCCTCCGGTGCGCCGCACCGGCTGGCGAACTGGGTGCGCGGCAGCGTGGTCAACGCCGGCGACGGCACCCACGAGCACCCCACCCAGGCGCTGCTGGACGCCTACACGATCCGGCAGCGGCTGGGGCGGCTCGACGGCGTCCGCGTGACGATCGTCGGCGACGTCCTGCACAGCCGGGTGGCCCGCTCCAACGTGGGGCTGCTGCACACGCTGGGAGCGCAGGTCACGCTGGTCGCGCCGCCGACGCTGCTGCCGGTGGGCGTGGGCAGCTGGCCGGCGGAGGTGGGCTACGACCTCGACGCCGTGCTCCCCAAGAGCGACGTGGTGATGATGCTGCGGGTCCAGGCCGAGCGGATGAACGCCTCGTTCTTCCCCAGCGCCCGCGAGTACAGCCGCCGCTACGGCCTCGACGCGCCGCGGATGGCCGCGCTGCCCGACGAGGCGATCGTCATGCACCCCGGCCCGATGAACCGCGGCATGGAGATCGCCGCCGAGGTGGCCGACTCCGTCCGCTCCACGATCGTCGAGCAGGTCGCCAACGGGGTCTCCACCCGCATGGCCGTGCTCTACCTGCTGCTCGGAGGGAACACGTGAGCACCTACCTGATCACGGGGGCCAGGCCGCTGGGCGGCGACCCTGCCGACATCCTGGTGACCGACGGCCGGATCGCCGCGGTCGGCGCGTCGCTCGACGTCCCCGGCGCCGAGGTGGTCGAGGCCGCCGGTCTGATCGCGCTGCCCGGCCTGGTCGACCTGCACACCCACCTGCGCGAGCCCGGCCGGGAGGACGCCGAGACCGTGGAGACCGGCAGCCGCGCCGCGGCGCTCGGCGGGTTCACCGCAGTGCACGCGATGGCCAACACCGATCCGGTCGCCGACACCGCCGGCGTCGTCGAGCAGGTGTGGCGGCTGGGGCAGGAGGCCGGGCTCGTGGACGTCGTCCCGGTCGGCGCCGTCACGGTCGGGCTGGCGGGGGAGCGGCTGGCCGAGCTCGGCGCGATGGCCGACTCCGCCGCCCGGGTGCGGGTGTTCTCCGACGACGGGCACTGCGTCGCCGACCCGGCGCTCATGCGGCGGGCGCTGGAGTACGTGAAGGCGTTCGACGGTGTGGTCGCCCAGCACGCGGAGGAGCCGCGGCTGACCGCCGGCGCGCAGATGCACGAGGGCGACCGCTCGGCCCGGCTCGGCCTGACCGGCTGGCCGGCCGCCGCGGAGGAGGCGATCATCGCCCGCGACGTGCTGCTGGCCGAGCACGTCGGCGCGCGGCTGCACGTCTGCCACGTCTCGACCGCCGGGTCGGTGGAGATCCTGCGCTGGGCGAAGTCCCGCGGCGTGCAGGTGACCGCCGAGGTCACGCCGCACCACCTGCTGCTCACCGACGCCTGCGCCGAGTCCTACGACCCGGTCTTCAAGGTCAACCCGCCACTGCGCACCGACGCCGACGTCGAGGCACTCCGGGCGGGCCTGGCCGACGGCACCATCGACGCCGTCGGCACCGACCACGCCCCGCACGCGGTGGAGGACAAGGAGAGCGAGTGGGCGCAGGCCCGGCCCGGCATGCTCGGGCTGGAGCAGGCGCTCTCGGTGGTGATCGAGACGATGGTCGAGCCCGGTCGCCTGGACTGGGCCGGCGTCGCCGACCGCATGTCGGTCCGGCCCGCCGCCATCGGCCGCCTCGGTGAGCACGGCCGGCCGATCGCCCCCGGCGAGCCGGCCAACCTGGTGCTCGTCGACCCGGCCGCCCGCGCGGTGGTCGACCCCGCGGCGCTGGCCAGCCGCAGCCGCAACAGCCCCTATGCCGGCCGGGAACTCCCCGGCCGGGTGGTCGCGACGTTCCTGCGGGGGACGCCGACCGTTCTGGACGGAAAGGCAGTCAAGTGACAGAAGCGCTCCTCGTGCTCGAGGACGGGCGCACGTTCCGGGGCGAGGCCTACGGAGCGACGGGGACGACGGTCGGCGAGGCGGTGTTCGCCACCGGCATGACCGGCTACCAGGAGACGCTGACCGACCCCAGCTACGCGGGCCAGATCGTCGCAATGACCGCCCCGCACATCGGCAACACCGGGGTCAACGGCGAGGACGACGAGAGCAGCCGCATGTGGGTGGCCGGCTTCGTCGTGCGCGACCCCGCCCGCCGCCCGGCCAACTGGCGGGCCACCGGCACCCTCGACGACGAGCTGGTCGCGCAGGGGGTCGTGGGCATCAGCGGGATCGACACCCGCGCGCTCACCCGCCACCTGCGCGAGCGCGGCGCGATGCGCGCCGGCATCAGCACCGAGCTGACCGCCGAGGAGCTGCTGGCCCGCGTCACCGCGGCCGAGGGCATGACCGGCGCCGACCTCGCACCGACGGTGAGCACCGGCGAGCCCTACGTCGTCCCGGCGGTGGGGGAGAAGCGGTTCACCATCGCCGCGCTCGACCTGGGAATCAAGACGGCGACCCCGCGGCACCTGGCGGCGCTCGGCGTCGAGACCCACGTACTGCCCTCGACGGCGACCGCCGAGGAGCTGCTCGCGGCCGGCCCGGACGGGGTGTTCCTCTCCAACGGCCCCGGCGACCCGGCCGCCGCCGACTACGCCGTGGAAGCGGTGCGCGGGGTGCTCGACGCCCGCCGGCCGCTGTTCGGGATCTGCTTCGGCAACCAGATCCTCGGCCGCGCGCTGGGCCTGGGCACCTACAAGCTGCGCTTCGGGCACCGCGGGCTCAACCAGCCGGTGCTCGACCGGGTCAGCGGGACCGTCCGGGTGACCAGCCACAACCACGGGTTCGCCGTGGACGCCCCGCTGGACCGGCCCACCGACACCCCCTACGGGCAGGTCGAGGTCAGCCACGTGGGCCTCAACGACGACGTCGTCGAGGGCCTGCGGCTGCTCGAGACGCCGGCCTTCAGCGTGCAGTTCCACCCGGAGTCGGCGGCCGGCCCGCACGACGCCGCACCCCTGTTCCAGCGCTTCGTCGACCTCATGCAGTCCGCCCGCGACGGCGAGGCCCGCGCCGGCGGGCCGGCACCGCAGGTCCAGTCCAGCACGGGGGAGAAGAACTGATGCCCAAGCGCACCGACATCGAGCACGTGCTGGTGATCGGCTCGGGGCCGATCCTGATCGGGCAGGCCGCGGAGTTCGACTACTCCGGCACCCAGGCCTGTCGGGTGCTCCGGGCCGAGGGGCTGCGGGTCAGCCTGGTGAACAGCAACCCGGCGACGATCATGACCGACCCGGAGATCGCCGACGCCACCTACATCGAGCCGCTGACGCCGGAGTTCGTCGAGAAGGTCATCGCCAAGGAGCGGCCCGACGCGCTCCTGGCCACCCTCGGCGGCCAGACCGCGCTCAACATCGCCATCGGCCTGTACGAGAACGGCGTGCTGGAGAAGTACGGCGTCCGGCTCATCGGGGCCGACGTCGCCGCGATCAACCGCGGTGAGGACCGGCAGCTGTTCAAGGACATCGTCCGCTCGATCGGCGCCGACGCCCCGCGGTCGCGGGTCTGCGGCACCGTCGAGGAGGCGCTGGAGACCGCCGAGGAGGTCGGCTACCCGGTCGTCATCCGGCCGAGCTTCACCATGGGCGGCCTCGGCTCGGGCTTCGCCACCGACGAGCCGATGCTGCGCCGCATGGCCGCCCACGGGCTGGCCGACTCCCCGGTGCACACGGTGCTGATCGAGGAGTCGGTGCTGGGCTGGAAGGAGTACGAGCTGGAGCTGATGCGCGACCGCAGCGACAACGTGGTCGTCATCTGCTCGATCGAGAACATCGACGCGATGGGCGTGCACACCGGCGACTCGGTGACCGTCGCCCCGGCGATGACCCTCACCGACGTCGAGTACCAACGGATGCGCGACGTCGGCATCGCGGTGCTGCGCGAGGTCGGCGTCGACACCGGCGGCTGCAACATCCAGTTCGCCGTCAACCCGGCCGACGGCCGGATGGTCGTCATCGAGATGAATCCGCGGGTCTCCCGCTCCAGCGCGCTGGCGTCCAAGGCGACCGGCTTCCCGATCGCGAAGATCGCGGCGAAGCTCGCCATCGGCTACACGCTCGACGAGATCACCAACGACATCACCGGCGTCACCCCGGCGGCGTTCGAGCCGACGCTGGACTACGTCGTGGTGAAGATCCCGCGGTTCGCCTTCGAGAAGTTCCCCGGCGCCGACCCCCGGCTGACCACGACGATGAAGAGCGTCGGCGAGGTCATGGCGATGGGGCGGAACTTCCCGGAGGCGCTGGGCAAGGCGATGCGCTCCACCGAGACGAAGGTGGCCGGCTTCTGGACGGGGACGCCGGATCCCCGTTCGGCCGAGGAGCTGCTGGAGGTCCTGCGCACCCCGGTCGACGGCCGGCTCTACACCGCGGAGCGGGCGCTGGCCGCCGGTGCGACGGTCGAGCAGGTCGCCGAGGCCAGCGGGTTCGATCCGTGGTTCGTCGACCAGATCGTGCTGGTGCAGGAGGTGGCGGCCGAGGTCCGCGACGCACCGGCCCTGACGCCGCAGCTGCTCCGGCGGGCCAAGCGGCACGGCCTCTCCGACCGGCAGATCGCCGCGCTGCGGCCGGAGCTCGCCGGCGAGGACGGCGTCCGGGTGCTGCGCTGGCGGCTGGGCGTGCGGCCGGTCTACAAGACCGTGGACACCTGCGCCGCGGAGTTCGCCGCCCGCACGCCGTACCACTACTCGTCCTACGACGAGGAGACCGAGGTGCAGCCGCGGGAGAAGCCGGCGGTGCTGATCCTCGGCTCGGGCCCCAACCGGATCGGGCAGGGCATCGAGTTCGACTACTCGTGCGTGCACGCGGTCATGGCGCTGCAGGACGCCGGCTACGAGGCGGTGATGGTCAACTGCAACCCGGAGACCGTCTCCACCGACTACGACACCGCCGACCGGCTGTACTTCGAGCCGCTGACGTTCGAGGACGTCCTCGAGGTGGTCGAGGCCGAGCGCGCGGCCGGCCCGGTGGCCGGGGTCATCTGCACCCTCGGCGGGCAGACCCCGCTGGGGCTGGCGCAGCGGCTCAAGGACGCCGGGGTGCCGGTGCTGGGCACGTCGCCGGAGGCGATCGACGACGCCGAGCACCGCGGGGCGTTCTCCCGGGTGCTGGCCGACACCGGCCTGCTCGCCCCGAAGCACGGCACGGCGACGACGTTCGCCGAGGCGCACGAGGTCGCCTCCGGCATCGGGTACCCGGTGCTGGTGCGACCCTCCTACGTGCTGGGCGGGCGCGGCATGGAGATCGTGTACGACGACGCCACGCTCGAGGCGTACATCGCCAAGGCCACCGAGGTCAGCGCCGACCACCCGGTGCTGGTCGACCGGTTCCTGGAGGACGCGGTCGAGATCGACGTCGACGCGCTCTACGACGGCACCGACCTCTACCTGGGCGGGGTCATGGAGCACATCGAGGAGGCCGGCATCCACTCCGGTGACTCGGCCTGCGCCCTGCCGCCGATCACCCTCGGCTCCGCGGACCTGCTGAAGATCCGCGCGGCGACAGGGAAGCTGGCCGAGCGGATCGGCGTCCGCGGGCTGATGAACGTCCAGTACGCGATCAAGGACGACATCCTCTACGTCATCGAGGCCAACCCGCGGGCCAGCCGCACGGTGCCCTTCGTCTCCAAGGCGACGGCGGTGCAGCTGGCCAAGGCGGCCGCGCGGATCGCCGTCGGCGAGTCCATCGCCGACCTGCGCGCCGCCGGCGTGCTCCCGGCCACCGGCGACGGCACCGACCTGCCCGACGACGCGCCGATCGCAGTCAAGGAGGCGGTGCTGCCCTTCCACCGTTTCCGCACCGTCGAGGGGTTCGGGGTGGACACCGTGCTGTCCCCGGAGATGAAGTCCACCGGCGAGGTCATGGGCCTGGACGCGCAGTTCGGAACGGCGTTCGCCAAGTCGCAGGCCGCCGCCTACGGCTCGCTGCCGACCGAGGGCACGGTGTTCGTGTCGCTGGCCAACCGGGACAAGCGCTCCGCGGTCTTCCCGATCAAGCGGCTGGCCGACCTGGGCTTCCGCCTGCTGGCCACCACCGGCACGGCGCAGGTGCTGCGCCGCCACGGGGTGGCCGCCGAGGTGGTCGGCAAGTTCAGCGAGGGCCCGGGCAACATCGTGGAGCTCATCCAGGCCGGCGACGTCGACCTGGTGTTCAACACGCCGTTCGGTGCGCCGGGCAACAGCGGCCCCCGCCTGGACGGCTACGAGATCCGCACGGCCGCGGTGAGCGCCGGCATCCCGTGCATCACGACGGTGCAGGGCATGGCGGCCGCGGTCCAGGGCATCGAGGCGCTGCGGCAGGGCGGCATCGGCGTGCGCAGCCTGCAGGAGGTGCACGCGGCGCTGGCCGGCGGCACGCACGGCGGGCCGAGCAGCTTCGCCGGGACGGGGGCGTGACGACGCCGTCGCCGGGTGCGGTCCAGGGGCTGCGCGACGACCTCGTCGCGCGCGGCCTCCTGGAGGGGCTGCCGGCGGCGTTCGCCGCGGGGGTCACCCGGTTCGGGCGGCCCCCGCGGCCGGAGCTCGACGCGCTGACCGGCGCGGCCACCGACCTGGCCGCCCGGCTGGCCTCCGGGGCGGCCGGCGAGGACGACCTGCCGCTGTTGACCCGGGTGCTCTTCTTCGCCCGGCAGCCCGAGCTGCTGGCCGCCCACGGGCTGCCCACGCCGGCGTACGACGTCCTCGGGTCCTTCCGGGAGAACCTCGACCGGCCGCTCGGCCCGCGGCTGCCCGAGCGGCCGACGGCAGGCGGCCGGCGCTGGCAGCTGCTGGGGCGCACCGTGGGCTTCCCGATCGGCGTGCCCGCCTGCGTGCTCAACGGCAGCGAGGCGTGGGTGCGGCACAACGCGGCCAACGGCTGGAACGTGCTGACCTACAAGACCGTCCGCGGCCGCGCCCACCCGCCCAACGAGCAGCCGAACTGGGTGTTCGCCGCCCGGGAGACCGCCGGCCTCCCGCCGGGAGCGGACGCCGACGTGGTCGCCGACCCCTGGGACTGGGTCGCGCCGGGCTCGCCGGCGGTCAGCAGCGTCAACTCCTTCGGCGTCCCCTCCCCGGCGCCGGAGGAGTGGATGCCCGACCTGGCGCGCGCCGTCGACGCGGTCGGCGACGAGCAGCTGCTGCTGGTGAGCGTCATGGGGGAGGGGAACGGGCTCGACCTGGTCGAGGACTTCGCCCGGACCGCACGCCTGGCGCAGGAGGCCGGGGCGTCGGTCGTCGAGCTGAACCTGTCGTGCCCGAACACGCTGTCGGCCTCCGGGAGCGGCGTGAAGCCGCCGCTGTGCCTGGACCCCGACGCGACCGTCGCCGTGGTGGAGGCGGTGCGCCGGGCGCTGGACGACCGCACCGGGCTGGTGGCGAAGCTGTCCTGGCTCGACGAGGCCCGGCTCGCGGCCCTGGTGCCGCGGCTCGCCCCGCTGGTCGACGGCATCGCCGGGATCAACACGCTGCAGAGCCGGGTGCGCCGCAGGGACGGCAGGCCCACCTTCCCCGGCCGCGAGCTGGCCGGGCTCTCGGGCATCGCGGTCCGCGACTCCGCGCTGGACTTCACCCGGCGGCTCGTCGCGCTGCGGGAGGCCGGCGGGGTGCCCTTCGACGTCCTCGCCATGGGCGGGGTCACCGACCCGGCGTCCTTCGAGGCGATCTTCACCGCCGGCGCCGACGCGGTGCAGTCCGCGGCCGGCGCGTTCGCCGACCCGTTCCTCGCCCAGCGGTGCGTCGCCGCCCTGGGCGAGACCCTGCCCCGAGCCGTGGAGGCCCCGTGACCGACCCCTTCGGGCAGCGCCTGTCGGCCGCCGTCGCCGAGCGCGGCCCGCTCTGCGTCGGCATCGACCCGCACGAGCAGCTGCTGCTCGACTGGGGGGTGGGGAACTCGCTGGACGGGCTCCGCCGCTTCACCGACGCGGTGGTCGAGGCGCTCGCCGGCACGGTGTCCGTGCTGAAGCCGCAGCTGGCCTTCTACGAGCGCTTCGGCTCCCGGGGGATCGCGGTGCTGGAGGAGGCGGTCACCGCCAGCCGTGCTGCCGGCGCCCTGGTGCTGCTCGACGCCAAGCGCGGCGACATCGGCTCGACGATGGCCGCCTACGCCGACTACCTGAGCGACCGCCACCCGCTGCAGGTCGACGCGATGACCGTCAGCCCCTACCTCGGGCCGGAGTCGCTGGCGCCCGCGGTCGCCACGGCGAGCGCCGCCGGCGGCGGGCTGTTCGTCCTCGCCCGCACGTCCAACCCCGACGCGGCCGCCCTGCAGCACGCCGTGGTGGGGGAGCGGTCGGTCGCCCAGGTCGTCGTCGACACCGTCCGCGGCTGGAACGTCTCCGGCGGGACGGCGGACAGCGGATTCGGCCCGGCCCTGGGGTCCTTCGGCGTCGTCGTCGGCGCCACGCTCGAGCAGCTCGACGTGGACCTCGACGGGCTCGGCGGGCCGATCCTGGCGCCCGGCCTCGGCGCCCAGGGGGGCACAGCGGCCGACCTGCGCCGGCTCTTCGGCGCCGGGCGCGCCGCCGTGCCGACGGTCTCCCGCGACGTGCTCGGCGCCGGTCCGGACCCGGCCGCACTGCGCGCCGCCGCGGAGCGCTGGACAGAGGCGCTGGCCGCGTGAGGCGGGTGCGGCCGTGGGCCTCCGTCGGGTGAACGCCCTGCTCCCGGCCGCCTCGACCGCGCAGCGGTCCGCCTATCCTCGGCGATCGTGACCACGACCCCGACCAGCGTGGCGGACGCCGTCGCCCGCGCGGAGGAGGTGGCGCGGACCGTCGCGCTGCCCCTGGTGGAGCGGACCGACTCCGGGGTCTGGCCGGCCGAAGCGGTGCGCGCGCTGCAGGCCGCCGGGCTGGGTGGGCTGGCCGCGCCCCGGTCGGTGGGCGGCTCCGGGCTGGGCCTGCGCGGGGTGGAGGCGGTCTGCGAGGCGCTGGGCCGGGTGTGCGCGTCGACGGCGCTGTGCTTCGGCATGCACTGCGTGGCCACCGCCGTGCTGTCGGCCAAGCACACCGACCGGCAGCGGAGCGAGTTCCTCGACGCGATCGTGGCCGGTGAGCACCTCACCACCCTGGCCCTGTCCGAGCCGGGCACCGGAGCCCAGTTCTGGTTGCCGCAGACCCGGATGACCCGGGACGGCGAGGGCCTGCTGGTCGCGGGGGAGAAGTCGTTCGTGACCAACGGGGGCAGGGCCGACTCCTACGTCGTGAGCACCGTGGCGGCCGACCCCGGGGCCCCGGTGGGCGAGTTCTCCTGCGTCCTGGTGCCGGCGGACGCCGAGGGCGTGGCCTGGGGGCACGAGTGGACCGGCATCGGGATGCGCGGCAACTCCTCCCGGGGCATGCGGCTCGACGACGTCCGGCTGGCCCCCCAGCACCTGCTCGGCACCGAGGGCGACCAGATCTGGTACGTCTTCGAGGTCGTGGCGCCGTACTTCCTGATGGCCATGGCGGGCACCTACGTCGGCGTGGCCCAGGCGTCGCTCGACGAGGCCACCGCGCACCTGTCCCGCCGGGCGCACGCGCACACCGGCCGCCGGCTGGCGGGCGAGCCGCTGCTGCAGCACCGGCTCGGCGTCCTCTGGGCGCAGGTGGAGCGCACCCGCCGGCTGGTCCACTGGGCGGCCGAGGAGGCCGACGCCGGCGGACCCGCGGCGCTGCCGGGCCTGACGTCGGCGAAGGCCGAGGTGGCCCGGTGCGCCGTCGACGTGACCAACGAGGCCATGACCCTGGTCGGTGGCATCGGCTACCGGGACCGGTCCCCGCTGGAGCGTCACCTGCGCGACGCCCGGGCGGCCGACGTGATGAGCCCGACGACCGACATCCTGCGCACCTGGACCGGCCGGGCGGCGCTCGGCCTGCCGCTGCTGGGCGAGTGACCGGCCCCCCGGACGGCGCGGGCCGCTGGGTCCTGGTCGAGCCCTCCACCACCGACGTCGAGCTGCTCCGGGCGCTGCCCGGCATGGACCACGTCGCCCCCGGGGAGCTGGAGGTCCGCCTCGTCGACCCGCCCGAACCGGTCGACCTGGTGGTGATCGGCTCGCTGGCCGCCGCTCCGGTGGCGCTGGTGCAGCGCGCGCACCGGCTGGCGCCTGGGGCGGCCGTGGCCGTGCTGTCGACCACCCCGACGACGCTGCGGCGCGAGACGTCGTACGCCCCGGGGGTGCCGCTCGAGCTGCTGGTCGCTTCGCCCGGCGAGCCGGACCTGCCCGAGCGCCTGCGCGCCATCCGCCGGGCGGCCGTCGACCGGCGCCGGCACAGCGCCGTGCTGGCCGCAGTGGCCCGCCGGGCGGCCGGTGCGATCGAGGACGCCCCGCGCGGCCCGGCGGAGGTGGGCGGGGTGCTCGAGCACGCCCCCATCGCGGTGCTCGTCGTGGACCCCGCCGGGGCGCTGGTGGGCTGGAACCGCCGTGCCGAGGTCCTGTTCGAGCTCGTCCGCACGCCCACCGGCCGGCCGGTGGACACCGTGCTCCCGGGCGCCGCCGCCTTCCTGGCGCCGGTCCTCGCCGGGGCAACCTCGGGCAGCGAGCTCCCGGAGGCGACCCCGACGGCGGCCCACGTCCTCGTCGGCGGCCGCGTGGACGTGGAGCTGACCGCGGTCCGCAGCCAGACCGACGACGGCCGGCCCGTGGCGCTCCTCCTGGCGGTCGACGTGACCGCCCGTCGGGAGGCGGAGCGGGAGCGGGACCGGCTCGCCGGTCAGGTCAGCCTGCTCGCGCGGGTCTCGGAGTCGCTCGCCGGCTCCCTGGACGTCTCCGAATCGATCGCCCGGCTGGCCGAGGCGGTGGTCCCCGCGATGGCGGACTGGGCGAGCGTCCAGGTGCGCGAGGAGCACGACCGGCTCGCCGCCCACGTCGTCCGGCAGCGCGACCCGGCGCTGGCGCCCGTGGCCCGCCGGATCGAGGCGCTCGTGGCCGCGCGGGGTACGGGGAGCGGGCTCGGCCGGCGGGCGGCGGCCGGGGAGGCGGTCCTGCTGCCGGTCGTCGACGCCGGCACCCTGGTCGAGGAAGTGCCCGACGTCGAGCTGCGCGGTCTCGTGGAGCGCCTGGGTACGGCGAGCGCGCTGGCGGTGCCGGTGCCCGGGCGGTCCGGCATCCTGGGCTCGCTGCTGCTGGCCCGCGGGGCCGGTGCCGCGCCCTTCGGGGAGCGCGACCTGTCCCTGGCGAGGGAGATCGGCCGGCGGGCGGGCATCGCGCTCGACAACGCCCGGCTCTACGCCGGCCAGCGGCACCTGGCCACCGAGCTGCAGAACAGCCTGCTCACCGCCCCGCCGGACCTGCCCTTCGCCCGCGTCGCGGTGCGCTACGTCGCCGCGGCGCGGGAGGCCCAGGTGGGTGGCGACTGGTACGACGCCTTCCGCCGGCGCACCGGCGACCTGACGGTGGTCATCGGCGACGTCGTGGGACACGACACGCGGGCAGCGGCGGCCATGGGCCAGCTGCGGTCGCTCGTGCGCGGCATCGCCTACACCACCGCGGGCGCGCCCGACCAGGTGCTGACCGCGGTCGACGAGGCCGCCGAGGGGCTGGAGCTCGCGACGATGGCGACGGCGATCCTCGCCGAGCTGTCGCCGACGGGTGCCGGTGGCGGGGGCGGCGCACGGCTGCGCTGGTCCAACGCCGGGCACCCCCCACCGGTCCTCCTCGAACCCGACGGCACCGCCCGGTTGCTCACGTACCGCGCCGGGCGACCCGATCTGCTGCTGGGCGTCGACCCGGCCGCGCACCGGCGCACCGAGGAGACGACCCTGCCGCCCGGGTCGACACTCCTGCTGTTCACCGACGGTCTCGTCGAGGACCGCGGGCACACGCTCGACGACGGGCTGGAGCTGCTGCTCGCGACCGTCGGCCACCACGCCGGGGAGGAGCTGGAGGACCTGTGCGATGCCGTCCTCGCGCGGATGGTGCCCCGCGGTGGTCAGGACGACGTGGCCATCGTCGCCGTCCAGCCGGGCCCCTGAGCAGCGCCGCATCCCTGCCGGGCGTGTCGTGTCGTCGGCGTGTCGGGGGCGGGCGCGCCACCTGCGACGGGAGCCGCCCCGGCGAAACCAGACCGTCCGGATACCGGGGCTGACCAGGCATGATCACACCGAGTGACCCAATGGGCGGCTATCGTGCGGACCCGGGGTCGTACGGCTCCGCGACCGCCCTGCTCGTTCGTGCGTGACCAGCGGATTTGCCGGGAACCAACGCGACGGTGAGGCTCGCAGCGGGGGCGCGGTGCGTCCCCGCGAACCGAACGACCGCCGGCCGGAGCACGGTCGACGAACGAGACGATTGGGTTGCACCATGCCCCTGCCTGACCTGTCCCCGGAACAGCGGGCCGCCGCTCTCGAGAAGGCGGCCGCCGCCCGCAAGGCGCGCGCCGAGCTGCGCGAGCGACTCAAGAGCAAGGGCGCCACGGTCGGCGACGTCCTCAAGCAGGGCGAGACCGACGAAGTGATCGGCAAGATGCGGGTCTCCGCCGTCCTGGAATCCCTGCCCGGGGTCGGCAAGGCCCGGGCTGCGAAGATCATGGAACGCCTGGAGATCTCCCCCACGCGACGCGTGCGGGGGCTGGGCGCCAACCAGCGGCGGGCGCTGGAGGCCGAGTTCGGCGGCGAGAAGGTCGACGCCGAGCAGGTTCCCGCTGACGGCTCCGTCTGAGGAGGGGCCGCCGGCACCGCCGACGACCCCGGGCGAGGACGACGAGTGGCTGCAGCGACACCGGCACGGCTGACCGTGCTCTCCGGACCCTCCGGGGTCGGCAAGGGCACCGTGATAGCCGAGGTCCGGCGGCGGCACCCCGACGTGTGGGTGTCGGTGTCGGCCACCACTCGTCGTCCCCGGCCGGGTGAGGTCGACGGTGTGCATTACCACTTCGTCTCCGACGCGGAGTTCGACCGGCTGATCGCCGAGGACGGGCTGCTGGAGTGGGCCGAGTACGCGGGCAACCGCTACGGCACCCCGGTGGCGCCGGTCCGGGCCCAGCTGGCCACCGGGCGGCCGGCGTTGCTGGAGATCGAGCTGCAGGGTGCCCGGCAGGTGCGGGCGCGGGCGCCGGAGGCGCAGCTGGTCTTCCTGGCCCCGCCGTCGTGGGCCGAGCTGGTCAGCCGGCTGGCCGGTCGCGGGTCGGAGCCGGCCGCCGTGCAGGAGCGCCGGCTGGCCATCGCGCAGGCCGAGCTGGACTCCTCCGGGGAGTTCGACGTGGTGGTGGTCAACGACGACGTGGCCCGCGCCGCGGACGAGTTGGTAGGCTTGCTGACTGCGCCGTCACCCGGTCTCGTTCCGGGCAGCGGCGCCCACGAGTGAGCCCGCCGGTCAGCCGGCCCGCCCGCTCCCACGAAAACGATCGAGGAGACCCGTCCGACCGTGTCCGGAGTCGCACCCGCCCCCGAGGGCATCACCAACCCGCCGATCGACGAGCTGCTCGAGCGCACCAGCAGCAAGTACGGCCTGGTCATCTTCGCCGCCAAGCGCGCGCGCCAGATCAACGCCTACTACAGCCAGCTCTCCGAGGGCCTGCTGGAGTACGTCGGCCCGCTGGTCGACACCGCGCCCCAGGAGAAGCCGCTGTCCATCGCGCTCCGCGAGATCAACGAGGGGCTCCTGGCGCACACCGCCGGCGAGAACTGAGGAAGGACCCCCTCGCCCCCCACCACTCGCTCCGCTCGTGGTGGGGCCCTGCGAGGGGGCCGTTCCATCCCTTTCTGGTGACGCCCCCGGCCTGTGCCGGGGGCGTCGTCGTGCGTGGGGGAGGATGAGCGCATGAGCCGGATCGTGCTGGGTGTCAGCGGTGGCGTCGCCGCCTACAAGGCCGCGCTGCTGCTGCGCGCCCTCACCGAGGCCGGGCACGACGTGCGCGTCGTCCCCACCCCCGGCGCGCTGCACTTCGTCGGCGCGGCCACGTTCGAGGCGCTGTCGGGCAACCCGGTCACCACCGACGTCTGGTCCGACGTCCCCGAGGTGGCGCACGTGCGGATCGGGCAGACTGCCGACCTCGTCGTCGTCGCCCCGGCCACCGCCGACCTGCTGGCCCGGGCCGCGGCGGGCCGGGCGGACGACCTGCTGACCGCGACGCTGCTCACCGCGCACTGCCCGGTGGTGTTCGTCCCGGCCATGCACACCGAGATGTGGCTGCACCCCGCCACGCAGGACAACGTGGCCACGCTGCGCCGCCGCGGAGCGGTGGTCCTGCCGCCCGCCGTCGGCCGGCTCACCGGACCGGACTCCGGCCCCGGCCGGCTGCCCGAGCCCGCCGACATCGCCGCGCTGGCCGCGGTCGTGCTCGACGGGGGCGCCGACGCGCTGCCGCAGGACCTCGCCGGCCGCCGGGTCGTCATCAGTGCCGGCGGCACCCGCGAGCCGCTGGACCCGGTGCGCTACCTGGGCAACCGGTCGTCGGGCAAGCAGGGCTGGGCCCTGGCGCGGGTCGCCGCCGCCCGCGGCGCGGAGGTCGTGCTGGTGGCCGCCAACGTGGAGCTGCCCGCGCCCTTCGGCGTCCGGGTGGTCCCGGTCGGGACGGCCGAGGAGCTGCGGACGGCCGTGCTGGCGGAGTCGGGCGCCGCCGACGTCGTGGTCATGAGCGCCGCGGTCGCCGACTTCCGGCCGGCCGGCGTCGCCGCCACCAAGCTGAAGAAGGGCGCGGCCAGCGAGCCGAGCGCCGTCGAGCTCGTCCGGAACCCCGACGTCCTGGCCGAGCTGGTCGCCGAACGCGCGCCGGGCCGGCTCGTGGTCGGCTTCGCCGCCGAGACCGGTGACGACGACGGCGACGTGCTCACCCACGCCCGCGCGAAGCTCGCCCGCAAGGGCTGCGACCTGCTCGTGGTCAACGACGTGTCGGCCGGCCAGGTCTTCGGCCGGTCCGAGAACGCCGTCGTGGTGCTCGCGGCCGACGGTTCCGCGACCGAGGTGCCGCGGGGCAGCAAGGACGCCGTGGCCGCCGGCATCTGGACCGTGGCGGCAGCCCGGCTGACGGGCCGCTGACCCGTCCGGTGGGCCCAGCACGGCCCGGAGCTCGCCCTGGGGGCCCATCGCGGCCCGGCGACGAGGCTCAGCCCACGAACCAGGGAGCGGCCCCCAGGGCGAGGTAGCAGACCGGGACCAGCGCTGTCGGCACGAGCGCGTTCCAGCGACGCCGGACCTGCTGCGCCCCGTCGCCCGCAGCGGGGGGCAGCGGTGAGGTGACCAGGTCGTCGGTCGCCAGCTCCCGGTACTCGAGCCAGGCCAGGACCACGACCACGCCGAACAACCCGACGGCCACCACGGCCGCCGGCACGGGCAGGACCGACGACGTCACGAACCGGCCGGACACCGCCGAGCCCAGCGAGGCCAGCACGACGAGGGCAACCACGGCGGGGCCGACCACCCACGTGTGGGTGATCAGCGGACGGACCAGTCGGGGGACGGCCAGCACCACGAGCAGGACCAGGGCGAGGCAGCCGACCTGGACGCCGTTCCAGGTCAGGACGCCACCCTCGGCCCAGGTCCGCGTGGCTGCCGTGCCCACGATCAGGGCGACGGCCTGCGCCGCGCCCAGCGCCGCGACCGTCCAGACCCCGGACACCCGCTCGGGCGAGCTCTCCGTGTCGATCTGCCGGGCGTAGGACGTCGGATCGCCGAACGCTTCGGCTGGCGTCTCGCCGCTCTCCGCGCAGTGCCGCTCCACCTCCGCCAGGCGTTCCCCGATCACCGGACCGGGGACGTCGCGCAGCCGCAGCTCGAGCACGAACGCGCCGCACCACTCCTGCTGAGCGAGGACGAAGGGACGCTGCCAGACCTCCTGGTGCGGCTCCTGGACGCGCGGGGTCTCGTTCACGATCTGCTCCTCGGGGTGATGGCGTCGGCGGCCGACAGGTGGTCGGTGACCCGGGCGGAGAAGCTCTGCCACCGGTCCTGGCCGTGCTCGAGCTCGCGGCGCCCGGCGTCGGTGAGCGTGAAGTACTTGCGTTCCGGCCCCCCGTCTCCCGTCCGCCAGGCCACGGTGACCAGCGAGTTCTTCTCCAGCCGGGCCAGCAGTGGGTACAGCGTGCCGCCCTTGACGTCCCCGAAACCGGCGGCCGCCAGCTCGCTGGCGATGGCGTAGCCGTAGGTCGGTCCGTCGGCCATGACGCGCAGCACGCACAGTTCCAGGACCCCGCGCAGCCACTCACTGGGCTGGGCGGGGCCGGTCATGACTCGATAGTGCCTCTACTCAGACGCTCTGTCTAGTCACCGTGCCGGGCGCGTTCTCCCGCCACCGCGCGTTCCCGTGCCCGACCCCACCCGTCCACGGGCGGGGCCGTCGGCACGTACGGTCGGGTCCAGGTCCTCCGCCCACTCGCCATGAGCGGCGGGCCCAGGCCCCGCCCCCGGTGGTTTCACGCGACCGGGGCGGGGCCGCCTCCTCGGCGGGGTCCGGCGCGGACCGGGTCGGGCTCCCGCACGGACGCGGGCGCACTGCGGCGCGGAGGCGCCGGCGCCGAGGCCCTGGCACGGGTCCACCCGCGCCGAGGGGCGCCCGGTCTCGCCCGGGTAACGTCCCTCCACGAGTCGTGGCACCGAGCGGCTCGCCGAATCGTGTCCCGCGACCCAGGAGTACCGACATGCCACGCCGTCTCTTCACGTCCGAGTCGGTGACCGAGGGCCACCCGGACAAGATCGCCGACCAGATCAGCGACTCGATCCTGGACGCGATGCTGGCGCAGGACCCGCGCAGCAGGGTCGCCGTCGAGACCCTCATCACCACCGGCCAGGTGCACATCGCCGGTGAGGTCACCACCGCCGGCTACGTCGACATCCCGGCCATCGTCCGCGAGACGGTCCTCCGCATCGGCTACGACTCCTCCCGCAAGGGCTTCGACGGCGCGTCGTGCGGCGTCAGCGTGTCGATCGGCGCCCAGTCGCCGGACATCGCCCAGGGCGTCGACACCGGGTACGAGTCGCGCACGGGCGGCAGCTCCGAGGACGACGCGATCGAGCGCCAGGGCGCCGGTGACCAGGGCCTGATGTTCGGCTACGCCACCGACGAGACCCCCGAGCTGATGCCGCTGCCGATCGCGCTCGCTCACCGGCTCTCCCGCCGGCTGTCCGCGGTGCGCAAGGACGGCTCGGTGCCCTACCTGCGGCCCGACGGCAAGACCCAGGTCACCGTCGTCTACGAGGACGACCGGCCGGTGGCGGTCGACACCGTGGTCGTCTCCTCGCAGCACGCCGAGGACATCTCGATCGAGACGCTGCTGACCCCCGACATCGAGGAGCTCGTCGTCGAGCCGGAGCTGGCCGCCCTCGGCCTGCCCACCACCGGCCACCGGCTGCTGGTGAACCCGACCGGCAAGTTCGTCATCGGCGGCCCGATGGGCGACGCCGGCCTGACCGGCCGCAAGATCATCGTCGACACCTACGGCGGCATGGCCCGCCACGGCGGCGGCGCCTTCTCCGGCAAGGACCCGTCGAAGGTGGACCGCTCGGCGGCCTACGCGATGCGCTGGGTGGCGAAGAACGTCGTCGCCGCCGGCCTCGCCCGCCGCTGCGAGGTGCAGGTCGCCTACGCCATCGGCGCCGCGCACCCGGTCGGCCTGTTCGTCGACACGCACGGCACCGGCACGGTCGCCGACGAGGTGCTGGAGAAGGCGATCACCTCGGTGTTCGATCTGCGCCCCGGCGCCATCGTCCGCGACCTGGACCTGCTGCGCCCCATCTACGGGCCGACCGCCGCCTACGGCCACTTCGGCCGCACCGACCTGGACCTGCCGTGGGAGCGGCTGGACCGCGTCGAGGCGCTGCGCTCGGCCGTGGGGGCCTGAGGCCCGAGCCCGCCCCCCGGCCCCGCCCGCCCGCCGCGGGGCCGGGGGAGGAGCGCGGTCCTGTCGGTGGGGCCGGGGACACTGGTCCGGTGCAGGTCGCCCGGGTCGTCGTCGACGTCCCGCTGGCCCACCTGGACCGGCCGTTCGACTACGCGGTCCCGGAGAAGTACGCCGACACGGTGCGGCCCGGCTGCCGGGTACGGGTCCGGTTCCACGGCCGGCTGGTCGACGGCGTGGTGTGGGAGCTGGCGGGCACCACCGAGTTCGCGGGCAGGTTGCAGCCGCTGTCGCACGTGCCCTCCGGGGAGCCGGTGCTCACCCCGCAGGTCGCCCGCCTGGTCCGCGCCGTCGCCGACCGGTACGCGGGCACCGCGAGCGACGTGCTCCGCCTGGCCCTGCCGCCGCGCCGGGGGGCCGCCGAGAAGCGCCCCTCGCCCACCCCCGAGGAGCTGCCCGCCCCGCCGGATGCGGTCGGCTTCGCCCGGTACCAGGCCGGCCCCGCGCTGCTGGGTGCCCTGGCCGAGGGGCGCCCGGCGCGCGCCGTCTGGACGGCGCTGCCCGGTGAGGACTGGCCCACCCGGATGGTCGAGCTCTGCCGCGCCGCGCTGTCGGGCCGACGCGGCGCCCTGGTCGTCGTGCCCGACGGCAAGGACCTGGACCGGCTGACGGCGGCGGCGGAGCGGCTGCTGCCGGAGCACTCGTTCACGGTGCTGCGGGCCGACGACGCGCCGGAGAAGCGCTACCGCCGCTTCCTCGCGGCCTCCCGCGGCGCCGCCCAGGTGGTGCTGGGCACCCGGGCGGCGATGTTCGCCCCCGTCCGCGACCTCGGTCTGGTGGTCGTGTGGGACGACGGCGACGACCTGCACTCCGAGGAGCGTGCCCCCTACCCGCACGCCCGCGACGTGCTGGTGCAGCGGGCCTGGCTGGACTCCTGCGCCGCGGTCGTCGCGGGGACCTCGCGCACCGCCGAGGCCGCGCTGCTGGTGGAGTCCGGCTGGGCGCACGAGCTGGTCGCCGACCGCGCGGTGCTGCGCGCCGCGGCTCCCCGGGTGCAGGCGCTCGGGGACGACTTCGAGCTGGCGCGCGACGCAGCGGCCCGCACCGCCCGGCTGCCCTCGCTGGCCTACGACGCGGCGCGCAGGGCGCTGGCCGCCGGCGCCCCGGTGCTGGTGCAGGTGCCCCGCCGCGGCTACGTCCCGTCGCTGTCCTGCGCGCGCTGCCGGGCGCCGGCACGGTGCGCCCACTGCGCCGGTCCGCTGGGCATCTCCCCGCGGCCGGGCCCCGACGGCACCCGGATCCCGGCCTGCCGCTGGTGCGCCCGCCCGGCCGCCACCTTCGACTGCCCGCACTGCCACGGCACGAAGCTGCGGGCCGCGGTGGTGGGGGAGTCGCGCACCGCCGAGGAGCTCGCGCGGGCGTTCGCGGGCACGACCGTGCGCACCTCCGGCAGCACCTCGGGCGTGCTCGCCACGGTGCCGGCCGGTCCGGCGCTGGTCGTGGCCACGCCCGGCGCCGAACCGGTGGCCCAGGACGGCTACGGCGCCGCGCTGCTGCTGGACTCGTGGGCGTTGCTCGGCCGGGCCGATCTGCGGGCGGGGGAGGAGACGCTGCGCCGCTGGATGAACGCCGCGGCGCTGGTGCGCCCGGCGCCGGCGGGCGGGCAGGTCGTCGTCGCCGCCGACGCCGCCCATCCGGTCGTGCAGGCGCTGGTGCGCTGGGACCCGGCGTGGCTGGCCGAACGCGAGCTCGCCGACCGCCGCGAGCTGGGCTTCCCCCCGGTGACCCGCATGGCATCGCTGTCCGCCTCGCCCGCGGCCCTCGCCGAGTTCCTCGCGGCGCTGCGGCTGCCCGAGGACGCCGACCTGCTGGGGCCCGTCCCCGAACGTCCCCGGCCCGGGCAGGAGGGCGAGCGGGAGCGCTACCTGGTGCGGGTGCCCCGCAGCTCCGGGGCGGCGCTGGCCTCCGCGCTGGCCGAGGTGCAGGGCGTCCGCAGCGCGAAGAAGGTGCCCGAGCACGTCCGCGTCCACCTGGACCCGCTCGACCTGGTGTGAGGTGCTGGGGACCGTCCTGGAGTAGTCCGGCGGCCCTACGACGTCGCCGTGCCCACCTTCCCGACGACGGCGCTGCACGTGGCCGCCGCCGTCCGGGCCGCGCTGGCCGAGGACCGTGCCGGGCTCCCGCCTACGATCGTCGGGTGAGCGTCACCCCCATCCGGTTGTTCGGCGACCCGGTGCTGCACCGGCCGGCCGCGCCGGTCGTCGACTTCGACGCCGAGCTCCGGCAGCTCGTCACCGACCTGACCGAGACCATGCAGGCGGCCGGGGGTGCCGGGCTCGCGGCGCCGCAGATCGGCGTCGGGCTGCGCGTGTTCACCTGGTACGTCGACGGCGAGGTGGGTCACCTGGTCAACCCGGACGTCGCTGCCGTGGGCGAGGAGGTGCAGGACGGCCCCGAGGGCTGCCTGTCCATCCCCGACCTGCGCTACGACTGCCGCCGGCACCTGCACGTGGTCGCCTCCGGCTGGAACATGCACGGCGACCCGGTGCGCGTCGAGGGCTCGGAGCTGCTGGCCCGGGCCATCCAGCACGAGACCGACCACCTCGACGGCGTCCTGTTCGTCGACCGGCTGTCCGAGGTCGACCGCGCCGCCGCGCTCGCCGAGATCCAGGCCGCCGAGTGGGCCGGCTACGGCAGCTACCTCCCCGTCGTGAAGGTGAGTCCGCACTGAAGCTCCTGTTCGCCGGCACCCCGGCACCCGCCGTCCCGTCCCTGGAGGCGCTGCTCGCCTCCGACCACGAGGTCGTCGCCGTCCTCACCCGCCCGGACGCCCGCTCGGGGCGAGGCCGCAAGGTCAGCCGCTCGCCGGTCGCCGAGCGGGCCGATGCCGCCGGCGTCCCGGTGCTCCAGCCACGGACCCCCCGGGACCCGGAGTTCCTCGAGCAGCTCGTGGAGCTCGGCGTCGACTGTGTGCCCGTCGTCGCCTACGGCGCCCTCGTGCCCCAGGCGGCGCTCGACGTGCCGCGGCACGGCTGGGTCAACCTGCACTTCTCGCTGCTCCCCGCGTGGCGGGGCGCCGCGCCGGTGCAGCACGCGATCATGGCCGGCGACGAGGTGACCGGGGCATCGACGTTCCTCCTGGAGGCGGGGCTGGACACCGGCCCGGTGTACGGCACCCTCACCGAGACGATCAGGCCGCGGGACACCGCCGGTGACCTGCTCGAGCGCCTGGCGGTCAGCGGCGCGGAGCTGCTCCTGGCGACCCTCGACGGCATCGCCGCCGGAGCACTGGAGGCCCGTCCGCAGCCGGCCGACGGCGTCAGCCTGGCCCCGAAGGTCGAGACCGCGGACGCCCGGGTCGACTGGGCGCTGCCCGCGCACGTGGTGGACCGGCGGATCCGGGGGGTGACGCCGGCGCCCGGTGCCTGGACGACGTGGCGCGGCGAGCGGCTGCGGCTCGGGCCCGTCACGCCGCTGCCCGACGGAGCCGCACTGGATCCCGGCGAGGTGCATGCCGAGGGCCGGGAGGTGCTCGTGGGTACCGGGAGCGGCCCGGTGCGGCTGGGCGACGTGCAGCCGGCGGGCAAGCGGATGTTCCCGGCGGCCGACTGGGCCCGCGGCGCCCGGCCGGCCCCCGGCGAGCGGCTGGGCGGCGAGTGACCCGCCCGGCGCGCGGCGGCGGTCAGGGGCGACGGCGGCACCCGGCCACCCGCCGCCCGGTGCTGGACGGCGCCCGGCTGACCGCCTACGACGTCCTGGACGCCGTCTCCTCGCGGAAGGCGTTCGCCAACCTGCTGCTGCCGCAGCTGCTGCGCGAGCGGCAGCTCGACCCGCGGGACGCCGGCTTCGCCACCCAGCTGGCCTACGGGACGCTGCGCGCGCAGGGGACGCTCGATGCGATCCTCTCCGGCCTCGTCTCCCGCCCGCTGGGCGAGCTGGACCCGCGGGTGCTGGACCTGCTCCGGCTGGGCGCCTACCAGCTGGTCGACCTCCGGGTGCCCTCGCACGCGGCCGTGGACACCACCGTCGACCTCACCCGGGCGATCGTGGGCGCGGGCGCCTCCGGGCTGGTCAACGCCGTGCTGCGGAAGGTCGCCGCGGGCGGTGATCGGGCCGCGTGGTTGGCGAGGCTGGCCCCCGAGGGCGACGAGCGACTGGCGCTGACGACCGACCACCCGCGGTGGATCGTCGACGCCTGGCGGGACGCGCTCGGCGACGAGGCGGAGCTGGAGCAGGCGCTGCTGGCCGACGACGCCGCCCCGGAGGTGCACCTGGTCGCCCGGCGCATGGCGCGGGAGGACCTCGCCGAGGAGTCCGGCGGCGAGCCGGGGCCGTGGTCGCCGTACGCGGTACGGCTGGGCGGGGGAGACCCCGGCCGCCTGGCGTCGGTGCGCTCGGGCCGCGCCGCGGTGCAGGACGAGGGCAGCCAGCTGGCCGCGCTGCTGCTCACCCGGGCACCGAGCGAGGGGCCGGAGAGCGCCTGGCTGGACATGTGCGCCGGGCCGGGCGGCAAGGCCGGGCTGCTCGCCGTCACCCGGCCGGAGGGCGTGCGGCTCACCGCGGCCGACCGCGCCCCGCACCGGGCCGAGCTGGTGCGCCAGGCGCTCTCCGGCGAGGACGACGTCGAGGTGGTGGCCGCCGACGGCCGCGAGCCGCCGTGGGCGCCGGGGAGCTTCGACCGGGTGCTGCTGGACGCGCCCTGCACCGGGCTCGGCGCGCTGCGCCGCCGGCCGGAGGTCCGCTGGCGGCGGACACCGGAGGACGTCCCGTCGCTGGTGGAGCTGCAGACCGAGTTGCTCGCCGCCGCGCTGGCGTCGGTGCGCCCGGGCGGCGTGCTGGCCTACGTGACGTGCTCGCCGCACACCGAGGAGACGGTGGCCGTCGTCGACACCGCCGCCGCCCGGGACGACGTCGAGGTGCTGCCGGTGGCGCCGCTGTTCCCCGAGATCCCCGGCATCGCACGCGGCGACTACGCGCAGCTGTGGCCGCACCGGCACGGCACGGACGCCATGTTCATGGCGCTGCTCCGCCGGACGCGCTGACGCCGGTGGCGCTAGGTTCCGGCGCGTGCCCTGGTTGCCGGAGACCTTCACCCACCCCCTGCGTGCCGAGCTGCCCACGGGGGAGCACCTGCGCCCGATGGGGGCGGCGGACACCGAGATCGACCACCCGGCGGTCATGGGATCGCGGGAGCGGCTGTGGTCGATCTACGGCGAGGCGTGGGGCTGGCCCCCGGCGCACATGACGGTCGAGGCCGATCGCGAGGACCTCGCGCACCACGAGCGCGAGATCGCCGCGCACGAGAGCTTTCTCTACGGGGTCTTCCCCGAGGACGAGGCCGAGCTGCTCGGCTGTGTCTACATCGACCCGCCCACCAAGACCGGCGACGTCGGGGCCGAGGTGTCGTGGTGGGTCGTCGACCGGCTCGTGGGCAGCGACGTCGAGCGCGCGCTGGACGAGTTCGTGCCCCGGTGGCTGGCCGAGGAGTGGCCGCTGCCCGCCCCTGCCCGCCTCGTCGGCCGGGACCTCACCTGGGCGGAGTGGAACGCGCTCCCTGTCCGCGACTGACGGCGGCCGGCGCCCGCGGCGGGGCCTCAGAAGGGTGGTGGGTCCTCCGCCGGTGGTGGCGGTGGTGGTTGAGGTGGTGCGGTGAGGACGCGGTAGCCGGGTGGTCGGCTGGTGCGGGTGACCCCGGTGGGGGTGATGACGGTGAGGACGCCGTCGTCGCTGAGGGTGTGGGTCCAGCCGGGGGCGAAGGTCTTGAGCCGGTGGTGGTGGCGGCACAGGCAGCACAGGTTCTCGCAGGCGGTGGCGCCGCGGTCGGCGTGCGGGATGACGTGGTCCAGATCGGCCCAGCCGGCGGGCACGGTGCAGCCGGGGTGCCGGCAGGTGCGGTCCCGCGTTGCGAGGAAGCGTTGCTGGGCGGCCGAGGGCCGGTAGCGGTCCACCGGACCCGGTGGGCCGAGCAGCGGGCAGCCGCGGGTGGCCAGCTTCTCCAGCTCGCGGCGGCCGGTGACCGCCCGCAGTCTTCCGGTGGCGTCGGTGAGCGCGATGGTCAGGCTGCCGGCGGGCGGGGCCTGCACGCCTGCGGCATCCAGGGCGGCGAGTAGTTCGCGCAGGTGGGCGGCGGTGATCGGTTCCCCGTCCACCTCCCCCACCGGCGCGGGCGTGCCGGGCCGGGTGAACGCGGCCGGCAGTGATGCACCAGAGGCGAGGAAACCCGCCGGGGTGAGCGCGGGCAGCGGCGCCACCACGGTCAGGTGCGCGGTCACCGCCGGCTGCTGCTGCCAGGG
>NZ_JBJHAT010000011.1:0-110505 GCF_054051175.1 Blastococcus sp. SYSU DS0753 | reverse complement strand
CCCCCCCCCCCCCCCCCCCCCCCCCCCCCCCCCCCCCCCCCCCCCCCCCCCCGGGGCCGGGTCGTGTCCTGCGCACCGCCACCCGGGGGTGGAGCCGCGCAGAGATCAGCTGGTCGCGCCCTTCAGGGCCTCCGAGAGAGCGGCCGCCTCGTCGGGCGACAGCTCGACGACCAGGCGCCCACCGCCTTCCAGCGGTACCCGCATGACCAGGCCGCGCCCTTCCTTGGTGACCTCGAGGGGACCTTCACCCGTGCGCGGCTTCATGGCCGCCATGCGTGCCTCCTTCGCCGGCCACGCGCCTGCCTGCTGGCAGGAGCGAGGCGTCCGATGCTGTGAGCTCCGGGACAATGATCCCGTATGGGGGCGCTCCGTCCAACAGGAGGTCCGTCAGAGTGACCTCAGCCCGCCCCCGCACCCTCGGCCGGGTGTGCCCGGAAGCAGTCGGCGACGTGGTCGTCGACCATCCCGGTCGCCTGCATGAGCGCGTAGGCCGTGGTCGGGCCGACGAAGACGAAGCCGCGTCGCTTGAGCTCCTTGGCCATGGCCACCGACTCCGGGCTCGTCGCCGGCACGTCGGCGAGGGTGGCGGGGCGAGGACGCGGCCCGTCGGGCGCGAACGACCACAGCAGCTCGGACAGCCCTTCGGGCAGCTGCTGCGCCGCCCGGGCGTTCGTGACGGCCGCCGCGATCTTGGCGCGGTTCCGGACGATGCCCGCGTCGGCCATCAGCCGCGCCCGGTCCTCGTCGGTGAAGGCGGCCACCGCGTCGATCGCGAAGCCGGCGAACGCAGCGCGGAACGCGGGCCGCTTGCGCAGGATGGTGATCCAGGAGAGCCCCGACTGGAACGCCTCCAGGCACAACCGCTCGAACAGCGCGTCGTCACCGTGGAGCGGGACCCCCCACTCCTCGTCGTGGTAGGCGATGTACTCGGGGGCGCTCGTGGCCCAGGCGCAGCGCTGCACGTCCCGGACGCTAGCCCTGCCCACCGACGACCCTCCGCCGGGCAGCGGGCTCCGCACCGCTCAGCGGGCCGCGGCGTCCACCGCCTCGACGCTCGGCTCGGGGCCCTGCTTCCCGCGTCGGGTCGCCAGGACGCAGCCGACCAGCACCAGCGGCAGCCCCAGGGCGAGACCGAGGGTGAACGGCTCGCCGAGCAGCAGCACCCCGAGCAGCACCGCCACGGCCGGGTTGACGAACGTGATGACCAGCGCCCGCTGCGGCCCCACCTCGCGGATCAGCGCGAAGAACAGGGCCAGGGCCACCGCGGTGCAGAGCAGGCCGAGGGCGAGCAGCGACAGCTGCGCCTCCCCCGACGCATCGGCCACCCGGCCGAGCCGTGGGACGGCGAACGGCGCGTAGACCACCGCGGTCACGAGCAGCGCGAGGGAGCTCGCGGCCACGCCGGGCACCTCGGGCAGGGCCCGGCTGACCACCAGCGGCGCCGTGGCGTACCCCACGACCACCAGCCCGACGGCGACGAGGGGCAGCAGTTGCGCGCCATCGATGTCCAGGCCGAGCAGGACCGCGATCCCGACCACGCCGATGCCCATGCCCAGCACCCGCACCGGGGTGAGCCGCTCCTCCTCCCCGGCGAGCCGGGCGGCCAGGGCCGCCACGAACGGCACCGCGGCCACCAGCAGACCGGTGAGCGAGCTGGACAGGGTCTGCTCGGCGTAGGCGAGCAGCAGCCACGGCCCGGTCATCTCCAGCACCGTGAACAGCAGCAGGGGCTTCCAGTGCCGCAGCGCCGGGCGCAGCTGGCCGCGGGCGACCGTCCAGGGCAGCAGCAGGGCCGCTCCGATCGCGCAGCGAGCGAAGACCACCACGACCGGCGACACCTCCTCGACGGCCACCTTGATCAACAGGTAGGGCACGCCCCAGATCACCGACATGGTGAGGAACAGGGCCCAGCCCCGCCGGCTCATGAACCCGCCTCCGTCGTCCCGTCGCGCACCGGCACATCCTCACCGATCGCCGGTCCCACCCCGCGGCAGGTCAGTACGTGCGGGCGAAGGCGGCGAAGCGCCGCAGCGACCAGCGGATCCCCAGGAGGGCGAACGGCCTGACCAGCACCCAGCCGACCCGGCCGAGCACCCCGTAGGGCAGGTCGAGCCGCTCGGTCCAGACGAAGGTGCTCTGCTCGCCCCGCGGCTCGATCTCGAAGATGCCCGGCCCTCGCACCAGCCGGCCGGTGTGCTGCACCTCGACCCGGCGCGGCGGGTCCCACGCCGTGATCACCATGGTGTCGAGGAACCCGAACCGGAACCCGCCGGGCGCCGGCAGCCCGGTACGCGCGGCCAGCCGGCCGCCGACGCCCTGCGCGGGCCCGTCGACGGTCCGCACGTCGGTCGCGAGCATCCACTCGCCCTGCCGCGACCAGTCGGTCAGCGCGGCCCACACCCGTTCCGCAGGCGCCTCGACCGCCACCCGCTCCACCAGCTCAGGCATCCCGCGTCCCCTCCCGGTCGGTCCGCTCGACGCCGGGATCGGTCGGCGCCTCCTGCCGGCCGTGTGCGGCCAGCTCGGCGCGGAGCGCCGCGATCTCCACGTCCCGCTCGTCCAGGGTCTGCGCCAGCTGGTCGAGCAGCCAGTCGACCTCGACCATCCGGTAGCCGCGGGCGGTGACCGCGATCCGCAGCGCCCGGACGTCGTCGGCCACCACGCGCCGGTCGTCGGGCAGCTCGACCGGCGACCGTCCCGGGTCCGCCGGCGGCTGGCTCTCGCCCCGCCCCATGAGCAGCGAGGCCACGAGGAAGAGTGCGCCACCGACCAGCAGGACGGCGAGCACGAAGAGGACGAAGGAGAGCACGTCAGGCGTCGGACGGGCGGGTGTCGACGGGCGCCCGCATCCCCCCGCCGCTGTCCCCTGCCTGGCGCGCCGCCTCGGCCGCCTGGATGACCGCCACCGCCTCGGCGACGTCGTCGGTCACGGTGACCAGGTCGAGATCGCCGGGGCTGATCGTGCCCTCGGCGATCATCGTGTCGCGGATCCAGTCGATCAGGCCTGACCAGTACTCGCTGCCCATGAGCACGACCGGGAAGCGGGTGACCTTGCGGGTCTGCACCAGGGTGAGCGCCTCGAACAGCTCGTCGAGCGTGCCGAAGCCCCCGGGCAGGATCACGAAGGCCTGCGCGTACTTCACGAACATCGTCTTGCGGACGAAGAAGTAGCGGAACGAGATGCCGACGTCGACCCACTCGTTGAGCTCCTGCTCGAACGGCAGCTCGATGCCCAGCCCGACCGACATGCCCCCGGCCTCGGAGGCGCCCTTGTTGGCCGCCTCCATGGCCCCGGGGCCGCCCCCGGTGATGACGGCGTACCCGGCCCGGGACAGCGCGGCCCCGAGCTCGACGCCGGTGGCGTAGTGCGGGTGGTCCCGCGGCGTCCGGGCGCTGCCGAACACGCTGACCGCGCGCGGCAACTCGGCCAGCAGCCCGAAGCCCTCGACGAACTCGCTCTGGATCCGCAGCACCCGCCACGGGTCCGTGTGCACCCAGTCGCTGGGGCCCCGCTTGTCGAGCAACCGCTGGTCGGTGGTCGACCCCTGCCGCTGCGGGTCGGGCTCGCCGCCGCGCAGCATGATCGGGCCGCGGTGGCGGGTGGGCCGCGGCCGTCGGCCGTCGGACGGCGGGGTGGCGGTCATGCGGTGCTCCCGGAGAGGTAGGAGGTGAGGGCGTCGACGGTCGGCTGCAGCCGGTCGACCAGGACGTGCTCCTCGCGCGTGTGGGCGAGCTGGGGGTCGCCCGGCCCGTAGTTGATCGCGGGGATGCCGAAGGCGGCGAACCGGGCGACGTCGGTCCAGCCCAGCTTGGCGCGCGCCGGGCGGCCCACGGCGGCCACGAACGCGGCGGCGGCCGGCTCCGCGAGGCCGGGCAGCGCCCCACCGGCGTTGTCGACGACGGTCAGCGTCGCGCCCGCGGCGATCGCGTCGGCGAAGACCTCGCGCACGTGCGCCTCGGCGGCGTCCTCGTCGCGGTCGGGGGCGTAGCGGAAGTTCACGGTGAGGGACGCCGCGTCGGGGACCACGTTGCCGGCGACCCCACCGGCGATGCCCACCGCGTTGAGCCCCTCGCGGTAGGTGCAGCCGTCGATCTCCACCTCGCGCGGCCGGTAGGCGGCCAGCACGGCGAGCGCGCCGGCCAGCCCGTGGATGGCGTTCTCCCCCAGCCAGCTGCGCGCGCTGTGCGCCCGGCGGCCCTTGGTCGCCAGCACGGCCCGCAGGGTGCCCTGGCAGCCGGCCTCGATCTCGCCGTCGGTCGGCTCCAGCAGGATCGCCAGGTCGCCGTAGAGCCAGCCGCGCCGCTCGCGCGCCACCCGACCCAGGCCGTTCTTCACCGCCTCGACCTCCTCGTTGTCGTAGAAGACGAACGTGAGGTCGTGGGCCGGCTCCGCCCCGGGGACGCCGAAGACGGCGGCCAGCCGCAGCATCACCGCGTCACCGGCCTTCATGTCGCTGGTGCCGCAGCCGTAGAGGCGGCCGGTGGCCTCGTCCAGCCGGCTGGGCACGTTGTCGGCGATCGGCACCGTGTCCAGGTGCCCGGCCAGGACCACCCGGGTCGGCCGCCCGAGGTTGGTGCGGGCGAGCACGGCGTCGCCGATGCGCTCGACCTCCAGCCCGCCCAGCGCCCGCAGCGCCGCCTCGACCGCGTCGGCCAGGGCCGCCTCGCTGCCCGACACCGACGGGGCGTCGACCAGGGCGCGGGTGAGCGCGAGGACGTCGGCGGACAGGTCGAGCGGCGGCGGTGTGCTCACGACGAGGAAGCCTAGTGAAAGGACCTGACTGCCCCCCAGGACTCGCTGACGCTCGCCCCGGGTCCCTGCAGCCAGGCCGCTCCTGCCCCTCACCACCGGCCGCGGCGGCACGGGGAGGCGCTGGGTAGCGTCGTCGTCGTGACTGACGCAGCGTCCGCCCCCGTCTCCGCATCCGCCGCCGGCCTGGCCACGGTCACGCCGTCGGGCACCGTGCTGGACACCTGGTACCCCGAGCCGCGGCTCGAGGCCCCCGCGGGCGCGGCCACGGGGACCACCCGCCTGGGCGCGCTCGAGCTCTCCGGTGAGCTGGGGCCCGACTACGGCGGCCTGGTGCGCCGCGACGAGGCGCGCGGGGTGGAGGTCATCGCCGTCCGCACGGTGATCGCCGACCTCTCCCAGCCGCCGGTGGACACCCACGACGTGTGGCTCCGGCTGCACCTGCTGTCCACCCGCCGGATCAAGCCGCACGAGGCGAACATGACCGGCGTGTTCGGCCTCCTCACGAACGTGGCCTGGACCAGCGCCGGGCCGGTGGAGGCGGCGACGTTCAACGCCCACCGGCTGCGGGCGGCCCTCGGCCACGTGACCGTCTTCGGCGTCGACAAGTTCCCGCGGATGGTCGACTACGTCATCCCGTCCGGCGTGCGGATCGCCGACGCCGACCGGGTCCGCCTCGGCGCCCACCTGGCCGAGGGCACCACGGTCATGCACGAGGGCTTCGTCAACTTCAACGCCGGCACGCTGGGCCCCTCGATGGTGGAGGGCCGGATCAGCGCCGGTGTGGTCGTCGGCGCCGACAGCGACATCGGCGGTGGCGCCTCGATCATGGGCACCCTGTCGGGCGGCGGCACCCAGGTCATCTCGATCGGCAGCGGCTGCCTGCTCGGCGCCAACGCGGGGATCGGCATCTCGCTCGGGGACGGCTGCGTCGTCGAGGCCGGGTGCTACGTCACCGCCGGGTCACGGGTCACGCTGCCCGACGGCTCCCAGGTGAAGGCCAAGGAGCTCTCCGGGCGCAGCGGCCTGCTCTTCCGGCGCAACAGCGTCAGCGGCGCGCTCGAGGCGCTCCCGCGCGACGGCAACTGGGGCGCGCTCAACGCCGACCTGCACGCGAACACATAGGAGAAGGACCCCCTGCCCCCCACCGCTCGCACGCTCGCGGCGGGACCCTGCAGGGGGCCATCGGGTCGTGCCTGCGCGGAACCCTCCGGGTCCCACTCGGTGCGACGAGCCCATGTCGGCGGGGGCTCAGGCCGACGTTTCCGCGGGGACGTCGAGGTGCTCCAGCAGGGCCACCACGAACTCCTGGGGCCGCTCGACGTGCGGGGAGTGCCCGACCCCGGGCAGGACGACCTCGCGGTAGGTGCCCCCGGCCGCGGCGTACCGCTCCAGCACGGCGCGGGTCTGGGCGACCATCGGCTGCGGCGGGCAGACCGCTTCACCCGGCCAGCCCGGCACCGCACCCAGCTGTCCGAGGTGGGCCAGGTCGAACACCGAGGTGTCCGACACGATCGCGTCGGCATCCCCCCGGATCCACAGCACCGGGGGCTTGCCGGCCAGCTCGGCGACACCCGACACGTCCATGACCGTCGGCGCCATCGTGTTCAGCACGCCGCGCTCCCCGGGGGCCGCTCCCGGCCACGTCGGGCTGGGCACGGAGTCGCCCGGGTAGTGGTCGGCACCGGTGCGGGTGGACAGCATCGAGGCGACGAAGACGTCCTCCATCGCGGGGTCCAGCGGCAGGGACCCCGGAGCCACGTAGAACGCCCGCAGGATCGACCGCGGACTGGTCGGGCTGTCGGCGCTCGTGTCGCCGGCAGCGAGCGCGGCGACGAACTCGGGGTTGGCCGCACCGCCCCCGGAGCCCGCGCCGTCCTCGGCGAGGCGGCGCCCCTCCGGCCCAGCCGTGCCGCCGAAGCCGTACGGCGATACCGGGGCCACCAGCGTCACCGAGGCGACCCGCGCGGGCGCGTCGAGCAGGTACTGCAGGACGACGCCCGCGCCCATGCTCCAGCCGACCAGGTGCACCCGCTCGACGCCGAGGGTCTCCACCAGCGCCGCGACGTCGTCGGCCCAGTCGCGCACGCCCCGGCGCGCGTCCACCGGGAGCGGATCGGTGTCGCCGTAGCCGCGCAGGTCGACCGCGACCGGCCGCACGCGCGTCACCTCGGCCAGGGCCAGCAGCGGTTGCTGCCAGAAGAGCGCGGAGCTGACGTTGCCGTGCACGAAGAGCACGACCTCGCCGCCGGCGGCGCCGAGCTCCGCCGGCTCCACGGCGGCCGGGTGCACGACGTTCTGGGTCAGTCGCGGGGTGGGCACCCGCGTGGCGGTGATCCCGGGCAGCAGGACGTCAACCATGGCTCCTCCTCGACGGCGGGCACACGCTATCGGCGCCGTCCGGCTGGGAACAGCCCCTCCCGGAGGGCTCGCCCGCGCGTCCCACCTCCGGCGCGCCTCGCGCCCCTGCACCGTGGCCGCGTCCGAGGAACGGCCGGGAACGGCGCTTACAGTCGGTGGACGATGACCAGCCCCCGCACCGCGACGCACCACGCCGCAGCCCGGGCGCGCAGCACCACCCGTGCCCGGCCGGCCGCCCGCCGCCGTGCCGCCGGGCACGGCGGCGCACGCCGCGGCACCGCGCGCCGCCCCCGCCGGCGCCCTCCGGCCCGCCGCCCGGCGGCCCAGCGGCCCGGCCGGTCCGGGGGCGCCACCGGGCTGGTCCGGTGGTGGCCGGCGCTGCTGGTGACCGCCGCCCTCCTCGCCGGCGCGGGCTGGGGTGCCGAGCGGCACTGGCAGCCCCCCGCGACCGGCACCTGCACCGTGCCCGACGGCTCGGTCACGGTCACCGCCGAGCAGGCCGCCAACGCGGCCACCATCGCCCGGGTCGGCCGGGAACGCGGGCTGCCCGACCGGGCCGTCGTCATCGCGCTGGCCACCGCCCAGCAGGAGTCGCGGCTGCGCAACCTCGACTACGGCGACCGCGACTCCCTGGGGCTGTTCCAGCAGCGGCCCTCCCAGGGGTGGGGCACGCCCGAGCAGGTGCGCGACCCGGTGTACGCCGCCGGCAAGTTCTACGACGGGCTGGTGACCATCCCCGGGTGGGAGGCGGGTCGGCTGACCGAGATGGCCCAGGCCGTGCAGCGCTCGGGGTATCCGGAGCTGTACCAGCAGTGGGAGGGCATGGCGCAGCAGCTCACGGCCGCCCTGGCCGCGGAGACGCTCGACTGCGCCTGACGACGGCCGGGCGCCCGGTCCCGGCGCGCTCGGGGGTCCCCCGGCGGGGGGACGTGGCGGGCGCGACGCTCAACGAACACCTCGGCGGCACCGACGTCCTCGCCATGACGATCGCGTCCGACGACCTCCCCCGCGCGGTCCCCGCCGCACCCACCGACGTGACCGCCCTCCTGCCCTCCCGGGAGGCGCTGCTCCAGCGACTGGCCGACGAGCTGCCGGCAGCGGGCCAGCAGCCCACCAGCCTCATCGCGCTCGGCCTGCTGCGCCGTGACGACGGGTGGCCCACCCCGCCGGACACGCTGGCGCAGGTCACCACGCTCCTGGCCCGCTCCATCCGCGGGGACGACTGGGTGGCCTCCTGCGGGCCCGCGGACTTCGGCATCGTGCTCGCCGGTCCGGTGCCGGCCGCGCAGACCGCCGCCACCCGGCTGGTCTCGGCGGTGCTCGCGCTGGGCATCCCGGGGGTGTCCGCGGCGGCGGGCATCGCGCCGGTGGACGTCGCCAGCCGGGCCGGCGAGATCTTCCGCCGCGCCACGCTGAGCCTCACCGCCGCGCGGCGGGTCGGCCCCGGCACCGTGATCCAGTACCGCGAGCCCGTCTGACCGCCCCGGGGGGTCACGCCGGGCCGACGAGGAGGACGGCGGCGAGGGCGGCAGCCAGCGCCCGGACGCCGTTCCACCAGGTCCACCGGCGGACCCAGCGGGTCCAGTCCCCCGGAGCCGCGGCGTCCGGCCGCCACCGGGCGAGCGCCTCGTTGAGCGGGACGTTGGCCGCGACCGTGACGCCGACGACGCCGACCAGGTAGAGCAGTCCCGCGGCGAGGACGCCCGGACGGCGGGCGCCGGCCAGCTCCGCGCCCCCGGCGGCCAGGCACAGCACCGCCGTGCCGAACAGCAGGGTGAGGAAGACCGGGCGGATCGCCGTCCGGTTCACCGACTGCATCGCCGCCACCCCCACCGGGGAGGGGACGGCCACCAGGGCGGGCATCACCACCAGGCTGAAGACGCTCAAGGCCCCGGAGACGAGGCCGGCGCCCAGCGCGCCGGCGTGCACCAGCACCCCGGTCACCGGAGCACTGCCGGTCGCACGTGCGCCGCCACGTGCTCCCCGGCGGGCTCCACCCGGGAGCGGCGGCCGCCCACCACGGGGCTCCCGGTGGTCCGGGTACCACCGGTCACGAGGATGGCCTCCGATGTCATGACCCGAGTACAGGCGACGCCGGACGAGACGGTCCATTGCCGCGACGCCGCTTCACATGCGCGGTCGTCCACGGTTCCGGAGACGGACCCCGTCCCGGCCCCGCCCCTGGCCACGGCCGGCTGACCTCGTCAGGCGGCCAGGCGCTCCGCCGCGGCGTCGATCCGCTCGTCGGTCGCGGTCAGCGCCAGCCGGACGTGCCGCGCCCCGGCCGGGCCGTAGAAGCTGCCCGGGGCGGCGACGATCCCGAGGGTGGCCAGCCGGTCGATGGTGAGCCAGCAGTCCTCGTCCCGGGTGGCCCAGAGGTAGAGGCCCGCCTCGGAGTGGTCGATCCGCATCCCGGCCGCGCGCACCGCCGCGGCCAGCCGGTCCCGCCGCCGGCGGTACCGCTCGCGCTGCGCGTCGACGTGCGCGTCGTCGTCCAGGGCGGCGGCCATGGCGGCCTGCACCGGCCCCGGCACCAGCAGGCCGAGGTGGCGGCGCACCTCCCAGGCACGGCGCACCAGCGCCGGGTCACCCGAGAGCAGGCCGCCCCGGTAACCGGCGGCCGTCGACTGCTTGGACAGCGAGTGCACGGCCAGCAGGCCGGTGTGGTCCGCGCCGGCGATCTCCGGGTGCAGGATCGACCGGGGCGCCACGTCCCAGCCCAGCGTGATGTAGCACTCGTCGGCCACGACGGGCACCCCGTGCGCTCGCCCCCAGGCGACCCATCGCCGCAGCTCGTCGTCGGTCAGCACCCGCCCGTGGGGGTTGCCCGGCGAGTTGAGCCAGACCAGCGAGACGGGTGGGTGGGCAGGCGTCACCGCGTCGGCCGGCGGGGTGTCGCTCCGGTGCACGGCCAGGCCGGCGAGCACGGCGCCGACCTCGTAGGTCGGGTAGGCGACCTCCGGGACGACCACGGTGCCGGCGGCGCCGGACAGCCCCAGCAGGGTGGGGAGCAGCGCGACGAGCTCCTTGGAGCCGACCGTCGGGATGAGCGAGGGCTCGGCGCCCAGCGGGTCGCCCACGTGCACACCCAGCCGCCGGCGGAGCCAGTCCGCGGCGGCCGTGCGCAGCTGCGCGGTGCCCAGCGCGGTCGGGTAGCCGGGAGCGTCGGCCGCCCCGGCGAGCGCCTCGCGCAGCACCGCGGGTGTGCTGTCGACGGGCGTGCCGATCGACAGGTCGACCACACCGCCCGGATGCTGGGCGGCCCGCGCCCGTGCACCCGCCAGGGAGTCCCAGGGGAAGTCCGGAAGCGCCCGGGGCGCGCCGGGGACCGGAGCGGTCAGTGGCCTTCGCCCTGGGGCGGGAGCGCGGCCACCAGCGGGTGGTCCTTGCCGATCTTCCCGGTCTTGGCGGCGCCACCGGGGCTGCCCAGGTCGGAGAAGAACTCCACGTTGGCGTTGTAGAAGTCCTTCCACTTGTCCGGGACGTCGTCCTCGTAGTAGATGGCCTCCACCGGGCAGACCGGCTCGCACGCCCCGCAGTCGACGCACTCGTCGGGGTGGATGTACAGCATCCGGTCGCCCTCGTAGATGCAGTCCACCGGACACTCGTCGATGCACGCCTTGTCGAGAACGTCGACGCAGGCCTGGGTGATGACGTAGGTCAAGGGGTTCCCTCCCGGGGACTCTCGGGCGGCGCGCCGGCCGGGGCCGGTCGCGTCAGATGCACCCCTAGTATCACCTCCCGCGCCGGTCGACGTGCCACGGGCCACCCGCCGCGTCCCCCGGCCGGGGCACGGGAGAGGCAGCTCCGGGCGGTCTCCCCCCATCGGGGTGGGTCACCGGCCCCCGCTCAAGCAGCCGGCCGGGGCGCCGATCTCGATCACGTGTCCCGGACGACGCAGGAGGAGGGGACGTCGCGGCCCGAGCCGTCGGCGTCCCCCTTCGACGCGCACGCCGCCCTGGTGCACCTGCTCTCCCGGCTGCGCGCCTCCTCCGGCGCGACACGGGTGTCGGTGTGGGTGCACGAGGCCTCGACCGGCCTCGTCGTCCCGTACCGGCAGTCCGGCTGCGCCACCCGGGACGCGCTCCCCCTGCACCCGGCTCTGCGCACCCCCGCCGTGCTGGCCGACTCCCCCTTCCTCTCCGCCGTCGTCACCGGTCGCCGGGGCATCGTCGCCCACGCCGACGGGCGGCGCGTCGAGGACCGCCACCTGGCCGAGGTCGGCATCCGATCGGCGCACGGCGAGCCGCTGGTGCTCGACGGCGAGGTCGTCGGCGTCCTGACCGTGGAGCCCGCCGCGGCCGCAGCCCCCCACCTGCTGCGCCAGGTGGCCCCGCGGATCGCCGCGGCGCTGGCCGAGGCGTGGAGCCGGCGCACCCAGCAGCGCCGGCTGGCCCAGGCCGCCGTACTCCTGGAGCTGATCGAGTCGGCCGCGCAGGCCCAGTCGATGGACCACCTGCTCGGCTCGGCCTGCCGCCAGCTCGCCGAGCTCGGCGAGGTCGAGCGCGCCTGCGTCTTCCTGCTGGAGGACGGCCGGCTCGTCCCCCGCATGGCCGCCTACGCCGACGGCCGGCAGGACCTCGCCACCTGGCGGCAGTTCCGCAACGCGCCCGTCGCCCCCGAGCTGGCCGAGACCGTGCTGCGCACCGGCACACCCATGACCGCCGACCGCGAGTCGGGGTCGATCTCGGGGTGGTGGGCCGACTCGTTCCACATCGCCTCCGCGCTGGCGGTCCCGCTCGGCCGGGGCCCCGACCTGGCCGGCGTCCTCACGCTGGACAGCACGCAGGTCCGCCCCTTCTCCGAGGACGTCCGCCGGCTGGCCGCCGCCGCCGGTGCGCACCTCGGCGGCGTCATCGAGCAGGCCCGCACCAGCCAGGCCCGTGCGGCGTCGCTCACGACCGCCCGCGTCGTCCGGCAGCTCCTGGTGGACGGCTCGGCGGTGACCGGGGCTGCCGCGGCCGCCGAGGTGCTGGCCCGCGCCGTCCAGCGACTGGCCGGCACCGACCGGAGCGCGGCCTACCTGGTCGACGGCGACGGGCGGATCAGCGAGGTCCGGCACGTCGACTGGCCGGAGGAGCACAAGCACGTGGTGCAGACCCGCCTGGTCGGCCGCCCGGCGAGCGGCGTCCCCCTGTGGCGGCTCACGAGCGAGGAGAAGTCGGCCGTCTTCGTCGAGGACGCCGCCGCCACCGACCTGCTCGATCCGGAGCTCGTGCGGGCGCTGGAGGTCAACTCCTACATCAGCGTGCCGCTGATGTCCGGCGACCGGCTCCTGGGCCTGGTGGTCACCGGATCGGTCGGTGCCACCCGCACCTGGAGCTCGTCGGTGCGCGACGCCGTCCGGCAGGTCACCCTCGAGGGAGCGCTGGTGGTGGAGAACGCCGAGCTGCGCGCCGCCGAGCAGGAACGCCTGGCGCAGCTGGCCACCGAGGCGCACCACGACCCGCTCACCGGGCTGGCCAACCGCCGCAAGTTCATCGAGACGGTCGAGACCACCGTCTACGGCGACCGCGACCGGCGCTGCGCCCTGCTCATGATCGATCTCGACCGGTTCAAGGAGATCAACGACAGCTTCGGGCACAGCGTCGGCGACGACCTGCTGTGCCTGGTGGGTCCCCGTCTGGAGCGGACCCTGAGTCCCGCGGACCTGCTGGCCCGCATGGGCGGTGACGAGTTCGCCGTCCTGCTGCCCGACGCCGATGCCGCACGGGCCCGCGAGGTGGCCGAGGACCTGGGCGCAGCGCTGCGCGACGCCTTCGTCCTCGACGGGACGTCCCTGCACGTGGACGCCAGCATCGGCATCGCCCTCTGCCCGGACCACGGCCGGGACCGTTCGCTGCTGCTGGCCCGGGCCGACACCGCCATGTACGCGGCCAAGCGCGGGCGCCACGGCTACGAGGTGTGGGCACCCGACGGCACCCCGGCCTCCCGCGACCGGCTGGAGACCCTGGAGCAGCTGCGGTCCGCCCTCGACGGCGAGCAGCTGGACAACCACTACCAGCCCCAGCTGGACCTGCGGACCGACAGCGTCGTCGGGGTGGAGGCGCTGGTCCGCTGGAACCACCCGGAGCGCGGCCTGCTCTACCCCGACGTCTTCCTGCCGCTGGCCGAGCAGGCCGGTCTGATGCGCCGGCTGGCGCTGCGCGTGCTGGAGCGCTCGCTGCGGGACCTGCACACCTGGCGGACCCACGGCCACGACCTGTCGGTCGCGGTGAACCTGTCGGTGTCCAACCTGCAGGACGTCGCCCTGCCCGAGCAGGTGGCGATGCTGCTGGACGCCTGCTCGGTGCCCGCCGGCGCCCTGGTCCTGGAGATCACCGAGGACGTGCTCATGGCCGACGCCGCCCGCAGCCAGCAGGTCATGGCGGGGCTGCGGCGGCTCGGCGTGCGGCTCTCGGTGGACGACTACGGCACCGGGTACTCGTCGCTGTCCTACCTGCGGGCGCTGCCGGTGGACGAGCTCAAGCTCGACCGCAGCTTCGTCACGCACCTGACCTCCGACCCGCGGGCGGCGGCGATCGTGCGCAGCACGCTGCAGCTGAGCCGCGACCTCGGGATGAGCATGGTGGTCGAGGGCGTCGAGGACGCCGATGCGCTCGCCGCCCTGCGCGAGTGGGGCTGCGACGTCGCCCAGGGCTACCACATCTCCCGGCCCATGCCGGCCGAGCGGGTGCTGGGCTGGCTGAACGCCCGCCCGCTGCCGGCCGCGCACGGTGCGGTGACGCCTCCTCGGCGGGACTGAGGCGCTGCGCCCGGCGCCGGCCCGCTACACGCGGCCGGGATTCACCGAGCACCACCGGTGGGCTCCGCGGACGTGACCCGTCGACCGGGTCCCGCGGGCGTGGTCCGCCGGACCGGCGTGCCGAGGGCCAGGCCGACGGCGAGGGCCGCGGCCAGCACACCCAGCAGCAGGAACGCGCTGCTCGCCGCGCCCAGCGCACCCCCGGAGACCAGCAGCAGGTCGCCCTCCGGGCGGCGCTGCATCGCCGCCAGCGCGACGACCAGCCAGGTGACCGCGGGGAGCGCGGCGACGACCTTCGACCCGCTCAGCCACAGCGCCGCGCGGACCAGCAGCAGGTTGCCCACCACCGCCGCGACCACCGACACGGGCACCAGCACGCCACCGACCCGCAGCGGCAGCCAGAACACCTCCACGATCGCCAGCCACGCCGCGACCACGACCGCCGCGACCCCCAGACCGGCGCGCGCGACCGGCCCTCGTCGGCTCACCCGGGCAGACCGGCGAAGAGGTCGTCCTCCCGGCCGTCCGGCCCGGCGCCGGGCCCGCGCTCGCCCTTGACCAGCCGGTAGTACTCGACGCCGAGCACCTCCTGGCCGAGGTTGTTCGACAGGGCGAAGAACGGCCCGTCGACGGTGATCTGGGTCGGGTGGGCGCGCATGGCGGCGTCCTTGCGGTCGGCGTACGCACGGGCGTCGACGGCGCAGTCGACCACCTCGTCGGGGACCACGAAGGGCACGTCGTCGACGTCCCCCAGCCCCTCGAAGGGCGAGGCCTCACCGAGCGCGGCGAGTGCCTCGATGCCCTCCCGCACCACCGAGCGCGGCATGGCCGACCAGTACACCTTCGCCACGTCCCAGACCGGGCCGAGATCGGGGCGGTAGCCGGGGTCGGCCGCGGCCTCGACCGCCCGCATCGCCACCCGATGGGCCTGGATGTGGTCCGGGTGGCCGTAGCCACCGAACTCGTCGTAGGTGACCAGGACCTGCGGCCGGACCTCGCGGACGACGGCGACGGCGTGCGCCACCGCCTCGTCGAGGTCTGCGTTCCAGAACGCGCGCGGGTGGTCGTTGGCCGGCGTGCCCATCATCCCCGAGTCGCGGTACCGCCCCGGTCCGCCCAGGAAGCGGACGTCCACGACCCCGAGCGCCGCCATCGCCCCGCGCAGCTCCCAGATGCGGTACCCGCCGAGCTGGTCGGCCTGGTCCGCGGCGAGTTGGGCCAGCTCCGGCACGAGGACCTCCCCCTCCTCCCCCAGCGTGCAGGTGAGCAGGGTGACGCCGGCGCCCTCGGCGACGTAGCGGGCCATCGTGGCGCCGTTGTTGATCGTCTCGTCGTCGGGATGCGCATGCACGAGGAGCAGTCGTCGGTCAGCGGTCACGGTCGACCATTCTCCCTGAGGCCGTCGCCGCATCGAGGGGGCCGGGGGCCGCAGCGCCGTCCTCCCCCACCGTGCGGCGTCCTCCCCCACCGTGCACCGCGAGGGAGGACGCGCTGGGATCAGGTCACCTGATCCCAGCGCGAGGTGCTCAGCCCTCCGTGGGGACGACCGCGCGCGCCTCGGCGAAGTGGCACGCCGACGGGTGGCCCTGCCCCCGGTCGACCAGGGCCGGCGGCTCGGTGGCGCAGATGTCCTGGGCCTTCCAGCAGCGGGTCCGGAACCGGCAGCCCGACGGGGGGTTGGCCGGGCTCGGCACGTCGCCCTGCAGCAGGATCCGCTCCTTGAGCCCGCGCAGGTGCGGCTCGTGCACCGGGACGGAGGAGAGCAGCGCCTGCGTGTACGGGTGGGCGGGCGAGCCGTAGACCTGGGCGTCGGTGCCCTCCTCCACGATGCTGCCCAGGTACATCACCGCGACCCGGTCGGAGATGTGCCGCACCACGGAGAGGTCGTGGGCGATGAACAGGTAGGAGAGCCCGAAGTCGTTCTGCAGGTCCTCCAGCAGGTTGACGACCTGCGCCTGGACCGAGACGTCCAGGGCGCTCACCGGCTCGTCGCAGACGATGACCTCGGGCTGCAGGGCGAGGGCCCGGGCGATGCCGATGCGCTGCCGCTGCCCACCGGAGAACTGGTGCGGGTAGCGGTTGACGAAGTCGGGGTTGAGCCCGACCCGCTCCATCAGCTCCTGGGTGCGCTGCAGCCGCCCCTTCTTCGGCGCGACGTCGGCGTGCACCGACCAGCCCTCGGCCACGATGTCCCCGACGGTCATCCGCGGGTTCAGCGAGGCGTAGGGGTCCTGGAAGATGATCTGGACCTCGCGCCGGTACTGCTTGAGCGCGCGGCCGCTCATCTTCGTGACGTCGTCACCCTTGTAGAGGATCTGCCCGTCGGTCGGCTTCTCGAGGGACACGAGCATCTTGGTGACCGTCGACTTGCCGCAGCCGGACTCGCCCACCAGGCCGACCGTCTCCCCGCGGCGCAGTTGCAGGTTGACCCCGTCGACGGCGCGGACGTGGCCGACCGTGCGCCTGAGGACGATGCCCTGGGTGAGCGGGAAGTGCTTCTTGAGGTCCTTGACCTCGAGAAGCACCTCACCGGGCCGGTGCGCCGGGCGGGTCGCCGCCGCGTCGGCCGCGTCGGACAGCCTCTGCCGGTCGGCCTCCGCGGACAGGTCCGCTGCGCTGCTCCCGGAGCTGGCGTCAGACACCGAGGACCTCCTCGCTGTAGTGGCAGGCGGCCTCACGGCCCGGGACGACCAGCCGCAGCGGCGGGGCGTCGGCGACGCAGTCGCGACCCGCGGCGGCCTCCGCACCGGTGCGGCGCTTCGGGCAGCGCGGGTGGAACGGGCAGCCCGACGGGATGGCGGCCAGGTTGGGCGGCTGCCCGCCGATGGGCTGGAGCCGGCCGCCCTTGACCTCCACCTGCGGGATGGAGCGCATCAGCCCGTCGGTGTACGGGTGGGCCGGGTTGCCGAACACCTCGTCGACGGTGCCCCGCTCGACGATGCGGCCCGCGTACATGACGGCCACGTTGTCGGCGACCTCGTTCACGACGCCGAGGTCGTGGGTGATGAGGATCAGCCCCATCCCGGTGTCCCGCTGCAGGTCCTTGAGCAGGTCCATCACCTGTGCCTGCACCGTGACGTCGAGCGCGGTGGTCGGCTCGTCGGCGATGAGGATGCGCGGGTCCAGCGCGAGCGCCATGGCGATCATGACGCGCTGCCGCATACCGCCGGAGAACTGGTGGGGGTAGTCGTTCACCCGCTGCCTGGCGGCCGGGATCCGGACGCGCTCCATCAACTCGACCGCGTGCTCCTTGGCCTCCTTGCGCGAGGTGCCCCGGTGCGCCCGGAACATCTCGCCGATCTGGAAGCCGACGCTGTACACGGGGTTCAGCGAGGAGAGCGCGTCCTGGAAGATCATCGAGATCCCCGGCCCGCGGACCTTGCGCTGCTCCTCCTCCGGCAGCGTGAGCAGGTCACGCCCCTGGAAGACGATCCGGCCGCTGGTGACCTCCGCCGGCGGGGAGTCGAGGATCCCCATGATCGCCTGCGCGGAGACGGACTTGCCGGAGCCCGACTCACCCAGGATGGCGAGGGTCTCGCCCTCCGAGACGGTGTAGCTCACGCCGTTGACGGCGTTGACCACCCCGGACTCGGTGCGGAACTCGACCCGCAGGTCGTCGACCTCGAGGACGGGTGTCCCGGCGCCGCGGGCGGGGCCGGGGGAAACGGACGTGGACGCGGTGCTCATGAACGCTGCTTCGGGTCGAGGGCGTCGCGCAGCGCGTCACCCATGAGGACGAAGGCCATCACCGTCAGGGTGAGGATGAGGCTCGGGAAGAGGACGGCGTGCGGCGCGGTGCGCAGCAGGCTCTGCCCGGTGTTGATCTGCAGACCCCACGAGATCGCCGGCGGCTGGAGCCCGACCCCGAGGAAGGTCAGCGTCGCCTCCGCGGCGATGAGGATGCCGATCGTGATGGTGGCGTAGACGAGCACCGGGGCGACGGCGTTGGGCAGGATGTGCCGCATCAGGATCCGGATGTCCGAGGCCCCCATCGCCCGGGCGGCGGCGACGTAGTCCGAGCTCTTGATCGCGATCACCTGCGAGCGGACCAGCCGCATCGCGGTCATCCAGCCGAAGAGCGCCAGCGCGATCGCCACCGCGATCACGCCCCGGCCGAGGATGCCGCTGCGCAGGACCACCAGCGCGCCCAGGATCAGCGGCAGCGCGTAGAAGATGTCGGCGATCCGGCTCAGGATGCTGTCGGTGACGCCGCCGTAGAAGCCGGAGATGGCGCCGACCAGGACCCCGAGCACCAGGATCACCACGACCGCCAGCAGGCCGATGATCAGCGAGTTCCGGGCGCCGTAGACGACGTTGGCCAGGTAGTCGCAGCCCTGCTGGTCGAAGCCGAACCAGTGCTCCGCCGACGGCTCGGCGTTGGAGTTGGACAGGTTGCACGACCGCGGGTCGACCCCACGGGCGAAGACCGTCGGCAGCAGCGCCATGCCGACGAACAGCAGGCCGAGCACGGCGCCGATCCAGAAGAGGAAGTTGCGCCTCAGCTGCCGCCAGGCGTCGCTCCAGAGGCTGTTCTGCCGGGCCTGCGCCTCCTCGTCGTGCGCGCCGGTCACGGCACCGGCCCCGGCCTCGTCGTGACCGACGGCCGTCAACTTCGGGTCACTCATAGCGGATCCTCGGGTCGAGGACGGCGTAGAGCACGTCGACGACCAGGTTGAAGAAGATGAAGACGAAGACCAGGAGCGTCACGATGCCGACCACGACGGCGCCCTCCTGGGCCCGCACGGCGTCGAAGACGGCTCGGCCGATGCCCGGCAGGTTGAACACCGTCTCGGTGACGATCGCACCGCCCATGAGGGTGCCGATGTCGGCGCCGATGAAGGTGACGACGGGGATCAGGCTGTTGCGCAGCGTGTGCCGGACGATGACGTCGCGGCGCGGCAGGCCCTTGGCGCGCGCGGTGCGCACGTAGTCGGCGCGCATGTTCTCGGCGATGCTGGTCCGCGTGAGGCGGGCGACGTAGGCCAGCGACCCGGCGGCGAGGACGAGGCCGGGCAGCAGGTAGCTGTACCAGCCCTCGTTGATGCCGGCGATCGGGAACAGGCCCAGCTGGAGCCCGAAGGTGAACTGCGCGACGAACGCGAGCACCAGGATCGGGATCGAGACGATCAGCGTGGTGCTCACCAGGACCACGTTGTCGAAGAAGCCGTTCTTGCGGATGCCGGCCAGCACGCCGGCGACGATGCCGATGACGATCTCGAAGGCGATGGCGACCAGCGCCAGCTTCACCGTGACCGGCATCCGCTGGGAGATCGTGTCCAGCACCTCGCGGCCGCGGAAGTCGGTGCCGAAGTCGCCCTGCAGCAGGTCGCCGACGTACTTGACGTACTGCAGCCACAGCGGGTCGTTGAGGTTGAACTCCGCGGTCAACTGGGCGACCACGGCGGGGGCGAGCGGGCGATCGCCGCCCAGGGCCCGGATCGGGTCGCCCGGCAGTGCGTAGACCAACGCGAAGATCAGGAACGAGGCCCCGACCAGGACGGGGATCGTGAGTAGAAAGCGGCGCGCGATGTAGCGGCCCATGTCGCTCCTCGGTCAAGACGCGCCACGCCCATGTCGCGGGCGCGGAGGCGTCGTCCATGATGCGGGACGAGCCCGAGCGGCCGACCGCCGGGGAGCCCGACCCGGTCTGGGCGGGGGTCCCCGGCGGCGGCCGTGCGGTGCGGCTAGCTCAGCCCTGCGGCGTGACCCGCGTGAGGTCGATGTCGCCGAACACGTCGATCACCACGTCGCTGACGTTCTCCGAGTGGGCGGCCTGCTCCACGTCGAAGAACATCGGGATGATCGGCATGTCCTGGAGCAGGATGTCCTCGGCCTGGTTGTAGTACTCGATGGCCTCCTCGTTGCTCTCGGCGCTGTTGCCCTGCTGGATCAGCGCGTCGAACTCCGGGTTCGAGTAGAACGTGGCGTTGGAACCCGCCGGCGGCAGGGCCGCGGTGGAGTACAGCGGCTCCAGGTAGTTCTGCGGGCTCGGGTAGTCCATGCTCCAGCCGAGGCGGAAGGGACCGGTCACACCCTGCTCGTCCAGCAGCGGGAGGTACTCGGCGAAGTCGAGCTCGCCCCGCAGGACGTAGTCGACACCGACGTTCTCGCGCAGCTGGTTGCCCACGGCCTGCACCCACGCGTCGTGGCCGGCGCCCGCGTTGAACCACAGCTCGATCGGCTGGCTGCGGTCGAAGCCGGCCTCGTCGAGCAGCGCGTTGGCCTGGTCGACGTCCAGCTCGCAGTACTCGCAGGCACCCTCGCGGTAGCCGTCGACGACGGGCGCGACGTAGGCGTCGGCGGGCTCGCGGCTGCCGGCGAAGATGGCGTCGGAGATCGCCTGCCGGTCGACGGCCATCGACAGCGCCTGCCGCACCTGCGGGTCGGAGAAGCGCTCGTCGTAGGTCGGGTAGCCGAGGTAGGTGAACCCGGAGGACGGGGCCTCCAGGTACCGGTCGCCGAGCACGTCCTCGGCCGAGGCGATGGCGTCCGGCGGCAGGTCCGGCAGGACGTCGAGGTTGCCGGCCTGCAGGTCGTTGTAGCCGGTGTTCAGGTCGGCGTAGACCCGGAACTCCACCTGCTCGGCCTGGGCCTCCTCCTCGCCGGCGTAGTCCTCGTACCGGGTCACGGTGAAGCCCTGGCCGGGGACGAACTCCTCGGTCGCCTCGAACGGGCCGTTGCCGATCGGCTGGCTGCCGAAGCCCTCCGGGTCCTCGAAGAACGCCTCGGGCATGGGCCAGAAGGCGTTGTAGCCGACGGTCACCGGGAACTGGGCGAACGGGGTCGCGAGGGTCACCTCGAAGGTGTTCTCGTCGATGACCTCGAGGCCGCTCATCTCCTCGGCGGCCGGGTCACCGGTGACGTTGCCCTCGTCGTCGGTGGGGGCCTGCAGGTCGTCGTAGCCCAGGATGTTCGAGAAGAAGTACGAGGCACCCTGCGCGTTCGGGCTGTAGGCCGTGTAGTTCCACGCGTCGACGAACGACTGCGCGGTCACCGGGGTGCCGTCGTGGAAGGTCCAGCCCTCCTTGAGCTCGACGGTCCAGGTGGTGTTGTCCTCGGACTCGATCGACTCCGCGACGCCGGTGTACTGCACCTCGCCGTCCGTGGCGTACTCCACCAGGCCGGTCCACAGACCGGAGATGATCTGGTGGCCCTCGCTCTCGGTGGTGTTACCCGGGATGAGGGCGTTCTCCGGCTCGCCGACGTAGATGCTGTAGGTGCCGCCGCCGTCGGCGGAGGTGCCGCCGCCGCCGCCGTTGTCGTCGCTGCCACCACAGGCGGACAGCATCATCGCGGCGGCGACGCCGGCCGCGACGAGCCCACCTCTGCGCTTGCTCAACTTCACGTGCAATGCCTCCCTCGACCCGCGCGAGCGGGGGGAACGGACAGGTCGACCCACGACCCGCGGGCGACTGGATGGTCTCGAGCCGGACGCAGCCGGACCGGGGAGGACCGGGACTGCGACGGGTGGACCCTAGGCACGCCCCGGAGAGGGTGTCCACGGACGTCATCGAGTTGTGACCTGGGCTCACGATCCGCGCGCTGACCGTAACTTCCACGCCTCGCAGGGCATCCGGCGGGCGGTCCTCCCGCCACGGGCGCAGGTGGACCGGAGGCTTTCCGGTGCGCGTGTCGGGGAACGTCGGGGCGGGTACGACCGCTCCGAGCAACCGACGACCGGAGGTACTGCGATGAGCGGCACGGACAAGACGACGAGCAAGATCGAGGAGCTGTCCGGCAAGGGGAAGCAGGCGCTCGGGAACGCCACCGACGACCGCGACCTCCAGGCCGAGGGCAAGAAGGAAGAGTCCAAGGGCAGCCTCAAGCAGGCCGGCGAGAAGGTGAAGGACGCCTTCAAGTAAGGCCTCCGCACCCCTCGCACAGGGGCTACGGCGACGACGGGCGCCGCTCCCACCGGGAGCGGCGCCCGTTCCCGTTCCGACGGTGGCGAGACGGCTCCACGGCCCCGCCGGCGCTCAGTGGCGGGCGAGCAGTGCCCGGACGGCGGGGAGCAGGGGGCGGTCGGCGGGGATCCAGTCGAGCGCGTCGAGGTCGGCGGCGCCGACCCAGCGCAGTTCGGTGTGCTCCCGCGCCTCCGGCCGGCCGGAGGCGCTCCGCGCCTCCCACACCCGCATCGTCGAGGCCCCGGGCGCACCGCCGCCGACCACACCGTCCAGGAGCACCTCCCCCAGGAAGGACTCGGGCACGACCGCCACCCCGAGCTCCTCGGCGCACTCCCGCACGAGCGCCGCCCGGTCGGTCTCCCCCGGGTCGACCTTGCCGCCGGGGAACTCCCAGCAGCCGTCGAAGGGCCCGCCCGAGCGCTGCGCCACCAGTACCCGGTCCCCCTCGACCAGCGCGGCACCGACGACCTGCACGACCTCGCGCGCCCGCAGCGCGGCCGCCGCGGCGTACGCGTCCAGGTGCGCCCGCATGGCACGGGCGACCCGGCGCCGCAGCACGACCCGGTCGACGACGGCTCCCACCGCGCCGGGCAGCCCGGTCTCCCAGGCGACCTGCTCCTCGACCAGCGTGCCGGCGCCGGTGGCGGAAAAGCGGCGCGAGTGGGTGACCCAGCCGCCCGACCCGACCGCAGCGGTGAACACGTCCCGCTCCGGCCGCACCGCGACGACCTCCGCCAGCGGGAACGGCCAGGGCCGGCCCAGGACACGGGCGACGTCGAACGCCACGGTCAGCGGCGCCTCCACCGAGGTGGTGAAACGCAGCTGGAACACCCGGGCACTCTCCCAGATCACGGCAGTATGGGCAGCGTGCGCATCAACGCCCGGGTCGACTACGCCGTCCGAGCCGTCGTGGAGCTCGCCGCGGCGGCCCCGGAGGCGCTGACCTGCGATCGGATCGCGACCGCCCAGGACATCCCCAACCGCTTCCTGCAGGCCATCCTCGCCGACCTGCAGCACGCCCGCCTGGTCACCAGCCAGCGCGGCCGGGACGGCGGGTACCGGCTGGCCCTGCCCGCGTCGGAGATCTCGATCGCCCGCGTGATGCGGGTGGAGCAGGGTTTCCTCGCCGAGGTGCACGGCCAGCGGCCGGAGGACGTCAGCTACCCCGGCGCCGCCACCGGCCTGGCCGAGGTGTGGGTCGCCGCCCGCGAGGCCTACCGCCGGGTGCTCGAGGGGGTGACCGTGGCCGACGTCGTCGCCGGGCAGCTCCCCCCGCACGCAGCCGAGCTGGTCGCGCTCGACGCCGCGTGGCGGTCCTTCAGCGAGCCCGTGCCGACCGAGGGCGGCCACGACGCACCGGCCGACGGGGCGCGGCCTCCCCGCCCCGTCGGGTGAGCCCTGCACCGGGCCGCCCGGAATGTGGGAGGATCGCGACATGACCGACCGCGGCAGTCTCCTCGTCGCGCGTCTGCACATCGACCTGGCGCTCGTCTCCAGCGCCGCCTGTCGCGCCGCGCGCTGACCCAGGTCCCTCGCGCAGCTGTCCCGCTGCGTCCCGAACCAGCAGCGCCTCCCACCCCGGCCGGCTGCCGGGCGGTCGGCGAGCGCAGGAAGAAGTACGCCACGTGAGCACCCCCACCCGGAGCAGCAACCGGCCGCAACGCGGTCAGGGCCAGTGGGCGCTGGGCTACCGCGAACCGCTCAACCCCAACGAGCGGATGAAGAAGGACTCCGACGGCCTCGAGGTGCGCCAGCGGATCCTCGACATCTACTCGAAGACCGGCTTCGACGGCATCGACCCCGGGGACCTGCGGGGTCGCATGCGCTGGATGGGCCTCTACACCCAGCGCGCCCAGGGCATCCCCGGCGGCAAGACCGCCGTGCTGGAGCCCGAGGAGCTCGAGGACTCCTACTTCATGATGCGCGCGCGCATCGACGGCGGGCAGCTGACCAGCGACGCGCTGCGTGTCCTCGGCGGCATCAGCACCGAGTTCGGCCGCGACGTCGCCGACGTCACCGACCGGCAGAACGTGCAGTACCACTGGATCCGCATCGAGGACGTGCCCGAGATCTGGCGGCGGCTGGAGTCGGTGGGCCTCTCCACGATGGAGGCCTGCGGCGACGTGCCGCGCGTGATGCTCGGCTGCCCGCTGGCCGGGATCCTCGAGGACGAGGTCATCGACGCCACCGACGTCATCGCCGAGACCGTCGCCAAGTACGTGGGCAGCCCCGAGTTCAGCAACCTGCCCCGCAAGTGGAAGACGTCGATGTCCGGCTGCGTCGACCACTGCACCGAGCCCGAGATCGACGACGTCTCGTTCGTCGGCGTCGTGAACGAGGCGGGCGAGGCCGGCTACGACCTGTGGGTCGGTGGCGGGCTGTCCACCAACCCGATGTTCGCCCAGCGGATCGGCGTCTTCGTCCGGCCCGACCAGGTCACCGACGTCTGGGCCGCCTGCACGTCGGTCTTCCGCGACTACGGCTACCGCCGGCAGCGCAACCGGGCCCGGATCAAGTTCCTCATGGCCGACTGGGGCCCGGAGAAGTTCCGCCAGGTGCTGCAGGACGAGTACCTGGAGGAGGCGCTGCCCGACGGCCCGGCGCCCGCCCCCGCGAAGCACGACCAGCGCGACCACGTCGGCGTCGCCAAGCAGAAGGACGGCAACAACGCCGTCGGCTTCGCGCTGCGCACCGGCCGGATCACCGGCTCGCTGCTCACCACGATCGCGAACCTCGCCGACGAGTACGGGCAGGGGCGCATCCGGACGACGACGCAGCAGAAGCTGGTCATCCTCGACGTCCCCGACGAGCGGGTGGAGGCGCTGGTCGAGGCCCTGGCCGAGCACGACCTGCAGGTGCGCCCGAGCGCGTTCCGCCGCGGCACGATGGCCTGCACCGGCCTGGAGTTCTGCAAGCTGGCGATCGTGGAGACCAAGCAGCACGCGCAGGAGCTCTACGCCGAGCTGGAGCGGCGGCTGCCGGACTTCGACGTGCCGATCGGCATCAACGTCAACGGGTGCCCGAACAGCTGCGCCCGCTTCCAGACCGCCGACATCGGCTTCAAGGGCTCGATGGTGCGCGACGACACCGGCGAGATGGTCGAGGGCTTCCAGGTCCACCTCGGCGGCCACCTCGGGGTGGAGGCCACCTTCGGTCGCAAGTTCCGCGGGCACAAGGTGACGAAGGCGGAGACCGCCGACTACTGCGAGCGCGTGCTGCGCGGCTTCCTCGACCGCCGGACGCCGGGCGAGTCCTTCGCCCACTACGTCTCCCGCGCCGAGGAGGCCTGGCTGCTGTGACCGAGGAGCCGGAGCCGGGAAGGACCCGGCAGCTGCCGGTGTTCCACTGCCCGTACTGCGGGGACGAGGAGCTGACCCCCTACGACGGGGAGTCGGCCGGTGGCTGGCGCTGCGGCGCCTGCCTCCGTGCGTTCACCGTCCGACTGCTCGCCACGGGGGTGCCGGAATGACCACTGCGATCGCACCGACACCGGAACTCGCCGCCGGCGCCGATGCCCGCTTCGAGGGCATCGCCGACCCGGTGGACCAGGCGCTGGCCGTGCTGCGCTGGGCCGGGGAGACCTTCGGCGACCAGTTCGCGATCACGTCGTCCATGGCCGACGGGCTGCTGTCGCACCTGGCCTCCCGGGTGATCCCCGGCGTCAACGTGGTCTTCCTCGACACCGGCTACCACTTCGCCGAGACGATCGGGACCCGCGACTGGGTCAGCAGCGTGCTGCCGATCACGCTGCACAACGTCACCCCGCCGCAGACAGTGGCGGAGCAGGACCTCGCCTTCGGGCCGAAGCTGCACGACCGGGATCCGGACCTCTGCTGCGAGCTGCGCAAGGTGAAGCCGCTGGCGCAGGCGCTGGCCGGGTTCACGGCCTGGGGCTCGGGCGTGCGGCGCGACGAGTCGCCGACGCGCGCTGGCACCCGGCTCGTCGACTGGGACGCCAAGCGCGGCATGGTGAAGGTCAACCCGATGGCGGCCTGGACCCAGGACGTCGTCGACGCCTACACGACCGAGCACCAGGTCCCGGTGAACCCGCTGTTCGAGATCGGCTACGGCTCGATCGGCTGCGCGCCCTGCACCCGGCCGGTCGCGCCGGGCGAGGACCCGCGGGCCGGGCGCTGGGCCGGCTCCACCAAGACCGAGTGCGGCCTGCACCTCTGAGGAACCACCCCTGGAAGGGCCTCGTCCCTCCCCGCGCCGCGGGCCCCGGGGACGAGGCCGTTCCAGTACGTCGCCGCCGTTCCCTCACGTCACCATGGGCGGATGCCGCGCCCACCCCGCCTCTCCCCTGACGAGCTCGCCGCCGCGCTCCGCGCCCTCCCGCTGTGGTCGGGGGACGTCGACGGCATCCGCCGCACCGTCGAGCTGCCGAGCTTCCGCGCCGCCGTCGCCGCGATCGTCGCGATCGCGGACGTCGCGGAGGAGCTGGACCACCACCCGGACGTCGACCTGCGGTTCCGGCGCCTGCACCTGACGCTGGTCAGCCACTCCGCCAGCGGGGTGAGCGAGCTGGACCTGGAGCTGGCCCGCCGCATCGACGCCCTCCTGCCCTGAGACGACGCGAGCCCCGCACCGGACCGGTGCGGGGCTCGCGCTCCTCTCAGCTGCCGATGCGGCCACCGTCCGGGCGGTAGACGACGGCGACGCTCGGCCGCGGGAACGGCCGGTACGCCTGCATGTCGGGCCACCGGCTCGACGGGTTCTCCACCGTGGAGCCGGTCGTCTCACCGGGGTGCTGCACGGAGACGAACACCGACCGGCCGTCCGACGGGATCATCGGCCCGCTGCACTCGGCGCCGATGGGCACGGTGAGGAACGCCTTGAGGTGGCCGCGCTCCGGGCCCTGGGTGGGAACGGCGAAGAGCCCGTCGTTCGTGCCCCCGATGGTGCCCGCCTCCTGGTTCCGCGTGGAGAGCACGTTCCCGTCGGTGGAGATCCACAGGTTGCCGGCCGGGTCGAACTCCAGGTTGTCCGGGCACGAGATGGCGCTGACCTGCGACTTGTCGTACCCGGCGAAGTACGTGCCGGGGTACTCCGGGTCGCCGCAGAGGAGGAAGATCCGCCAGTTGAAGGTCTCCCCGGTGGCCGACCCGACCTCTTCCCACTCGATGACGTGCCCGTTGCGGTTGCCCGGCCGCTCCTCGAACCTCGCCGGCGTGCCGGCCTCGTCGTCGGCGGGCACGAACGCCCAGGAGCGGGTGAGCGGATTCGCCTCGTCCGCCCCCGGCCGGCCGTTCTGACCGGTCCGGTTCGAGTTGTTGGTCAGCGCCGCGTACACCCGGCCGTTGACCGGGTTGGTCTGGATGTCCTCGGGCCGGTCCATCTTGGTCGGCACCTTCGAGGGATCGATGACCTGGACGTTGTCCGGGTCCGGGAAGTCACCGTTCTCGTCGAGCAGCTTGCCCAGCCGGTCGGCGGCCTGGCGGGTGAAGACCAGGACCCACGCGACGTCCTTGCCCGGGATCATCGACCGGCCGTCCTTGACCAGCGGGATCCAGTGCCCGACCCCGTCGAACTCCCCGTCGGCGGGCAGCTGCCCGCTGCCGTCGATCTCGGCGGCCGGCGAGTCGCCGGTGAAGCGGGCGACGTAGAGGTCGCCCTCCTCCAGCAGGGTCATGTTGTGCTGCCGCGTCGCCCGGTCGGTGCCCTCCCGGTACTTCTTCTTCGACACGAACTTGTAGATGTAGTCGAAGCGCTCGTCGTCGCCCGAGTACGCGACCACCCGGCCGTCCTCGGCGATCCGCACATCGGCACCCTCGTGCTTGAAGCGCCCCAGGGCGGTGTGCTTCTTGGGCGTCGAGGTGGGGTCGTACGGGTCGAGCTCGACCACCCAGCCGAAGCGGTTGACCTCGTTGGGCTCCTGGCTGAGGTCGAACCGCGGGTCGACGGTGTGCCACTTGCGGGTCGGGACGTCCTCGGCGCTGACGCCGTACCGGCGCAGCGCCGCCATCTGGGTGGCCTCGCTGATCGGCGCCGTCGTCCCGAAGTACTGGTTGAAGTTCTCCTCGCCGTGCAGCGTCGTGCCCCACGGCGTGACGCCCCCCGCGCAGTTGTTCAGGGTGCCCAGGACGGTGCGCCCCTCGGGGTCGGCGCTGGTCCGCAGGTACTCGGACCCGGCGGCCGGCCCGGTCAGCTGGAAGGGGGTGTCCGTCGTGATCCGGCGGTTGCGGTCGCGCTCCCGCGTGGCCCGCCACTGACCGGCCGGACCCTCCCGGCGGACCTTCACCACCGAGATGCCGTGCGCCATCATCGCGACGCGCTTGTACTCGTCGGGGATGTCGCCCGCGCCCTCCTCGTCGGCGACACCGGCGAACATCAGCTGCTCGTCGGTGTACTCGTGGTTCACCACCAGCAGCGCGTTGCGGTCGTCCAGGGGCAGCCACCCGATGAAGTCGCAGTTGTAGCCGAACTGCTTGGCCTGGGCCTCGGGCGTCTGCCGGTCGATGCGGAACGGCGGCGCCCCGGGCAGCACCGGGTCACCCCAGCGCATGACCACGCTGGAGGCGTACCCGGTGGGGACGACCAGCTCGTCGAGGAAGTTCTGCTGGACCGGCTGGAACGTCAGGGCCCCGTCGGCGGCACCACCGCGGCGGGACGACGAGGTCTGGGCCGCGGCCGGGAGAGCCGGTCCGGCCGCGACGACCAGGGCGCTGACGCCGGCCGCCTTCAGCAGGTTGCGCCGGCTGAACGACTGCTGGACCACAGCCGCGAAGGTCGGGTTGTCCGTCGGGTTGGGGATGGCGCTGTCGCAGGCGTTGCCGCATTTGTAGAAGCAGGTCGTGTGGCTGCGGCTGCCGTGCCGGATGCCGGAGAACAGGGGCAGCAGCGCGCGCTTGCGCGGCTCGAGGATGTCGGTCATCAGAACCCTCTGGGTCGAGAGGAAGTCGGGCGCGCGAAGCCAAACCGGCTCCGGCCACCACGACGTGACCGAGCAGTGAACGAGCGCTGACCTCCTGGCCACCGTTCTCGTCGCGCGCGGTGGATGGCCGCTCACGGCCCCGTCGCCCGGCTCGCCGGCAGGGCCGCGACGGTGGAACCGGAACCGCCTAGGGTCGTCGTCATGGAGACACGGGACGCCGCCGCTCCCACCGCCGCGGCCGGGGAGCCGCGCCGCCATCCCGGCCGGTGGCTGCCGGTGGCCGCGCTGGCCGCGGGTGCGGCGGTGCTTGCCCTCACCACGGTGCTGGCCGACGTGGTCGACCAGCCGATCTCCACCTTCACCCGCGACTGGCAGGTCACCGCCGACGCCGCCTGGTACGTCGGCGCCGTCAGCATCCTCAACGGCATGGTGTGGGCGACGACCGCCGGGCTGTCGTTCCTCGCGGCCTGGCTCGCGCCCGCGCAGCGCGGCCGGCTGGTGGGGCTGGGCACCCTGGTCCTGGTGCTGGCCGCCGACGACGCCCTGCTGCTGCACGAGACGATCGGCCCGTTGCTCGGGGTGCCCCAGGAGCTGATCCTCGCCGGCTACGCCGCGCTGACCGCCGTGCTGCTCATCGCCTTCCTGCGGCCACCACGCGACCTCGTCTGCGCCGTCTTCGTCCTCGGCGCGGCGCTGCTGGGCGCCTCGGTCGCCCTGGACCAGTTCGCGGAGGGCCGGCACCTGCTCGAGGACGGGGCGAAGCTGCTCGGCGCCCTGACCTGGCTCACCGTGCCGGTGCTCGTCGTGCTGCGACGGCCCGACGGCCGCTGAGGTCGGAGGTCAGCCCTCGACCGGGAGCACCAGCAGGCGCAGCAACCGCTCGGCCTCGGCGTCGGGGTCGGCCGTCAAGCCGGTGTGCACCGGTCCCGGCTGGACGACGGTGCTGCGGGGCGCGGTGAGCCAGCGGAACCGGGCCCCGAGCGCCTCCCGACCGGCCGCACCGACGCCCGGATCGGCCGAGCAGACGTCCGCGGCCGCCTGGAGCGCCCGGCCGATGGCCACCGGGTCGGCGGTGGGGTCCAGCGCGCGCAACCGGTCGACGTCGAGGTGCAGCCGCGAGCCCAGGTAGTCGCGCTGCCGGCAGTAGACGAGGACGCCGGCGTTGAGGAACTCCCCCCGCTCGACGCGCGGGACCACCCGCAGCACCGCGTACTCGAAGGTGTCCTTCATCGCTGGCTGATCCCCTCCGGCGGCGGCGGCCCCAGCCACGCGGGCCGGTTCTCCCCGCGCGGCGCCCGCCGGCGGCCCGCTCCCCCGGCGGCGGCCGCGGCGACCACCCCGGGCAGCCAGGCCGCGCGGGCGTCCAGCCGGGCGAGCAGCTGCTCGACGTACCGGGACCGTACGGCGTCGGGCGCGGCACCGGCCTGCGGGTCGTCGAGCCACTCGTCGGGCACCTGCGCCAGCACGCGGTCCAGCAGCTCCCGGGTGACCCGGCGGGCCAGCGCCGTGTCGGCCGCGGGCACGTCGGGGGCGCACTCGACCAGGGCGTGCGCGGACGCGTCGTAGGGCCGGGCCACTGCCGCTGCCGCCCCCGGCCAGTGGTGGTGGAAGGTGAGCGCGGCTCCGTGGTCGATCAGCTGCAGCCGACCGTGCCAGAACAGCATGTTCGGGTTCCGCCAGGAGCGGTCGACGTTGCCGATCAGCGCGTCGAACCACAGCACCCGGCCGGCGAGCTCCGGGTCGACCCCGTCGGCGCCGGCCTCGAAGTCCAGCGCGCCGGGGAGGTAGTCCAGCCCGAGGTTGCGACCGGCCGACCGCTGCAGCAGCTCCTGCACCTCGTGGTCGGGCTCGCCCACGGCCAGCTCGGGGACGACGTCGACGGTGACCAGCGCCGGCACCGGCAGCCCCAGCGCCCGGGCGAGCTCGGCGCAGACGACCTCGGCGACCAGCACCTTCACGCCCTGCCCCGCCGCGCGCCACTTCACCACGTAGGTGCCCAGGTCGTCGGCCTCCATGAGCCCGGGCAGCGACCCACCCTCGCGCAGCGGGGTGACGTAGCGGGTGGCGGTGACAGCGGGCAGCACAGTGGGGTCAACCTACGCCCGGTGCGGCTGCCCGCGTCGTGCCCGACGCGGAGGTACCCGTCCGCGTCGCCGAGCCGCAGCGGCGCTCGCGGCACCGCGGGCCCCTTGACCGCACCCGGCAGCGGGAGCGGGTGGACGGGACACTGGGGACGTGGGCCTCCTGCGCGCGACCGATCCGGCACTGCTCGCCGAGGCGCCGTTCACCTACGCCGAGGTGGGCGCCACGGGGGGCGAGGCGCTGCCGGCCGGCTACCACCACGCGGAGCACTCCGCGGTCGTGGGCACCGGGCCGGCGGCCTTCGAGCGGGCGGCCGCCGCGGTGCTCGGCTGGCGGGCGCAGCGCGGTGCCGGCCTGCGGATCCGCGCCTCGGGGCCGGCCGGCGTACCGGGCACCGTCGTGGTCCTGACCGCGGGGCTGCCGCGGCTGGGGTACGACATCCCCTGCCGCGTCGTGTGGGCCGCCACCGAGGGGAACGAGCGGGGCTTCGCCTACGGCACGCTGCCCGGCCACCCGGAGACCGGCGAGGAGCGGTTCACCGTCCGGCTCACCGACGACGGGGACGTCGTCTACACGATCCGGGTCTTCTTCCGCCTGGCCTCGCCCGCCGCCCGGCTGGCGGGTCCGCTGAGCCTGGCGCTCCAGCGGGTGGCCACTGCCCGGTACGTGTCGGCGATCCGCCAGGCCGTGCGGAGCTAGACGTCGCGGCGCACCAGCAGCGCCGCACCCAGCAGCCAGGCCGCCGCCGCCCAGGCGCCGGCCACGAGCAGGCCGGTCTGCCACGAGGTCGCCGCCGCGAGGAAGGCGTCCTCCCCCACCCGGAACGCCGGCAGCCAGCGCGAGACCCGCACGCTGAGCTCCGTGCCGGCGATCGCGAGCACCGGCGGGAGCACCAGCACCAGGGCGAGCGCGGCGCCGAGGGCGCCGGCGCTCGAGCGCAGGACCGCCCCCAGGCCGACGGCGAGCACCCCGGTGAGCGCCGCCCCGGCGACCTGCAGCCACAGCTGGCGCAGCACATCGGCATCGGTGGGCGGGATGCCGCCGGGGACGGCGGTGAGCCGGGTGGCGGCCAGCAGGCAGAAGGCGGCCACGACCGCGGTGAGGAGCACGCTCCAGGCGACGACGACGACGGTCTTTGCGAGCAGCAGCCGACCTCGGCGCGGCACCGCGGTGAAGGTGGCCAGCGCCAGCCCGGTGCGGAACTCGCTGCTGACCACCAGCACGCCGAGGACCACCAGCGGCACGGGGCCGAAGCCGAACCCGGTGAGCGCCGAGCTCACCGCGAGGTCCGCGCGCGGAGCCGCCTGCGTGGTGGCCGCGGCGAGCCAGCCCGCGCCGCCGGCCAGCAGCACGAACAGCGCCGAGCACCACCAGGTGGAGCGCGTCGACCGCAGCTTGGTCCACTCGCTGCCCACGACCGCGGAGAACGGCACGCCGCGGCTCACGGGGTGACCGCCCGGTACTCGACGTCGTCGCCGGTCAGCTCCTGGTACGCCTCCTCGAGGGAGGTGGCGACCGGGCTGAGCTCGTGCAGCCGCACGCCGAGGTCGTGCGCGAGGTCCCCGACCTCGGCGGCCGCCAGCCCGTCGACCCGCAGGGACCCGTCGATCTCCAGCTCGACCGAGCCGCCGGCGCGCTGCACCGCCGACGCCAGGAGCGGGGCCTGCGGGCTGCGCACCCGGACGGCGACGTGCGCGCCGAGCAGCTCGCCCATCGGGACGTCGGCGAGCAGCCGGCCACGGCCGAGGACGACGAGGTGGTCGGCGGTGTCCTGCATCTCGCTCATCAGGTGGCTCGAGACCAGCACGGTCCGCCCTTCGTGGGCGAGATCGCGCAGCAGCTCGCGCACCCACCGGATCCCCTCCGGATCGAGCCCGTTGACCGGCTCGTCGAGCAGCAGGACCTGCGGGTCACCGAGCAGGGCGGCGGCGATGCCGAGTCGTTGCGCCATGCCGAGGGAGAAGCCCCGCACCCGCTCGTGGGCGACCGGCTCCAGCCCGACCAGCCCGATCACGTCGTCCACCCGGCGCCGCGGCAGCGCGTTGCTCCGCGCCAGCGCGAGCAGGTGGGCGTGGGCGGTGCGCCCCGGGTGGCGGGCGCGCGGGTCGATCAGCGCACCGACCTCCCGCACCGGGTGAGCCAGCTCGCGGTACGGCCGGCCCAGCACCGTCGCCGTCCCTGCCGTGGGCCGGGCCAGGTCCAGCACGCAGCGCATCGTCGTCGTCTTGCCCGAGCCGTTGGGCCCGAGGAAGCCGGTGACCCGGCCGGGCTGCACCGTGACCGTCAGCCGGTCGACGGCGACCCGGGCGCGGTAGCGCTTGGTCAGACCGTCGAGCTCGATCACGCCGCCAGGATGGCGGGAGCCCGCCGCGACCGGCCGGAGGCGCGCTGCTCAGTGGCCGGAGGCGACGGCCGCGCGCTCCCGCTCGATCAGCTCCTTGCTCCGCACCAGGCGAATCAGGGTGACCACGAACAGCCCCCCCGCCATGTTGAGCAGCACGGTGTACCAGAACCAGCCCAGCCAGTCGATGTAGCCGAACGGGGCGCCGGCGTGCAGCGCGCCGAAGATCAGCAGCGAGTCCAGGATCGAGTGGAACAGCACCAGCCCGGCGAGCAGGAAGCCGCCGATCACCGAGGCGACGATCTTCCCCGTCTCGGAGTGCGCGCCGTGCTGCATGCGCGTCATCAGCGTGATCACGCTGCCGGCCAGGAAGGCCAGGGAGACCGCCTGGACGTCCAGCGGCGCCTCGACGAAGTGCGCCGCCGACTCGACGGCGGTGTCCGCCAGCTCGGGGAAGGCGAGGACGACCACCCACATGACCAGCCAGCCGCCGACGAGGTTGGCGACCAGCGTCCCGGCCCACAGCTTCGCCAGCTGGGCGGTGCTCGCCCGCCCGGCGAACACCGCGGTGACCGGGACCAGGAAGCCCTCGGTGAACAGCTCGCTGCGCCCGAGCATCAGCGCGATCAGGCCGATGCTGAACGCCAGGCCGGCGAGCAGCTCGCTGCCCGTGGCCTCCAGGACCGCCAGCAGGGCGAGCACGCCGACGGCGATCTCCAGCCCGCCGGCCAGCCCCGTTGCCAGCACCTCCCGCCACCGGCGGTGCAGGCGCTGCGCACCCTCGCTGACGATCTTCTCGAACGCCTCGGCGACCTCGTCCTCGGCGGGGACGTCGGTCTCGCCCAGCTCCGCGCGCTTCCGGTCCTGCTCCTGGTCCTCCACGGTGCTCCTCCGATCGTCGACACCGGGACCGGGGACCGGGCGGCGCGTTGGCGCGGCCCTACCCGGAGCGGTCCCGCCCCCACACGTGATCGTGCTCATCGCCGGTCATCGGCGGCGTGGCTACGGTCCGGTGATGACCATTCCCGACGAGCGCCTGGCTGCGCTGCTCCGCGCACGCGGCGCCGAGGAGATCGGCCATCCCGGCGGCACGCTGGCCGCGCACCTGGAGCGGGTGCAGCGAACGCTCGCCCGGCTGGGCGCCACCCCCGACGTGCAGCTCGCCGGCCGGGCGCACGCGGTGTACGGCACCGACGGGTTCGACGTCCGGCTGCTCGCCGACGACGAGCGGCCGCTGCTGGCGGCGATCATCGGTGCGGCCGCGGAGGCATTGGTCCATCGGTACGGCAGCTGCGACCGCGACCGGACGTGGGAGGACCTGGCGTCGACCGGTCTCCTGCACGATCGCCGGACCCGCGAGGTCGAGCGGCTGGACGGCGCGCAGCTGCGCGCCTTCGCCGACCTCAGCCTGGTCAACGAGCTCGACGTCGCCGAGCACGCCCCCGGGTTCGTCGAGCAGCACGGCGCGTACTTCCGCCGCCTCGCCGAGGCCTGGGCGCCGGTGCTCAGCCCCGCGGTGCTGACCGAGGCGCGCCGCGTCCTCGACTGCGGCCTTCCGCACCGCGGGCGACAGCCACCGCCCAGCCGATGTAGCTGACGTTCACCAGCAGCCGCGCGGCGATGCCCGGCCGCCGGTCGAACAGCCGGGTCGCCGTCGACGCGCGGCGCAACGGGTCGAGGTGGGCCGGCAGGTACGCGGTGACGAGGGCGGCGGCCAGCCAGGCTCCCGCCCGGCGGGTGGCGGGACGGGTGAGCAGCACCCCCGCGAGCACGTCGGCGGCGCCGCTGACCGCGACCGCCGCACTCGGCGCCGGCACCCACGGCGGCACGAGCCCCCGGAAGTACCCGGGGACGACGGTGCGGCCGGCACCCGACCCGATCATGAGCCCCGCCAGGGCCCTGGCGGCCAGATCCTCCACATCGCCTCCTCGGCCCTCGCCGGTCACGGCGGCTGCGACCGCCGCCCGGCACCCCGACCGTCACCGTGCACGACGGCCCGCCGTCGTGCCAGACCATGACACGCGTCACGGGTCGGGCGTGCGGACGGCGGCGCAGGTCGTGAACGACGGCACCTGTGCAGCGCCCGACCGGGCGGCAACGTGGGGGGTGCGACCCGGAGAACCGGCCCGACGGCGGCCGGCGGGGCGCGCCGAGGAGGTTCTGCATGACCACCGTCGACCACTCCCCCCGCGCCCGGCCAGGACCGCGGCCGGACGCGCCACCGGCGGTCGAGGTCGTGGACCTGTGCCGGCGCTACGGCGACTTCGAAGCCGTCCGGGGCATCTCCTTCGAGGTGCACCCCGGCGAGGTGTTCGCGCTGCTCGGCGTCAACGGCGCCGGCAAGACGTCCGCGCTGGAGGTGCTGGAGGGGCTGGCCCGGCCCGACGGGGGCACCGTGCGGATCCTGGGCGCCGATCCCCACCGCGAGCCCGCCGCCGTCCGCCCGCACCTGGGGGTGCTGCTGCAGAGCAGCGGCCTGCCCGGCGATCTCACCGTCGGCGAGACGGTGTCCACCTGGGCGCGGACCCTGACGTCCCCGCGCCCGGTGGACGAGGCGCTCGCGCAGGTCGGCATGACCGGCCGGACGGACGTCCGCGTGCGCAGCCTCTCCGGCGGCGAGCGCCGCCGCCTGGACCTCGCCCTCGCCCTCCTGGGCCGGCCGCGCGTCCTGGTGCTCGACGAGCCCACCACCGGCCTGGACCCGGAGAGCCGGCGGACGGTGTGGTCGCTGGTGCAGGAGATGGTGCGGGGCGGGACGGCGGTCGTGCTCACCACCCACCACCTCGAGGAGGCCGAGGAGCTGGCCGACCGGATCGCCATCCTGCGCGCCGGCCGGATCGAGCTGGAAGGCACCCCGGTCGAGATCACCGCGGCCCAGCCGGCCACCGTCCGCTTCACCCTCGACCGGGACGTTCCCCCGCTGCCGCCGCTGCCCGGTACCCGGCTCGTCGCCCCCGCTCCCCGGGTCGAGCTGCACACCCGCGACCTCCAGGCGGCGCTGACCACGCTGCTGGCCTGGGCCGCCGACCACGACGTCCAGCTGGCGGGCCTGCAGGCGCGGTCGGCCTCCCTGGAGCAGGCCTTCCTGGCCGTCGCCGACGGCGCCTCCCCGATCACCGACCGATCCGCCCCCGAGAGCAGGAGCGCCTGATGCCCGCCCCCACGTCCACCGCCCCGTCCACGACGTCGCCCGCCGGGCCGAGCCGGCTCCGGCGCACCCTCGCCCTCGCCGGCGCCGAGACCCGGCTCTACCTGCGCAACCGCACCGCCGTGGTGAACTCGGCGGTGCTGCCGCTGCTGCTGGTCGCTGCCGTCCCGCTGCTCGGCTTCGGTGACGGCGCGGTCCCGGTCGGCCCCCGGCTGCTGGTCAGCGCGATCGGCGTGATGCTGGTCTTCCTGACCTACACCAACCTGCTCACCACGTTCGTCGCCCGCCGGGAGGACCTGGTCCTGCAGCGGATGCGCACCGGCGAGCTCACCGGCGCGGAGGTGATCCTCGGGACCGCCACACCGACCCTGCTGATCACGGTGGGCCAGGTGGTCCTCGTCGGCGCCGGGATCGCCGTCCTCGGCGAGTGGGCGATGCCGGTGGACGTCGTCCTGCCGCTGGTGGCACTGATCGGCGGCGGCGCGCTGATGCTGCTGCTGGCGGCCGCGAGCACCGCGTTCACCCGCACGCCCGAGAGCGCGCAGATCACCGCGCTCCCGCTGCTGCTGGTCTCCACCACGCTGTCCGGGCTGTTCTTCCCGCTCTCCGTGCTGCCCGACCCGCTCGCCACCGCGGCCCGGTTCCTGCCGCTCACCCCGGCCGTCGAGCTGAGCCAGCTCGGTCTGGCGGGGCAGACCTGGAGCGGCGAGGCGGTGGACTGGGCCGGCGCGTGGAGCGCGGCGACGCTGCCGCTGGCGGTGCTCGCGGGCTGGCTCGTCGTCGCCGGCGTGCTCGCCCGGCGGGGGTTCCGCTGGGCGCCACGGCGGTGAGCCCGGCGACGGCGCGCCGGTCGGGCAGCATGGGCGCCGTGCCGACCGTGACCCGCTGGTGGGGCAGCCGCTCCGACCCCGAGCGCATCGAGCTCTACACGCGGTGGTCGTTCTACACGTTCCTCGGCGCGATCCCGCTCTTCGCCGTCGCGGTGCTCGGCGCGGCCGCCGAGCCGGTCCCGGATCTCGCCGTCGGCCTGTTCTTCGCCGGGTCCGTCGCCACGGCGGTCGGCGGGGTGGTGGTGACCCGCCGCGGTCTGGCCGCGCACGGCCGCGGCGAGCCGCTGCCCCGGCGCACGGTCCTCGGCGCCTTCGCCGCCGCGGGGCTGATGGCGGCGGCGGGAGCCTGGGCGTTCGGCACCGGGGAGCCGTCGCCCGCCGTGCCGTGGTCGGTGGCGCTGCCCCTGGGCACGGTGCTGACCGCGTGCGCGACGGTCTGGACCACCCGGCAGCTGCTGCCGCACACGCTCACCATCGGGGTGCTCAGCGGCTTCGCCGCCTACCTCGACGGGACGCCGGCCCCCGCGGCGGTGGCGCAGGGGACCGCGCTCACCCTGGCGGTCATCGGGGTGGTGCTCGCCTTCCGGTTCTCCGTCTGGGTGCTCGACGTCGTGCAGGAGATGGCCCGCAGCCGGGAGGTCCAGCTGCAGCTGGCGGTGGCCGAGGAGCGGCTGCGGTTCGCCCGCGACCTGCACGACGTCATGGGCCGGGACCTCTCGACCATCGCGGTGAAGAGCCAGCTGGCCGGCGCACTCGTCCGGCGCGGTCAGCCCGGGGCCGCCGAGGAGCTCGACGACATCAGCCGCATCGCCGAGGGGTCGCTGCGGGAGGTGCGGGAGGTCGTCCGCGGCTACCGCTCGGCGGACCTCGGCGGCGAGCTGGCGGGCGCCCGCTCGGTGCTCCGCGCGGCCGGCGTCGCCTGCAGCGTCTCGGGCGAGGACGCGGGGACGGCGCTGCCCGAGCACCTGCAGAGCGCGCTCGCCTGGGTGGTGCGCGAGGCGGTGACCAACGTCCTGCGGCACAGCCGTGCGTCGCGGTGCACGATCACCGTGACCGTCACCGAGCGGGAGGCAGGACTGACCGTGGTCAACGACGGTGCGGACGCGCCCGGGACGGAGTGGGGCAACGGCCTCACCGGGCTCGCCGAACGGCTTACCGCCCTCGGCGGCCGACTCCGGGCGCGGCCGGCGGACGGCGGCTTCGCGCTGGAGGCCACGGTGCCGGTGGCGGTGCGCCGGTGATCCGCGTGCTGCTCGCCGACGACGAGAACCTGATCCGCTCGGCGCTGGCCGCGTTACTGGCCCTGGAGGACGACCTCGACGTCGTCGCGGAGGCGGCCTCCGCGGCCGAGGCGCTGGCCATGGCGCGGGCGCACTCCCCCGACGTCGCCGTCCTCGACCTGCAGCTCCCCGACCGCGACGGCATCTCGCTCGCCGCCGACCTGGCCGCGTTCCTTCCCGGCTGCGGCCTGGTGATCGTCACCGGGCACGGCCGACCGGGCCACCTCAAGCGCGCGCTCGAGGCGGGGGTGCGCGGGTTCCTCCCGAAGACGGTGAACGCCGGGGTGCTGACCACCGTCGTCCGCACGGTGCACTCCGGCGGCCGGTACGTCGACCCCGAGCTCGCCGCCGAGGCGATCAGCGCCGGGGACAGCCCGCTGACCCCGCGCGAGGCCGACATCCTGGAGCTCGCCGCCGGCGGCGCGCCGGTGGAGGAGATCGCCGCGCGCGCCCACCTCTCCCCCGGCACGGTTCGCAACCACCTCTCCGCCGCCGCCGCGAAGCTGCGGGCGCCGAACCGGCACGCCGCCGTCGCCGAGGCCCGCCGGCACGGCTGGATCTGACACCGGGCGGCGAGGGGCTCACCTGCGGAACGGCAGCCGCTTGAGCGCCCGGAGCCCAGCGGTCATCACCGTCGCGCAGCGCTCCAGCGGCAGCCCCGGCACCGGCCCCACCGGCAGCCCGCGCTGGACGGCGACGGTCTGGCTCTCGGTGTACTTGAGGATGCCCTCCCGGCCGTGCCGCCGACCGACGCCCGAGTCCGGGTCCAGGGTCGCGTGCGGTGCGGTCGTCGTCATCCCCCACTTCTACCCGGCCGGCCGGGCACCGACGACCGCTGAGCCGGGCCGCCGGTAGCAGCGAGCGACCGCGTGTGACCGCCCGGTGGTCCCACGCGGCGGAGGTGCCACGGCGGGTCGGCGCGGAGAATCGCGCCCGCACCGAGCCGTTACCGTCGCCGTCTCCGCGCACAGGAGACCCGCGACGGCTCGGAGGAGCAGCCATGTCCCGGAAACTCTCGATCCTGACCATGACGACGGTGGTGGCGCTCGGCCTCGGTGCCGGGACCGCGTCCGCCGGCGACGACCCGCCCCGCACGGGGTCCCCCGGCGCCCCCGGCCTCGGGGATCCCTACTTCCCGCTCGACGGGAACGGCGGGTACGACGTCGTCCACTACGACCTGGACGTCCGGTACGACCCGGCGACCGACGTGCTCCACGGGGTCGCGACGATCACCGCCCGGGCGCTGCAGGACCTCTCCAGCTTCAACCTCGACCTCGAGGGCATGGAGGTCCGGTCCGTGCGGGTGGGCTCCAGCGACGCGGCCTGGGCGCGCGAGGGCGGCGAGCTCACCGTCACCCCCGCCAAGGCGCCCCGCGCGGGGCAGAGGTTCGCCACCACGGTGACCTACGACGGCGTTCCGCAGACCATCACCGACGCGTTCGGCACCTCCGGCTTCATGCACACCGACGACGGCGCGATCGTGGCCGGCCAGCCCGACGTCGCGGCCACCTGGTTCCCGGCGAACGACCACCCCCGGGACGCCGCCTCGGTCACCGTCCGCGCCACGGTCCCGGAGGGGCTGGAGGCCGTCTCCAACGGCATCCTGCGCGGCACCCGCACCGCACACGGGTGGACCACCTGGGACTGGCGCGCGCAGGAGCCGATGGCCACCTACCTGGTCACGCTGGCGATCGGCGAGTTCGACCTGCGCGAGTACCGGGCCGACGGCATCCGGTACTGGGACGCGCTGGACCCCGACCTGTTCACCATGGAGCTCGACCCGGGGTCCGGGGGCGCCTCCGTCGGTGAGGTGGCCGAGGGGTCGCTGGCCCGGCAGCCGGAGATCACCGACTTCCTCTCCGGCGTCTTCGGGCCGTACCCGTTCCGTGCTTCCGGCGGCATCGTCGACGACCACCCGGAGTTCCAGTTCGCGCTGGAGACGCAGACCCGTCCGATCTACGCGTCGGCGTTCTTCTCCGACGCCGTGAGCGGCGACCTCGTGGTGGTGCACGAGCTGGCCCACCAGTGGACCGGCGACCTCCTGCGCATCGACGAGTGGCGGCACATCTGGCTCAACGAGGGGTTCGCCACGTACGCCGAGTGGCTCTGGCTCGAGCGCGAAGGGCTGTCCAGCCCGCAGCAGGAGTTCGACGCCATCGCCGCGGGCGCCCCGCCGGAGTTCTGGGAGCTCACCATCGGCGACCCGGGGCCGGCCACGGAGAACCTCTTCGACATCGCCGTCTACTACCGCGGCGCGATGACCCTGCAGGCGCTGCGCACCGAGGTGGGCGACGAGGCGTTCTTCGCGATCGTCCGGGAGTGGGTGGCGTCCCAGGCCGGCGGCACGGTCACCACCGAGGAGTTCGTCGCGCTCGCGGAGAAGGTGTCCGGGCAGCAGCTGGACGAGCTGTTCCACCAGTGGCTGTTCACCCCCGGGAACCCGACCGCGGCCGGCTGACGACCCGAGCGGCTGAGGGGCCCGGCCGGGCCCCTCAGCCGCTCGGCCCGAACTGCTCCACCCGGATGTCCGCCGCCGGGATGCCCAGGGTCTCCAGCAGCCGGGTGGCCGCGCCGGCGAACGCGGCCGAGCCGCAGACGAAGGCCGTCTGACCCGGCTCCCACAGCGGCACGAGGTCCGCGGCGGTGAGCCGGCCGGCGGGCCGGATGCCGTGCGGCTCCCGCGTGGTGACGACCAGCGCGCCGGCGGCGAGCAGCTCGTCGGCGTAGGGCAGCAGCTCCAGCGTCCGGACCGAGACGGCGATCCGGAGCCGGTCGGCGCGTCCCAGCGCCCGGGCGGTGCGCAGCATCGACACGAACGGGACGACGCCGGTGCCGCCGGCGACCAGCAGCGCCGGGCTCTCCGTGTCCCACACGAACCAGCCACCGATGGGGCCGCGCACCTCCAGCACGTCGCCCGGCTCCACGACGTCGGCCAGGTGGGTGGAGACCTCGCCGTCGTCCAGCCGTTCCACGAACAGCTCCACCAGCGGATCGCCGGGCGCGGAGGCGACCGAGTAGGAGCGCTGCGCGGTGTACCCGTCGAGGGCGGTGAGCCGGACCACGTAGTGCTGCCCGGGCAGGTGGTCGACCCGGTCGGCGACGTCCAGCCGCAGCTGCACCGAGCGCGGCACCGGCCGACGGACGCCGGCGACGGTGGCCGTCCGCCAGCCACCGGCAGGGGCACCGGGGACCCCGGCGCCGAGCACGACCGGGTCCGGGGCCTCAGTCACCCTGGTACCGCTGCTGCCGCCACGGGTCCCCGCGGTCGTGGTAGCCGTTCTGCTCCCAGAAGCCCGGCTGGTCACGGGCCAGCAGGGTCAGCTTGCTGATCCACTTGGCGCTCTTCCAGAAGTACAGGTGCGGCACCAGCAGCCGGACGGGACCACCGTGCTCCGGGGTCAGCGGGCGACCGTCGAAGTCCCAGACCAACCACGCCTTGCCGCCGGTGACGTCGGCCAGCGGCAGGTTGGTCGTGTAGCCGGTCTTCGACGTCGCCATGACGAAGTGCGCCTCGGCGGTCGGCCGGGCGGCATCGAGCAGCGTGTCGACGCTGACGCCGGAGAACCGGGTGTCGAACTTCGACCAGGTCGTGACGCAGTGGATGTCGCCGCGGTACTCCGACGGCGGCAGCCGGTGCGCCTCCTCCCACGACCACGTCGTCGGCGACTCCACCTTCCCGTCGACGGTGATGCTCCAGGTCTCGGGTGAGATGCGCGGGGTCGGCTCGGCGGTCAGCACCGGCCAGTCGGCGCCGACGTCGTACTGGCCGGGCGGCAGCCGCGGGTCGCGCTCGCGGCGGCGGCCGAGGAATCCACGGGTGGGGGTGGGCACGAGGACACGATCCCCCACCGGAGGCGCCTGGACCACCACCGCGCGCCCCCGACGTGCACGGATGCCGGGAGCCTCCCCTCCGACCAGCGGTGAGGGTCGCCTTACATGAGCCGTGTCACCTCGTGTTGGCTTGGTGGCAAGCACCGTGTAGTCCTAGCGTGGGGACTTGTGGTGACGGTGGAGCACACTCAGCGCAGGACCCCGAAGGTGGCGAAGACCAACTCGGTCTTCAAGAAGGCCGTGATGGCCGTCAGCGGCATCATCATGGTGCTGTACCTGATCGCGCACGTGATCGGGAACCTGAAGGCCTTCTCCGGCGCCGAGGCGTTCAACTCGTACTCGGGCTGGATCCGCACGGTCGGCAACCCGGCGCTGCCCGGGCAGACCACGCTCTGGGTCATCCGGATCGTGCTGCTGGTCGCCGTCGTGGCGCACTTCTGGGCCGCCGTCTCGCTGTGGCGCCAGGCCAAGCGTGCGCGCCCGTCGGGCTACGTGACCAAGAAGGCCACCGCCCAGAGCTACGCCTCGCGGACGATGCGCTGGGGCGGCGTGATCGTCGGCGCCTTCATCATCTACCACGTCCTCGACCTCACCCTGGGTGCGGTGAACGCCGAGGGCTTCGACAGCACGCCGTACGACCGGCTCGTCGCCAGTTTCCAGAACCCGTTCGTCACGATCTTCTACGCCATCTCGGTGATCCTGCTGGGCATGCACCTGCGGCACGGCATCTGGAGCGCCACGCAGACCTTGGGCCAGAGCAACCGGCGCCGCGAGAAGACGGTCAGCCTGTTCGCCCTCGGGTTCTCGACCGTCCTGACCCTCGGATTCCTGCTGGTGCCGTTCTCCGTCCTCTTCGGGCTCATCGACTAAGGAGCTCCCCCAGATGCCTCTCGAGCTGTTCACCGTCGGCGAGCCCATCGCCGACACCAAGGCCCCCACCGACGTCCCGATCGGCGAGCGCTGGAGCGAGCGCAAGTTCCGCGGCCGCCTGGTCAACCCCGCCAACCGCCGCAAGATGACGATCATCGTCGTCGGCACGGGCCTGGCCGGTGGCTCCGCCGCCGCCACGCTGGGCGAGGCCGGCTACAACGTGAAGTCGTTCTGGTACCAGGACAGCCCGCGCCGCGCGCACAGCGTCGCCGCGCAGGGCGGGATCAACGCCGCCAAGAACTACCGCAACGACGGCGACAGCGTGCACCGGCTGTTCTACGACACGGTCAAGGGCGGCGACTTCCGCTCGCGCGAGAACAACGTGCACCGCCTCGCCGAGGTCAGCGTCAACATCATCGACCAGTGCGTCGCCCAGGGCGTCCCCTTCGCCCGCGAGTACGGCGGCCTGCTCGACAACCGCTCCTTCGGTGGCACCCAGGTCTCGCGCACCTTCTACGCCCGCGGCCAGACGGGCCAGCAGCTGCTCTACGGCGCCTACCAGGCGCTGGAGCGGCAGATCGCGGCCGGGACCGTCGAGGAGCACTCGCGCACCGAGATGCTCGACCTGATCGTCGTCGACGGCCGCGCCCGCGGCATCGTCGCCCGCGACCTCGTCAGCGGCGAGATCAGCACGCACTTCGCCGACGCGGTGGTCATCGCCAGCGGTGGCTACGGCAACGTCTTCTACCTCTCCACCAACGCCAAGGGCTCCAACACCACGGCGATCTGGCGGGCGCACAAGCGGGGCGCGTACTTCGCCAACCCCTGCTACACGCAGATCCACCCCACCTGCATCCCGGTCAAGGGCGACTACCAGTCGAAGCTGACCCTGATGTCGGAGTCGCTGCGCAACGACGGCCGCGTGTGGGTGCCCAAGGAGCGCGGCGACGACCGCGACCCGCGGGACATCCCCGAGTCCGACCGCGACTACTACCTCGAGCGCCTCTACCCCTCGTTCGGCAACCTGGTGCCCCGCGACATCGCCTCGCGCCAGGCCAAGAACGTCTGCGACGAGGGCCGCGGCGTGGGCCCGGGTGGGCTCGGCGTCTACCTGGACTTCGCCGAGGCGATCGAGCGCCTCGGGCGTCCGGCCGTCGAGGCCAAGTACGGGAACCTCTTCGACATGTACGCCCAGATCACGGGCGAGGACCCCTACGAGGTCCCGATGCGGATCTACCCCGCCGTGCACTACACGATGGGCGGGCTGTGGGTCGACTACGACCTGCAGTCGACGATCCCGGGCATGTTCGTGATCGGGGAGGCCAACTTCTCCGACCACGGCGCGAACCGGCTCGGCGCCTCCGCGCTGATGCAGGGGCTGGCCGACGGCTACTTCGTGCTCCCGTCGACGATCAGCAGCTACCTCGCCGACGGGCCGTTCGAGAAGGTCGACGAGAGCCACCCCGCCGCCGTCGAGGCGCTCACCGGCGTGCAGGAGCAGGTGCAGAAGCTGCTGAGCATCAACGGCAACCGCACCCCGGCGTCCTTCCACCGCGAGGTCGGCCAGCTGATGTGGGACCTCTGCGGCATGGAGCGCACGGACGAGGGCCTGCGCAAGGCCATCGACCGCATCCAGGAGATCCGCAAGGAGTTCTGGACCAACCTGAAGGTGACCGGCGACTGGCACTCTTTCAACCAGACGCTGGAGCACGCCGGCCGGGTCGCCGACTTCATCGAGCTCGCCGAGCTGATGTGCATCGACGCCCTGCACCGCCGCGAGAGCTGCGGTGGCCACTTCCGCGCGGAGAGCCAGACGCCCGACGGGGAGGCGCTGCGCGACGACGAGAACTTCGCCTACGTCGCCGCCTGGGAGTGGACGCCGGAGGGCCAGCCCCCGGTCCTGCACCGGGAAGACCTCGAGTACGAGTACGTCCACCTCGCCCAGCGGAGCTACAAGTGACAGCCACACACGAAGGCCCGATGCGCTCCAGCGTCGGCAACCCCGCGGCCGAGAAGCGCGGGATGAACCTGACGCTGCGCATCTGGCGCCAGCAGGGGCCGACGGCCAAGGGCAAGATGGTGACCTACAAGATCACCGACATCTCCCCCGACATGTCGTTCCTCGAGATGCTCGACGTGCTCAACGAGCAGCTGATCATGCAGGGCGACGACCCGGTCGCCTTCGACCACGACTGCCGCGAGGGCATCTGCGGCATGTGCGGCGTCATGATCAACGGTCAGGCGCACGGCCCGCAGCAGACGACCACGTGCCAGCTGCACATGCGTTCCTTCAAGGACGGCGACTCGATCGACATCGAGCCGTGGCGCGCCACCGCGTTCCCGGTGATCAAGGACCTCGCCGTCGACCGACGGGCGTTCGACCGGATCATCCAGGCCGGCGGCTACATCAGCGTGCCCACCGGCACCGCGCCCGAGGCGCACGCGACCCCGGTGCCGAAGGCCGACTCGGACGCCGCGTTCGACGCCGCCACCTGCATCGGCTGCGGTGCCTGCGTGGCGGCCTGCCCGAACGCCTCCTCGATGCTGTTCACCGCCGCCAAGGTGACGCACCTGGGGCTGCTGCCCCAGGGCCAGCCCGAGCGCAACGACCGCGTGGTCAACATGGTGGCGCAGCAGGACCGCGAGGGCTTCGGCGGCTGCACGAACATCGGCGAGTGCTCCGCCTCCTGCCCGAAGGGCATCTCGATGGAGACGATCTCCCGGCTGAACCACGACCTGCTCGGCGCCCTGCGCGCCGGGGCGCGGCCGAAGAGCTGACCTCACCGCGCCCCCCTGGCGCGGAACTGCACGAGAGCCCCCCTCCGGACACCGGAGGGGGGCTGTCGTGCACTCCGAGGCCGCACGCCGGCTGGCACACTGCGCGCGTGCCGCCCACGACCGCCGAAGACCGCGTGGCACCCCCGACGGCGTCCCCGGTCCGCGCGCTGCTGCACGTCCTGCTGGCCGGTGGGCTCGGCATCCTGATGGCGGTCGTGGGCGCGCCCGTCGTCATCGCCTCGCTCTTCGGCGGCTGGACCGCCGTGGGCATCGCGGTCGCCGTGCTCACCGCCGTCGCCTGCGGGCTCGCCGTCGCCGTGGACCGCACCGCGGGACCGGGTGGCTGCGGCCGGCCCGGCTCGGTGCTGCGGGGCGTCACCCTGGGCGTGGTCGCGTCCGGTGCCGTCGTCGTGCTCGCGGGGGTGGCGCTGCGCCTGGACGTCGGCGACGGCGTGCCCGTGCTGCTCCGCTACGCGGCCGCCGGTCTGCCGTTCGCCGCGGTCGCCGGCCTGCAGTGGCCCGGCGTGGTCCGGATCGTCACGGCGGTGCTCCTCGCGGGATGCGCCGCGGCGGTCCTCGTGCCGCGCGGGACGGAGGCGGCCCAGGACGCCCAGCAGCAGCGGATCCTCACGGAGGTGGGCACCACTGACCACCCGTGGGTCACCGCGGTCGACGGCTACCGGGTCTCCGCGTCCCAGGCGACCGGCAGCCCGCTGATCTGGACGCGGCTGGAACGCGCCGACCACCGGGCCGACGCGGTGCTCTGGCTGTTCCGCGCCCAGCCGGTGGATCCCGCGGCGGCCGACCCGTGCGCAGCGACCTCGCTCTGGACGCCGGGCGGCGACCAGCCGATGACCTCCTGCACCGCCCTCGGCGACGGGCGCTGGCTGCGCTCGTCCGGGTACTGGCAGGAGCTGGTCCGCTTCGACCCCGACGTCCGGATCGGCGTGACGGCCGACCCGGTCGTCGCGCTGCCGGTGCTCGAGGCGGCGCTGGCCGCGGCTCGCCCGATGACCGAGGACGAGTACGAGACCTGGCTCGACGAAGGGCTCACGCCCGGCTGGTGAGCGGCGCCTGCTCCCGCTCGTCCAGCCAGCTCCACAGCTCGTCCGGCGGTAGCGGCCGGCTCAGGTGGTACCCCTGGACGACGTCGCAGCCCAGCTCCGCGAGGGCCGCGACCGTCGCCGCGTCCTCCGCGCCCTCCGCCACCAGCACCAGGCCCAGCGCGTGCGCCAGCTGCAGGGTGGAGGTGACGATCGAAGCCGCTCGGGCGCTCCCGGTCATCGCCGCGATGAACGTGCGGTCCAGCTTCAGCTCCGTGACCGGCAGCGCGGCGAGGTAGGCCAGGCTGGAGTGGCCGGTGCCGTAGTCGTCGATGGCCACGCCGACGCCGTCGTCCCGCAGCCGGCCGAGCACCCCGACGGCGCGCTCCCGGTCCTCCATCAGCAGGCTCTCGGTGACCTCGAGGACCAGGCTGCCCGCGGTCAGCCCGTGCGCGGCGAGCAGGCGGGCGACGTCGTCCGGGAAGGACTGGTCGACCAGGTTCGAGGGGCTGACGTTGACCGCCATGGTGAGCGACCGGCCCTGGTCGGCCCAGCGGCGGCACTGGGCCAGGGCCATGTCGACCACCCGGGCGGTCAGTTGGCCCATGAGCCCGGCCGACTCCGCCAGGTCGATGAACGCGTCCGGGTAGAGCAGCCCCCGCGTCGGGTGCTGCCAGCGGACGAGCGCCTCGACGCCTGCCACCGTGCCCGTGGGGAGATCGAGCTTCGGCTGGTAGTGCAGCACCAGCTCACCGGTCTCGAGGGCCCGCCGCAGCGCCGAGACGTCCTCCAGCCGGTGCCGACCGTGCCCGTCCCGGTCCTCGTCGTACACGGCGGCGCCGAGGCGGCCGGACTTCGCCGAGTACATCGCCAGGTCGGCCAGCTGCAGCAGCTCCACGGCGCTGCGCGAGTGCTCGGGGCCCACGGCGACACCGACGGCGGCGTCCAGGCCGAGCTCCATGCCGGCGAGCCGGAACGGGCGCCGCAGGTGGTCGCGGAGGCGGTCGGCCAGGACGAGGGCGCCGTCGACGTCCAGGTCCTGGGCCAGGACGACGAACTCGTCCCCGCCCAGCCGGGCCAGCAGGTCACCGTCGCGCACCTGCGCCCGCAGCCGGGTGCCGACCTCCCGCAGCAGCGCGTCGCCGACACCGTGGCCCAGCGAGTCGTTGATCTCCTTGAACCGGTCGAGGTCGAGGACGAGGACGGCGAGCTCCTCACCGGCGAGGAGCCGCGTGTCCAGGGCGTCGAGCGCCTCGAAGACGCAGCGCCGGTTGGGCAGCCCGGTCAGCTCGTCGGTGCGCGCCTGGCGGCGGCTGTCGGCCAGCGCGCGGACGGCGCGGAAGGTGAGCGCGGTCCGCGCCAGGGCGGCGAGGACCGCGCCGAAGGCGAGCGCCCCCGTCATCGGGTCGCCGCCACGGAAGTACCCGTGGACGAGCAGCCCGACCGCGGTCAGGGTGCACACCGCGGGGACGAGCAGCGGCGCGCGGACCGCGGCGGGGTCGGAGATGCCCCCGGCGGGGGCGTGGCAGGCCGAGAACCCGAAGCACAGGAACGCCAGACCCCAGACCACGTCGAGCGCGCTGCCCACGGAGTACGTGTCGTGGGCGACCTGGTAGGCGTACACGGTGTCGCCGGTGACGAACAGCAGGAGCCCGGTGACGACCCACCACCAGCCGCCCCCGCCGCGCCGCCCGATGACGACCAGGCCGGCGGCCAGCAGGCTGAGCAGCAGCAGGTCACCCACCGGGTAGGCGATGCCGACGAAGGCGGCGCCGTGCCCGTCCGCCGCGGTGCGGAGCAGGTCCCCGAGGGCCAGGGACGCGGCCAGGGCCCCGGCGGTGAGCCCGGTGACCAGGCAGTCGAGCCAGAGGTCGGCCGTGAGCCGCCGCACCCGGCCGCGGATCATGAGCAGCAGCGCGAGGAAGGCCAGCGGGTAGAACCCCAGCTGGAGGGCGTCGGCCCACGACGGCCGGGCCACCGTCTCCAGCCCGCGGTAGTGCAGCTCGTAGACCGCGCCACCGAGCAGGTAGGCCCCGACCGCGCCGGCGAAGCAGAGCCACGCCCGGCGTGCGACCGAGGTCACGCGTGCCCGCAGCACGAGCACGACCGTGAGGGCGGCGAGGAAGACCAGCTTCCCGCCCGCGGCCAGGTACTCCCCGACGTACGGGATCCCGAGGGCGGCCATCACCAGGCAGAGCACCCAGGCGGCGGACGCGACGGCGGCCGTGACCCGCACGGCACGCAGCGCCCGGTCCGCGTCGCGCCCCCGCGTGCTCCCGGTGCGCCGCTCATCCATGACCGGACGATCGGCGCGGTACGAGATCGGCTGAAACGCAGCTCACGTCCCTCCTCCCCCGCCGGGGGGAGGCCGGGGCCGCGCCGGGAGCGTCAGGCGGGAGGCACCGGCGGGATGATCCGGTCGACGACGTCGGCCGGCATCAGCCCGGCCTTGCCGAAGCGGCTGGCCGCTTCGATGAACTGCGGCGCGGAGGCGGCAAGCTCGACGAGCATCGCCCGGGCGTCGTCCTCCCGGCCCGCGAGGGCCGCGACGACGGCCCGCCACATCAGCTGGTCGGGTTCGGTGACCGGGTCCATGGGGCGCAGCAGCTCCAGCTCCCGGTCGGCCGTGACGGGGTCCCCGTCGATGGCCTGCTGGAAGGCGCGGACGACGTCCTGGTAGCGGGCGCGGGTCACGGTCAGCTCGGCCAGGGCGCCCAGCGGGTCCGGGGAGTCGTCGACCCGCAGGTCGACCACCATGTCGTGCCAGGGACGCCCGGTCGTGGTCGCGCGGACGACCATGATCGCGGCCGACCGGCGTCCCCGGAAGTCACCGCCGGCCTCCTCCCCCGCCACCAGCGCGCTGAGCAGGCGCTGCGCGAGCAGACCGGCGGAGCCCTCGAACCGCTCCACCATCGCTTCCCACACCGCGGGCGAGCTCGCCATGTTGGCCAGCGCGACGCAGTTGTCGCCGACGAGGTGACCGGCGGCGTCGACGCAGCTGGTGCCCGTGTACACGGCGAAGTCGCCGGCGAGACCGAGGACGGCGACCTGCCGGCGCTCGGGCTGGGGGTCGACGCTGCTGAGCGCCGTCAGCACCTCCTGCGCGGTGAACCCGCCGCGCAGGAGGTCGAGACCGACGGAGCCGTACATGGGCTCGGCCATCGACTGCGTGGCGATGACCCCGTGCCCCGGGAGGGCGAAGGGGACGCTGTTGCCGACCGCGAAGGCCTGGGACTGGGTGGCGACGCCCATCTCCCCCGTCTCGGGGTCGCGGGCCACGATCGAGTAGGTCACCGCGGCGGCCTACCCGCGGCTCCCCGGGACCCGAAACCCCGGTGCGTCACAGTGCGCGGTCCCCCATGGCCTGGGCCAGGAGCTCCACCGACCGCAGCCGTCCGTCGAGGGACGCCGACTGGTGGGCGACGATCAGCTCGTCGGCGTCGGCCAGCTTCGCGAACCCCTCGAGGTGCTCGCGCACCTCGGCCGGGGTGCCGACGGCGGTGTGGGTCAGCATGGTGGAGACGTGCTGACCGGCTCCCTGCGCGAGCAGCTGGTCGGCCTGCTCGTCGGTGAGCGCCCGGCCACGGCCGAACAGGCCGACGGCCAGGTTCCGCCGGACGGCCTGCAGCTGCTCCTGCGCGGCCGCGGTGCTGTCGGCGGCGACGACGTTGACCCCGGCGATGACGTAGGGCTCCGCCAGCTGCTCGGAGGGCTTGAACTCCCGGCGGTAGGCGGCGACGGCCGGCTCGAGCATGGCCGGCGCGAAGTGCGAGGCGAACGCGTAGGGCAGCCCGAGCGCCGCGGCGAGCGTGGCGCCGAACATCGACGACCCGAGCACGTACAGCGGCACCCGCGAGCCCTTGCCGGGGATCGCGTCGACACCGGGCACCCGGCTCTCACCGGCCAGGTAGGCCTGCAGCTCGAGGATGTCCTGCGGGAAGCTGTCGGCCGAACGCGGGTCGCGGCGCAGCGCGTACATGGTGTTCTGGTCGCTGCCCGGGGCACGGCCCAGCCCCAGGTCGATGCGGCCGGGGTACATCGCGTCGAGCGTGCCGAACTGCTCGGCGATCGTCAGCGGCGAGTGGTTGGGCAGCATGACCCCGCCGGCACCCAGCCGGATGCTGCTGGTCTGCGCGCCGACGTGCGCGATCAGCACGCTGGTGGCCGACGAGGCGATCGAGGGCATGTTGTGGTGCTCGGCGTACCAGACGCGCGCGTAACCGTGCTCCTCCGCGCGCTGGGCGAGGGCCACGCTCGCGGCGATGGCGCTGTTCGCGGTCTCCCCGCGCGGGATGGGTGCCAGGTCGAGGACGGACAGGGTGATGCTCATGTGCGGTACGGGCCTTTCACGTCGGTTGCCTGGCGCAACGCCGCCTGCCCGCCGCACCTTCCCCTGCGCCCTGGGAGCGTTCCGACCGCTCCGCGGGTCCTGCAGTGGCCGTGGAGCGCCGCGAACACCCCCAGAGCGTGGGTCAGCGGCTCTGCAGCGCGTCCAGCGCGACAGCCATCGCCGCCGCCACCCGGAAGTCCAGGCGGTCGTCGGGAACGGTCACCGTGTACTGGTCGCGCAGCGCGATCCGCTTCTCGCTGCTCATCACCAGCGCCCCGGTCCGGCTGTCGGTGAAGTCGAAGTGGAAGAGGAACGGCACCGGGATGCTGTCGAGGAACGGGATGAGGCCCCACACCCGGCGCAGCAGCGCGATGAACCGGTTGCGCTCCTGGCCGACGGCGTCGATGCCGGGCGCCGACAGATGCCAGGTGGAGCGCAGCAGGCTGGCGCCGAACGCCTTCCGGAAGTAGCCGACGGGCTGCCCGTGCTCGTCGAGGACGTCGTGCTCGGCGCCGACGTCCAGCCGCTGGCGGGCCTTGAAGGAGAACACCCGCCGGCTCTTGGACTCGTCGGCGAAGAAGGTGACCTCCTCCCGCAGCTTCATCCGCTTCTGCTCGGCGAGGGCGAGGAGCTGCCCTTCGCTGCCGTCGGGGTTCGCCGAGCGCACCTCGTAGCGGTTGACCATCATCGTGACTCGCTGCCGGACGAAGAACTTCGGCACGACCACAGGGGCCGGCTGGGGCGCGGGGGGAACGGTCACGACGGTGCTCCAACAGTGGTCGACGGCTGGGGTCGGCCCATCCTGTCGGATCGGCGCCCCTCGCGGGCCGGTGCCGACCGTCGGCCGGCCCGCGGGAGGGCGACCGGGCTCACCGCGGGGACGCCGCCCGCCCACCGGTGAGGACGTCGTGCAGCCGCTGCACCTGCCGCTCCAGAGGGCTGGGATTCTCGTCGTCCCGCATCGGCCCCGCGGGCATCAGCACCCACAGCAGCAGGTAGACGAGGATGCCGGCACCACCGGCGACGGTCAGGCCGACGAAGCCGACCCGCCACAGCACGGCGTCGATGCCGGTGTACTCGGCGAGCCCGCCGCACACCCCGCCGGCCATGCGGTCGGTGGTGCTGCGCCGGAGCTCCGGTCGCCGCGGCGGGCGCTGCTGCCCGCCGTCGGGGGCGTCCGCGGGCGGAGGGAGGGGAACTGAGTTCGTCATGCCACGAGCCTGCGCGCGGCGCCGCCGGCGCGACATCCGGTGACACCCGGATCCGTCCCCGAGAACGGCGCTCGGGGTCTCCCCCGGCCGGACCTCACCGCAGCGGGAGCGGCGTCGTGTCGCCGGCCTCCCGCGGGCCGAGGATCCAGCGCTCCTCGAGGGCGATGGGCACGTCGTTGATGCTGGCCTCCCGCCGGCGCATCAGGCCGTCGGCGGCGAACTCCCAGTTCTCGTTGCCGTAGGAGCGCCACGTGCGGCCCTCGGCGTCCTGCCACTCGTACTGGAAGCGCACCGCGATGCGGTCGTCGGTGAAGGCCCACAGCTCCTTGCGCAGCGCGTAGTCCAGCTCGCGCTGCCACTTGCGGGTCAGGAAGTCCACCACCTGGTCACGGCCCCGCAGGAACTCGGCGCGGTTCCGCCAGACGGTGTCCTCCGTGTAGGCCTGCGCCACCCGGACCGGGTCGCGGGTGTTCCACGCGTCCTCCGCGGCGCGCACCTTCTGCTGGGCGGTCTCCAGGGTGAACGGCGGGAACGGTGGTCGGGACACGCGGTGCCTCCTCGGGCGCAGCGGCGGCCGCCTGCCGGCCACCGGGTGCCAGCCTGCCGGGGGTGCGGGCCCCCTCGCACGCCGGCCGATGAGTTCGCCGCGGCCGGCCCGTCTAGGTTCTCGACGACCGGTTCACCGAAGGAGATCCCGTGGGACGCATCGCCGCCGCCCTGTTCACCACCGTCGACGGTTCGGCCGAGCGCCCGGACCAGTGGCACGGGCCGTACTTCGACGAGGCGATGGGCGCGGCCATGGACCGGCACCTGGGCCGGTGCGAGGCCTACCTGATGGGCCGCGTCCTGCACGACCAGTGGGCCCGGTACTGGCCCGGCAACGACAGCGACGAGTTCGCCGAGTTCATCAACCCGGCCACCAAGTACGTGCTGTCGACGACGCTCCAGGGCTCCGACTGGGCCGGGACGACGGTGCTGCGCTCCCTCGACGAGGTGCGGGCGCTGAAGGAGCGCACCGCCGGCACCATCGGCATGTCCGGCAGCCTGACGACCGTGCGGTCGCTGCTGGAGGCCGGCCTGCTCGACGAGCTGGTGCTGCTGGTGGACCCGGTCGTGGTCGCCGGGGAGCGCCGCTGGACCGACGAGCTGGGCCGCACCCCGCTGGAGCTGCTGTCCTCGGAGGCCTTCCCGACCGGCGTCCTGCACCTGGTCTACCGGCCCGCCCGGGAGGGTTGAGACGCCCGGTCGCCGCCAGGTGTTCCGGACCGCGTCACCGGGCGGACACCTTCGGTGCCCACGCTGGCGCCATGACGGCGAGCCTCTTCGTGATCGGGATCCGGGTCGGCTGGATCGGGCGTGACGTCCGGTCGGACGACGCCGGGGCCGGTCGCGCGGACGACGTCGTGCACGCGGTCGCCAAGCCGGTGGTGGACGGGCTGGAGGCGTCGCTGTGCGGGCAGCTGGTGCGGGCGACCGCCGCGCAGGACTGGCCCACGCAGCACGGCACGGCGCGGTGCGGGGAGTGCGCCCGCCTCGCCGGCTGATCCCGGCGGCCGCGGTACGACTGTTACCGGGTCGCTCCCCTGCCGTGCGCGCGCTGCTCCCCCACGGGTCACCTTCCGGCCGGAGCCTGGTGCTGTCCGGACGGAGACGATCCAGGAGGAAGCCATGACCACGCCCGCAGCCAAGCCGCCGGCCACGTCCACCACCGAGCCGAAGAACCGCAAGCAGTCCGACGAGGACGCGGCCGGCACCGAGCCGACGACGCCGGAGCTCGACGAGCTGGCCCGTACCCGCGAGGAGGCCGAGGACCGGGCCCGGGAGCTGCTGGCCGCCCAGGTCCTGCAGGAGGCCCGCAACGGATCCCACGACGAGCGGGCCCGCCAGCTGGTCCTCGCCGTCCGCCGCGACCTCCTCGTGGAGCTGCGCGAGCAGGAGCAGGAGCAGGCCCGCCGGCAGCTCGCCGCGGCGGCGGACAGCAGCGAGGACGCCGTCGTCGGCCTCGTGCAGGGGGTGACGACGATCGTGCGCAGCTTCGTGCCCGCCGTGCTCGTCCGGCCGGAGGAGGTCATCGAGACCACCTACGCCCTGGCCGACCAGGGGCTGCGCGTGACCCGCCGGCTGGCGCTGACCCTGACCGAGAGCGTGCGCGGGCTCGTCACGACCTGACGGGGCGCGCTCCGTCGGCGAGGGCCGCCGGGTCCCCCCCGGCGCCCCTCGCCGACGCACGGCGTCCGGTCCACCGCCGCTGGGTGGCCTCCTCCCCTGCTCTCCCGGCGTGCTCGATGCCCGCGAGAGCTCACGACCGGTCCGGGCCGACCGGTGGCGGTGGCCCGTGCGCACCCTGGCGGTCCTCGCCGTCGTGTGCTGGGCCGCCTCCTACAGCTGGCTCCTCGGGTGGACGCCGCCCACCCGGTGGGTCCACCCGACCGCGTCGCCGTGGCTGGTCATGGAGCTCGCGGCGGTGGCAGCCGGGGCGGCCGCGGTGGTCGGCGGCGCCGTGCTGGCCGGGCGAGGGAGCGCCGCCGGCCGGCGCACCGGGGTCCGGTCGGCGTGGCTGGGCGGCCTGGCGCTGCTCGCGACCGCCGCCGGTCTCGCCGTCGCCGTGTGACTCCGTGGACTTCCTCGCCCTGTCACACCGGCGGCGCGGCCGGTGTCTCCATGTCGTCGGATCGACACACCTGGAGGAGACATGGCGAGCAGCACGCGGGTCCCCGCGACCGAGGTCACCGGCATCTACGGAGGCCTGGTGAAGGCGATGTGCCGGAGGATGTTCGGCCAGGTACCGGAGTCCGTCGGCGTGCTCTGGCACCACCCGGCCGTGGTCAAGGACCTGATGGGCCTGGGCCGCAAGGCCGACGCGTGGCACCGGCTGGACCCCCAGCTCGCGACCTTCGCGTCGATGGCCGCGGCCGCGACCGTCGGGTGCAGGTTCTGCCTGGATCTCCACTACTTCATGACGCGCAACCGCGGGCTCGACGAGGCGAAGGCCCGCGAGGTGCCGCGCTGGCGGCAGTCGACGGTGTTCACGCCCCTGGAGCGGCGAGTGATGGAGTACGCCGAGGCGATGAGCCAGACGCCGCCGGCCGTGACCGACGAGCTGTCGGCCGCGCTGCTGACCGACCTCGGCGCGCCCGCGCTCGTCGAGCTGACCGCCCGGGTCGGCGCGATGAACCTCACGGCGCGGGCCAACGTCGCACTCGGCATCCGCTCACAGGAGTTCGCGGCGTCCTGCGGCCTGCCGCCGCTGGCCACCCCTTCGCGGGACGGCCTCACCCCGGCATGACCGACGACCCCTTCCCCGCCCACCGCGGCCTGCTCTTCACCGTCGCCTACGAGCTGCTCGGCTCGGCCGCCGACGCCGACGACGTGGTGCAGGAGACCTGGCTGCGGTGGGCCGAGGTGGACCCCGCGACGGTGCGGGACCCGCGCGCCTACCTGGTGCGGATCGTCACCCGGCAGGCGCTGAACCGGCTGCGGACGATCTCCCGCCGGCGCGAGGACTACGTGGGCGAGTGGTTGCCGGAGCCGCTGCTGACCGGCCCCGACGTCGCCGAGGACGTCGAGCTCGCGGAGAGCGTCTCGATCGCGGTGCTCACGGTGCTGGAGACGCTGGGACCGGTCGAGCGCGCGGTCCTCGTGCTGCACGAGGTGTTCGACGTGCCCTACGACGAGATCGCCGAGGCGGTGGGCAGGTCCAGCGCCGCGGCGCGGCAGATCGCGCACCGGGCCCGCGAGCACGTGGCGGCCCGACGACCGCGGATGACGGTGAGCCGCACCGAGCAGCAGCAGGTCGTGGACCGGTTCCTCGCCGCGCTCACCGGTGGCGACGTGCAGGCGCTGCTGGACGTCCTGGCGCCCGACGTCGTCGTGGTCGCGGACGGCGGCGGTCTGGCGCCCGCCGCCCGGCGACCGTTCGCGGGCCGGGCGCGGGTGGCGAACGCGCTGTCCCGGTTCGCCGAGCTCGCGCCCGGCGTGCGGATCACCACCCCGCTGGTCAACGGGGCGGTCGGGGCGCGGATCGACCCCGGCGGCGAGTTCGACACCGTGGTCACGTTCGTCGTCGAGGACGGCCGGATCAGCCGCATGTACGCGGTTCGGAACCCGCACAAACTGGGCAGGCTCGACACGGTGGCCGAGCTGCGGCGTTGACCAGAGGTCCGCGGCCTGATCCTGGGGAGCGGACGTGGCGGGAACGAACGTGCTCATCGTGGGCGGCGGCAACGCCGGCATCTCCCTGGCGGCGCGGCTGCTCCGGGACGGGGTGGAGGACGTCACCGTCGTGGCGCCGTCCCCGGTGCACCGGTACAAGCCGCTGCTGAACTACGTCGCCGCGGGCGAGGCGTCGATGGCGGAGCTCGAGCGCCCGATGGCCGACGTCGTGCCGGACGGGTGCACGTGGATCCGCGACGCCGTCGACGCCGTCGACCCCGCCGCCATGACGGTGCGCACCCGCGGGGGCCGGACCCTGCACTGCTCGACCCTCGTGCTCTGCCCCGGCCTCGTGGAGGACTGGGACGCGACGCCGGGGCTGCAGCGGGCCTACACCGAGGGGTGGGCCGCGTCCTCGTACGTGCCGGGCAGCGCCCCGCTGGTGTGGCCGGGCGTGACGTCGCTGCGGGCCGGCTCCGTGGTCTTCACCGTGCCCCCGGAGCCGGCGTCCTGCGGGCCGACCGCGCTCAAGCCGCTGTTGATGGCGTGCGACCACTGGCGGCGCGCCGGCGTGCTGGACGACCTGCAGGTCCGCCTCGTGCTGCCGGCGGCGGCGGGGACCGGCATCCCGGAAGCGGACCGGTACCTGGAGGACGTGTTCGCCGGCTACGGCATCGAGGTGCTGCGCGAGTCACGGATCGAGCGGGTGGACGGCGACCTGCACTCGGTCACGATCACCTCCTCGAGCGGCCGGCGGGTGCTGGAGGACGTCGCGTTCGCGCACGCCGTCCCGCACTACCGGGCGCCGCGCTGGATCGCCGACGCCGGCCTCGCCGTCGATGCCTCCCCCGGCCTGGTGGACGTCGACCCCGGGACGCTGCGGCACCGCCGGCACGGGTCGATCTGGGGCCTCGGCGACGCCGCCGACCTCGCCACCCGCCCGTCGGGGGGCGCGCTGCGGAAGCAGGTGAAGGTGCTGAGCGAGAACCTGTCGGCCGCCGCGACGGGCAAGCCGATGCAGCAGTACAACGGCTACACGGTCATGCCGATCACCGTGACCCGCCGGAAGCTGATGCTGAACGAGGTCGACCGCGACAACCGGTCCCAGCCGTCGGTGCCCTTCCTCGACCCGTTCGTGCCGCGACGCTGGCAGTGGCTGTTCGACCGCTACGGGCTGCCGCAGGTCTACTGGCACCGCATCCTCCGCGGCCGGGTCTGACCCCGTCCTGAAGGTCCTCGACAGGGCCCGCGCCCCATGTCGAGAATCCGAGCGCGGCTCCGTCCCCCGGGTGCGAACGGCCAGAATGGGCCGTACCTCACCAGGGAGAACACCATGGCCAAGTACCTGCTGCTCAAGCACTACCGCGGCGCGCCGGCGGCGGTGAACGACGTCCCGATGGAGAAGTGGACGCCGGAGGAGATCTCGGCCCACGTGCGGTACATGCAGGAGTTCGCCGAGCGGCTGGAGGGCACCGGCGAGTTCGTCGACGGGCAGGCGCTCGCGCCCGAGGGCACGTGGGTCCGCTCGGACGGCGAGGGGCGGCCGCCGGTCACCGACGGCCCGTTCGCGGAGACGAAGGACCTCATCGCCGGCTGGATGGTGATCGACGTCGACAGCTACGAACGCGCGGTCGAGCTGGCCGGTGAGCTCTCCGCGGCTCCTGGCGCAGGTGGGGAGCCGATCCACGAGTGGCTGGAGCTGCGCCCCTTCCTGACGGCGCCGCCCACCGTCACGGAGTGACCGCACCGGTGGACGAGACCCTGCTCCGGGCGCTCATCCCCACCGTGATCGGGATCCTCGGCCGCCGCGGAGCCGACTTCGCGGCGGCCGAGGACGCCGTCCAGGAAGCGTTGGTCGAAGCCGTCCGGGTGTGGCCGGACGACCCGCCGCGCGACCCGCGGGGATGGCTGGTCACGGTGGCCTGGCGCAAGTTCCTCGACGCCACCCGCGCCGAGTCCTCCCGGCGGCAGCGCGAGCTGCGCGTCGAGGCCGAACCGCCGCCGGGGCCGGCCGAGGTCCTGGACGATTCCCTCCGGCTCCACTTCCTGTGCGCCCACCCGTCCCTGACCCCGGCCTCGGCGGTCGCGCTCACGCTGCGCGCGGTCGGCGGCCTCACCACGCGGCAGATCGCCCAGGCGTACCTCGTGCCGGAGGCGACCATGGCGCAGCGGATCAGCCGGGCCAAGCGGACCGTGTCGGGCGTCCGGTTCGACCAGCCCGGGGACATCGCGACCGTGCTGCGGGTCCTCTACCTGGTCTTCAACGAGGGCTACTCCGGCGACGTCGATCTCGCCGCGGAAGCCATCCGCCTCACCCGGCAGCTCGCCGCCGTCAGCGACCACCCCGAGGTGTCGGGGCTGCTGGCGCTCATGCTGCTGCACTCCGCGCGCCGCCCGGCACGAACCCGCCCCGACGGGAGCCTCGTGCCCCTGGCCGAGCAGGACCGCACCGCGTGGGACACCCGGTCGATCACCGAGGGCGTCGAGGTGCTGCAGGCCGCGCTGGCCCGCGACCGGCTGGGTGAGTTCCAGGCGCAGGCCGCGATCGCCGCGCTGCACGCCGACGCACGCACCGCCGGGGAGACCGACTGGGTGCAGATCGTGGAGTGGTACGACGAGCTGGTGCGGCTCACCGGCAGTCCGATCGCCCGCCTCAACCGGGCCGTCGCGGTCGGCGAGGCCGACGGTGCGCGGGCCGGTCTGGCCGCCCTGGCCGAACTGGATCCCTCGCTCCCCCGCTACTCCGCCGTCGCGGCGTACCTGCACGAGCGCGACGGCAACCCGGCGACGGCGGCGCGGCTCTACGCCGAGGCCGCCCGTGCCGCACCGAACCTGCCCGAGCGCGACCACCTCATGCGCCAGGCAGCCCGGCTCAACGCCCTCGCGGACGAATGAGCCGCTACCGCTGCTGCCGGCGGGCGATGAGGACGAGGCCGCCCACCAGGATCACGAGGGGCGCCCAGCCCGGCAGACCGAAGGGGCCGACGATCAGCTGGATCACGAAGATCGCGAGCTGGAAGGCGACGATGAAGCCCACCAGGAGCAGGATCCCGAAGAGCAGCGGCCGTTCCGCCTGCAGCTGTCGCAGGTAGTCCATCAGGTCTCCTCGGTCGTGGGGCACCCCGGCGATACCGGCCATCGGGGACATCGACACCAGAACGTTGCTCCTGTAGCCCCTGTTCCGCGCGTCCACCGTGGGGTGCGCCCGGAGGTCACACGTTGAAGCGGAACTCCACGACGTCGCCGTCGGCCATGACGTAGTCCTTGCCCTCCATGCGCACCCAGCCGCGGGACTTGGCCTCGGCCATGGAGCCGGCCTCGACCAGCTGGTCGAAGCTGACGATCTCGGCCTTGATGAAGCCGCGCTGGAAGTCGGTGTGGATGACCCCGGCGGCCTGCGGGGCGGTGGCGCCGACCGGGATGGTCCAGGCGCGCGACTCCTTCGGCCCGGCGGTGAGGTAGGTCTGCAGCCCCAGGGTGCGGAAGCCGACCTTCGCCAGCTGGTCCAGCCCGGGCTCGCTCTGCCCGATCGACTCGAGCAGCTCGGCGGCCTCGTCGGCCGGCAGCTCGATCAGCTCCGACTCGGTCTGCGCGTCGAGGAAGATCGCCTCCGCCGGAGCCACCAGCGCCCGCAGCTCGTCGAGCTTCTCGCTGTTCGCGAGCTCGTCGGCGTCGACGTTGAAGACGTAGAGGAACGGCTTGGTGGTTAGCAGCGTCAGCTCGCGCAGCGGCTCGGGGTCGACGCCGGCGGAGAAGAGGGTCTTCCCCTCGTCCAGCACCTTCTGCGCGTCCTGGGCGGCGGACAGCAGCGCGGCGCGCTCCTTGTCCTTCTTCGCCTCCTTCTCCAGCCGCGGGATCGCCTTCTCCAGCGTCTGCATGTCGGCCAGCACGAGCTCGGTGTTGATCGTCTCGATGTCGTCCGCCGGGCTCACCTTGCCCTCGACGTGCACGACGTCGGGGTCGCTGAAGACCCGGATCACCTGGCAGATCGCGTCGCTCTCGCGGATGTTCGCCAGGAACTTGTTGCCCAGGCCCTGACCCTCGCTGGCGCCGCGCACGATGCCGGCGATGTCCACGAAGGACACCGTCGCCGGGATGATCTTCTGCGAGCCGAAGATCTCCGCGAGCTTCTCCAGCCGCGGGTCGGGCACCCCCACCACGCCGACGTTCGGCTCGATCGTCGCGAACGGGTAGTTCGCCGCGAGGACGTCGTTCTTGGTCAGGGCGTTGAACAGGGTCGACTTGCCGACGTTGGGCAGGCCGACGATCCCGATGGTGAGGCTCACGGGAGCTCAGAGTACGGCCCCGGCGCACCGCCTCCGGACGCCCGACATCGTGGTGGCACCCGCGCGGCGGCGCCCACCACCGTGGGCCTCCCCGCCCTGATGAGGTCCGTGCTCCAGTTCCCCCCGCCGCCGGCCGACGACCGTGATGGATCGGTCGAAGGGATACAGCGTGGGCAAGCACCGCACGGACGCAGCTCGCGGCGGGTCCCTGCGGAGCGGCCGTGGTGCGGCCCAGGTCCAGGGCTGCCCCTCGGGGCCGATGACGATCCGGTCACCGCCCCGGCGAGGGCAGCAACCCGCGCTCCACCGCCACCAGCACCGCCCGGGTCCGGTCGTCCACCCCGAGCTTCGCGAAGACCCGCAGCAGGTGCGTCTTCACCGTCGCCTCGCCGATGAACAGCTGCCGGCCGATCTCGGCGTTCGTCAGCCCCCGCGCCACGCCCGCGAGCACCTCCAGCTCGCGCGCGGTCGGCGCCTCGGCGGCCGGGGCCCGCAGCCGCGAGACCAGCCGCGCGGCGACCGGCGGCGCCAGCACGGTCTCCCCGCGGGCCGCGGCCCGGACGGCGTCGGCCAGCTGCGGCAGTGGCGTGTCCTTCAGCAGATAGCCGGTCGCCCCCGCCTCCACCGCGCGCACGATGTCGGCGTCGGTGTCGTAGGTGGTCAGCACCAGCACGCGGACGTCCGGGTGCGCGGAGAGGATGCGCCCGGTCGCCGTGACGCCGTCCATCCGTGGCATGCGGAGGTCCATGAGGACGACGTCCGGCGCCAGCTCGGCCACCCGCGCCAGCGCCTCGGCCCCGTCGCCCGCCTCCCCGACCACGTCGAGGTCGGGCTGCGCGTCGAGCCACCCGACCAGGCCGCCCCGGACCACGGGGTGGTCGTCGACCACCACCACCCGGATCACCGCGCTGCCGCTCACGAGGCCGGCACCCGCACCGTCACCCGCGTGCCCTCACCGGGCGCCGACACCACGTCGACCTCGCCACCGACCGAGGAGACGCGGTCGCGCAGCCCCTCCAGCCCCGCACCGCGCGCGCGGGACGGTTCGAAACCCACCCCGTCGTCCTCCACGTGCACCGACACCTGCCGCGCCCCCTCACCGCCGACGACCGACACCCGGATCACCACCGCCCGCGCCGCCGCGTGCCGGCGCACGTTGGTCAGCGCCTCCTGCGCTCCCCGGAGCAGGACGACCTCCTCGTCGCGGCGCAGCGCCAGACCGCCGTCCAGCGCCGACGTGTCCACGCGCACCGGGAGGCCGGTCTCGCGCCCGAACCGCTCGGCCAGGCGGGCCAGCGCCTCGACCAGGGTCGAGCCGTCCAGCGCCACCGGCCGGAAGGCGGCGACCATGGCGCGCGCCTCGGCGAGGTTCTCCCGCGCCACCTCCTCGATCAGCGTCAGCCGTTCGCGGGCGACCACCGGGTCGGCGGCGAGCTGGGCGGCCGCGGTCTGCGCCAGGACCACGATGCTCGTGTAGCCCTGCGCGAGGGTGTCGTGCACCTCCTGGGCCAGCCGCTCCCGCTCGGTCAGGACACCGCGCTCGTGCTCGGCGCGGGCCAGCTGCGCCCGGGTGCGCTCCAGCTGCTCGATGAGCTCGGCGCGGTGAGCGCTCTGGTGCAGCACCCGGCTGATCCACAGCCCCAGCGCCAGGCTGAACAGCAGGCTGATGGCGGTCTGCACCAGCACCTCCCGGGCCAGCTCCCCCGATACCGCGCGCACCAGCGGGCCGGCCGCGGTGGCGGCTGCCAGCAGCACGGTCCACGCCACACCCGTCGTCCGGCCGTGCACGACGAACCACACCTGCGGATAGGCGAGGAACAGCAGGAAGAACAGCTCCGGGGACAGGAACCCGAGCGCGCAGAACCCGGCGACGAGCACCGCCAGGTAGACGACCGCACGGACCGGCGCATCACCGCTCAGCGCCGGCGCACCGGCCAGCACGTACGCCAGCGCGAACCCCGCCAGCACCCCCAGGACGGCGGTCAGCCGCCCGCCGTCGTGGTCGGCGACCGCCGTCGCCACGGCCAGCCCCCACAACGCCGCCGAGATGACGTGCATCCCGACGACGGTCGCCCGCCAGCCGCGCTCGGACAGCGGTTCGGCGCCGCCCTCCTCGTCCGCGGGCGGGAGGAAGGCGGCGCCGAGCCGGCTGCGGACGCTCATCCGGCGTTCCGCCGCCAGCGGAACGTCCGGGCGCAGACCACGACGCCGATGATCACCCATGCGGCCAGCACCACGGCAGTGGTCCCGTGCTCCCAGCTGCCCGCGGGCTCCGCGGCCGCGGCCGCGTCGGGCAGGAAGACCGAGCGCATGCCCTGCGTCATCCACTTGAGCGGGAAGACCGCGGCCAGCTGCTGCATCCACCCCGGCAGCTCCGAGAACACGAAGAACACGCCGGAGAAGAACTGCAGGACGACGGCGACCGCCGGGATGCCCGCGCCCGCCGCCCGCGCGCTGCCGACGAACGACGACACCGCGATGCCGAGCACCGTGCCGGCGAGGATGCCCAGCACCGCCACCCAGGCGAAGGTCAGCCAGCGGCCGGCGTCGCCGGGCATCGGCACGTCGTAGACCGTCGCCGCCACCACCAGCAGCACCGTCAGCTGGACGACGGTCGTGAGCAGCACCTGGCCGGCCTTGCCGATCCCGTACGCCAGCGGCGGGGTGCCCAGCGTCTGCAGCCGCAGCAGGTCGCCGCGGTCGCGCTCCTCGGTGATCGCGAGGCCGACGGCCTGGAAGCTGGTCAGCATGATCCCCGTCGCGGCGATGCCGGCGAGGAAGTACTGCCGGAAGTCCACCCCGGGCGCCACCTCGCGGCCGGCGAAGATCGAGCCGAAGATCACCAGCATCACGACCGGGTAGGCGAACGAGAACACCAGCTGGCCCGGGTCGCGGACGAACAGCCGCAGCTCCAGGGCCACCCTGGCCCGCCCGATCGCCCAGGCCCCCGGGGGCGCCGGACGGCGGGCGGCCGGCGGCGGGGTGGGCAGCAGGGCGGTCATCGGGGAGCTCCCTCGGAGACGAGCCGGAGGTAGACGTCCTCCAGGCCGGGGCGGGTCACGGTCAGGTCGGGGATCTCGCCGGTTGGGGTCGCCGCCAGCAGGTCGCGCAGGACGCCGGCCGGCGTGCGGGTGACGACCTCGCGCACGACGCCGTCCTCGGTCCAGCGCACGGTGGCCTCCTGCCGCAGCGCAGCGCCGAGCGCCCCGGGCGCGGCCACCTCCACCAGCCGGCCCGCCGCGATCACCCCGACCCGGTCGGCCAGGTGCGCGGCCTCGTCGAGGTAGTGGGTGGTGAGCACGATGGTGGTGCCGCGGTCGCGGAGCCCCTCGACCAGCGACCAGAACTGCCGGCGGGCGACCGGGTCGAGCCCGGTCGTCGGCTCGTCGAGGAAGAGCAGCTCCGGCCGCCCCTGCACGCCCAGCGCGACCTCCAGCCGCCGCCGCTGCCCGCCGGAGAGCCGGTCGACGCGCGTGCCCGCCGCCCCCTCCAGACCGACGGCGGCGAGCAGCTCGACGCTGTCCTGCGGGGTCGCGTGGTAGTGCGCGTAGTGGTCGACCGTCTCGCGCACGGTGAGGGCGTCACCCGCCCCGGTGCTCTGCCCGACGACACCGACGCGGTCCCGCCAGCGCCGGTCGGCGCCGGCCGGGTCCTCCCCCAGCACCTCGAGCGTCCCGCCGTCCCGCCGCCGGAGGCCGGCGAGGATCTCGACGGTCGTCGTCTTGCCGGCCCCGTTCGGGCCCAGCAGGGCGAACACCTCGCCCCGCCGGACGTCGAGGTCGACGCCGTCCACGACGGCCCGCCCCCCGTACCACTTCACCAGACCGCGCACCCGCACGGCCGGTCGCTCGCCGGCTGCCGCACCGGGCACGTCCGGCGCCTCGTGGATCGTCGTCATGCAGCCAGCATCGCCGGAGAGCCACCCCGGGGGAACGACCGGAGCGCTGATCCGCCGTCCACCGACCGGTGGACGGCGGACGGCCCCGCCCACCCCCACGGCGGCGTCCGAAAACCGCCAGGAGCCGTCCCCTTGCACTGGCATGCTCGACGACGTGACCGAGCTCCTGGACCACGAACGCCGCTACCGCGCCGTCGCCGGCCGGGACGCACGATTCGACGGATGGTTCGTCACCGCGGTGCGCACCACCGGCATCTACTGCCGCCCCTCGTGCCCGGCCCGCACACCGCTCGCCCGCAACGTCACCTTCTTCTCCACCGCCGCCGCCGCCCAGGGGGCCGGGTACCGGGCGTGCCGGCGGTGCCGTCCCGACGCCGTCCCCGGATCCCCCGAGTGGGACGTGCGCGCCGACGTCGTCGCGCGGGCGATGCGCCTGATCGCCGACGGCGAGGTGGAGCGCTCCGGGGTGCCGGGCCTGGCCGCCCGGCTGGGGTACTCCGAGCGACAGCTGCACCGGCTGCTCGTCGGGGAGCTCGGCGTCGGCGCGCTTGCCCTGGCCCGGGCCCGGCGTGCGCAGACCGCCCGGGTGCTGCTGGAGACCACCGGGCTCCCGGTCACCGACATCGCGTTCGCGGCCGGGTTCGCCAGCGTGCGCCAGTTCAACGACACGGTGCGGGAGGTGTTCGCCACCACCCCGACCGAGCTGCGCCGCGCCCGCCGCGGCGCCCCGGCCGGGCAGCCCGGCTGGTTGACGCTGCGGCTGGCCGCCCGGGCGCCGTACGCCGCCGACGAGGTCCTGCTCTTCCTGGGCGCGCACGCCGTCCCCGGGCTCGAGGAGTGGGACGGGAGCACCTTCTCGCGAGTGCTCGACCTGCCGCACGGCCCGGCGGTGGTCCGGCTGTCCCCGGCGGCCGACGGCAGCGCCGCGGTGACCGCCCGCCTGCGGCTGACCGAGCTGCGCGACCTGGGCGCCGCGGTGACCCGCTGCCGGCGGATGCTCGACCTGGACGCGGACCCGGCTGCCGTCGACGAGGCCCTGGGCGGGGACCCCGCGCTGGCCGCGCTCGTCGCCGCCGCTCCCGGGCGGCGGGTGCCCGCCTCGCCGGACGCCGAGGAGCTCGCGGTCCGCGCGGTGCTCGGGCAGCAGGTGTCGGTCGCGGGCGCACGGACGCTCACCGCGCGGCTGCTGGCCGCCGGCACACCGCTGGCCGAGCCGGTCGGCTCGCTCACCCACGCCTTCCCCCGGGCCGCCGCCCTCGCCGACGCCGACCTCGGCGCGGTGGGGCTGACCGGCGCACGGCGCCGCACGGTCACCGCGCTGGCCGCCGCGCTGGACCGGGGCGACATCGCGCTCGACCCCGGCGCCGACCGGGAGGCGGCCGGGCGGGCGCTGCTCGCCGTCCCCGGCATCGGCCCCTGGACGGCGGCCCTCGTCGCCCTGCGCGGCCTCGCCGATCCCGACGTGTGGCTGCCCGGCGACCTCGCGCTGCGCCGGTCGCTGGCCGCGCTCGGCAGCTCCGACGTCGAGGCCGCCACCCGCTGGCGGCCCTGGCGCTCCTACGCCGTGATGCACCTGTGGGCGCTCGCCGCGCCGTCCCTGTTCACCCGCACGCCCGCCCTCCCGAGGAGCGCCTGATGACCGTCCCGACCCGCACCCGGCACGCCACCGTCGCCACGGCACCCGGCCCGTTCACCGTGGTGGTGGACACCGACCCCGACGGCCGGGAGGTCGTGCTCGCCAGCGGCTGGACCGCCGAGGTGGCCGACCTGCTGGCCGTGGTGCACCCGTCCCTCCGTCCGGTGTCCAGCGAGCTCGCCCCCCGACTGGACGTGCTCGACGCCGTCGAGGAGTTCCACGACGGCCGGGTGGGCGCGATCGACGCCGTCGCGGTCCGGCAGCGCTCCGGACCGTTCCTGCAGGAGGCCTGGGACGTGCTGCGCACAGTGCCGGCCGGGGCGCCCGACACCTACGCGGCCTTCGCCGCCCGGTGCGGCCGTCCCGCGGCGGTGCGCGCGGCGGCGAACGCCTGCGCCCGCAACGCGACGGCCCTGTTCGTGCCGTGCCACCGGGTGCTCGGCTCCGGCGGCGGGCTGGGCGGTTTCCGCTGGGGGACGCCGGTCAAGCGCTGGCTGCTCGACCACGAGGCGGCGCACGCCGGCGTGCCCGCCGGCTGACCTCCCCGGAACTGTCGCACCCCTCCGGCAGGGTCGCGCCCATGGACGCCGCTTCCCTCATCCTCGGGCTCCTCCTGGGCGCGCTGCTCGGTGCCGCGATCACGCTGGGCGTCGTCACCCTGCTCGCCCGCCGCCGCCCGGAGGACACGGGGCTGGAGCCGGTGCACGAGTCGCTCGACCACCTGCACCGGCTGCTGGCCGGCATGGAACGGGCCCGGGCCACCGCGCACGGGGAGCTGCGCGAGCAGATGGGCACAGTCGGCCAGGCCTCGGCGCAGCTGAAGCACGAGACCGCCGCGCTCGTCACCGCACTGCGCACGCCGCACGTCCGCGGCCGCTGGGGCGAGGTGCAGCTGCGGCGCGTGGTCGAGGTCGCCGGCCTGCTCGAGCACTGCGACTTCGTCGAGCAGCCGGGCGGCACCAACGACGAGGGCGCCGGGGTCCGCCCCGATCTCGTCGTCACCCTGGCCGACGGCCGGCAGGTGGTGGTCGACGCCAAGGTGCCGTTCGCCGGCTACATCGAGGCGGTGCAGGCCGAGGACCGCGACGTCCGCGCCCAGCGGGTGGTGGCCCACGCCCGGCAGCTGCGCACCCACGTCGACCAGCTGGCCGCCCGCCGGTACCCGACCGCCTTCCGGCCGGCGGCCCCGTTCACCGTCCTGTTCGTCCCCTCCGACGGGTTCCTGACGACGGCGCTGGAGGCCGAACCCGGCCTGCTCGAGTACGGCTTCGCCCGCGACGTGGTGCTCGCGACGCCGAGCACCCTGCTGGCCCTGCTGCGCACGGTCGCCTACTCCTGGCGCCAGGAGCGGCTGGCCCGCGACGCCGACCAGGTGCTCGAGGTGGGCCGGCGGCTGCACGCCCGCCTCAGCACGCTCTCCGGGCACCTCACCCGCCTGGGCTCGGCGCTGTCGACCACGCTCACCCGCTACAACGAGACGGTCGGCTCCTACGAGCGCTCGGTGCTGACCGCCGCGCGCCGGTTCGACGACCTGGGGATCGCCGAGGCCCCCGTACCCGAGCCTGCCCCGGTGGAAGCGACCATCCGCACGCTGCGGCCGGCCGACGACCTCGGGCGGCTGGACCCGGCCGGGGTGGAGGAGCGCGACGGCACCGCGGGCTGACGCGGGCCGGACCGCCGGACGGACTCGTCCACCCCGCCCGTCACAACCATCACCCTGCGCTACTGGGCCACCACAGGATGCCTGCGACGCGATGGCCTCCTCCCGCGAACTGCCAGCTCGGGTCGCTACCGTTGCCCCGGAGGTCGGCCAGCCGGGTCGTCCTCGGGAGCGGGACGGAGGTGCGCCATGGCCACGGCGAGCACGGCGGGCGCATGGCAGAGCGGAGGACGGCCCGATCGGCCGTACCCCGCACGCGCACCGCGTCCCCCCGTCGCCAGCGACCGCCCGGCCCGCCCCGCGCGCCCGTCCCGTGCCGGCGCACCCGCACCCGGTCGCGCCGGCGAACGCCTGCGCGCGGCCGAGCGCGAGTACGCGGATGACCGGTCACAGCCGGCCGGTCCCCGCCGTCGCGAGCCCGGCCCGCCGCGGCCGAGCGCTGGGCGCCCCGCGCAGGAGCGCGGCCGTGCGCAGACCGCGTCGCCCGCCGCCGCACCGGGGAGTCGGCTGCGCGGCTCCCTCGCCGTGCTCGGCGTCTTCCTGCTGACCCTCGCCGGCGGTGCGGTCGACTCGTTCTTCGGCATCGGCCTGGGTCTGATCACGCTGGTCGCGCTGGCGATCGGGGTCTCGGCGGCCACCCTGCTCGTCCGGCGCCGGGACCTGCTGACCGTCATCGTCGCGCCGCCACTGGTCTTCACGCTGGTCGCGGTCGTGAACATCGTCCTCGCCCCCTCGGCGACGCTGAACCTGCCCACCATGGCGACCCTGCTGGTCCGCGGGTTCCCGACGATGGCCGTCGCGACCGCGATCGCCCTCCTGCTGAGCGTCGTGCGGCTGGTCACCCGCCGCTGACCACGGCGGCCCTACAGCCGCCCTGACACGCTCGCCCCGACGGTGGGCCGGGGATGGAGGAGGACGACGTCATGGAGCTGCTGCTCTGGCTGGCCGCGGGGGGCGCCCTCCTCGCAGTCCTGGCACTGATCGTCGTGCGGCGCCAACGGCGCAGCGGCCGGTCGGACGCCCCGCACCTGTCGACGAGGCACGGCGCCCCATCCCACGGCTCCCCCAGCAGCAACGACTGGACGTTCGGGGGTGGCGTCGGCTGAGGCCGGCGGGCGTGCTCAGTCGGTGGTGTCCCGCTTCGCCTTCTCTGCCCGGCGCAGCTCGTGCGGCAGCGCGAACACCAGCCGCTCCTCGGCGGCCTTCACCGTCCCCACGTCGGGGTAACCGCGGACGGCGAGCCAGTCCAGCACCTCGCTCACCAGGATCTCGGGCACCGACGCACCGCTGGTGACGCCGACGGTGCCGACCCCCTCGAGCCAGGCCTCGTCGATCTCCGCGGCGTAGTCGACCAGGTAGCTGGCGCGGGCGCCGGCCTCCAGGGCGACCTCCACCAGCCGCACGGAGTTCGACGAATTCGTGGAACCCACCACGAGGACCAGGTCGCACTCGCCGGCCATCTGCTTCACGGCCTGCTGCCGGTTCTGCGTGGCGTAGCAGATGTCGTCGCTGGGCGGCGACTGCAGCCCCGGGAACCGGTTCTTCAGCTGGTCGACGGTGGCCAGGGTCTCGTCGACCGACAGCGTGGTCTGCGACAGCCACACGACCTTCTCCGGGTCGCGCACCTGGACGTTCGCGACGTCCTCGGGCCCGTCGACGAGCTGGATGTGGGTCGGGGCCTCGCCGGAGGTGCCCTCGACCTCCTCGTGGCCGCGGTGGCCGATCAGCAGGATGTCGTAGTCGTCCCGGGCGAACCGCTTGGCCTCCTGGTGCACCTTCGTGACCAGCGGGCAGGTGGCGTCGATGGTGCGCAGATGCCGGTCGGCCGCCTCCTGGTGCACCGCCGGGGAGACGCCGTGCGCGCTGAAGACGACGACCGACCCCTCGGGCACCTCGTCCGTCTCCTCCACGAAGATCGCCCCGCGCCGTTCCAGCGTCGCGACGACGTGCTTGTTGTGGACGATCTGCTTGCGGACGTACACCGGGGCGCCGTGGATCTCCAGCGCCCGCTCGACGGCGACCACCGCCCGGTCCACGCCGGCGCAGTACCCCCGGGGATCGGCCAGCAGGACACGTCCGCGCTGTTCAGCCATGGGCCCATGGTAGGTGGGTGAGGGCCGCCGGGCGGGCGTGCACGGGTGGCCCCGGACACGGATGTGACCAGCCGCATCCCTCCTACAGGCGCATCATCCCTGGTCGGGGGTGTCGGGCGGGGCGTTCTGGGGCACGCTGTGCAGCATGGCCCGTGAGATCCCCGAGGTTGTCCGCGCCGCCGCCGGTCTGGCGGCCACCGTGCTCGACGAGGCGCGCAAGCTCCCCGAGACCCTGCCCGGCCTTCCCGTGCGCGTGATCGGCATGGCGATGCAGCACGCGATGAAGGTGCAGCAGACCTACGCCGGGTTCGTCGCCCGCGGCGACGAGCTCCTCGTCGGGCTCCGCGGCGAGGCGGAGCCCGGTCTGGCGACCTTCGACGACGACGTGGAGCCGCCCACCGGCTACCGCGGCTCCGCCTTCGACCGGGCCGCCGACGGCGGCACGATCACCGACGAGGAGGTGGCCGAGCTCCCCGACGACCCGGCCGCCGACGCGGTGGTCGCCGCCATCGACGACCTCGGGGAGGAGCTGGTGGAGGACCTCGCCGACGGCCTCGAGGAGCTCGCCGACGGCGCGGACGAGGCCCAGCAGGCCCTCACCGACCTGCCGGTGGAGGAGGCGCCGAGCACCGACGAGGTGCTCGACGAGCTCGCCATCGACGAGGTCGTCCCCGAGGTGCCCGACACCGACCCGCTGGACCAGGGGCCCGCGGACGCGCTCGCCGCCGACGACGCGGTGGTCACCGAGGACGCCGGCGCCCTGGAGCGGGCGCTGCTGGAGTCCGAGCCCGCTCCGGCGGCTGCTGCCGAGCAGCCCGAAGGTGGTGAGAGCGTCGACGTGCTCACCGCCGGCGGCGAGGTGGCGACCGTCGACGCGGCGGTCACCGACGAGGGCATCGCCGTCGTCGAGGAGCCGCAGGAAGGCGCCGGCACCGACGAGACGGTCGCGGCCACCGACGGCACCGCCACCGCCGCGACGGGCACGAACGCCGGCCCGGACGTCGCCGTGGACGAGAGCGGCAGCCCGGTCGCCGCCGCCACCGGTGTGCGGACCGACGTGGGCGGCACCGACACCGCCGGGACCGACGCCGCGATCGACGAGGGAGCGGCCGTCGGCGCCGTCGGGGAGGGCTCCGCCGCACCGACCGACGACCCCCAGGGCGGCAGCGAGCTGTCCGGCGCCCAGGCCGCCGGGGCGGCCCCCGTCGACGGCTACGACAGCTTCTCGATCGCCCAGCTGCGCGGCCGTCTTCGCGGCTACCAGCTCAACACGGTCTCCGACCTGCTGGCCTACGAGCAGGCCACCCGCGCGCGCGAGCCGTACCTGCGGATGCTGCGCAACCGGCTGGAGAAGCTCGAGGAGCAGGCGGTCGAGGCCAGCCCGCTGGCCCCGCGGGGCACCTGAGGGACGGCCCCTGCCCCGGTCGGATCGGTGCGGGGGCAGCCCAGGGGGTGTCGGTGCCGTCTGACACCCTCAGGTCATGACCGCCCCGTCGTCCCCCGAGTCGCCGTGGCCGGTCCGCACGGTGGCTCGCAAGGTGGCCGACTGGATCGGCCGGCTGGGCGAGGTCTGGGTCGAGGGGCAGGTCGCCCAGCTGTCGCGGCGGGGCGGTGCGGCCACCGTGTTCCTCACCCTGCGCGACCCGGCGGCCGACCTGTCGGTGCCGGTCACCTGCCACCGCGAGGTCGCCGAACGCCCCGGCCTCGAGCTCACCGAGGGCGCCCGCGTCATCGTGCGGGCCCGGCCCGACTACTACGTGGCCCGCGGCTCCTTCTCCCTGCGGGCCACCGAGATCCGCGCCGTCGGGCTGGGTGAACTGCTCGCCCGCATCGAGCGGATCCGCCGCCTGCTGGCCGCCGAGGGCCTCTTCGCCGTGGCCCGTAAGCGGCCGCTGCCCTTCGCACCCGGCGTCGTGGGGCTGATCACCGGCCGGGACAGCGCCGCCGAGCGGGACGTGCTGGTGACCGCGCGCCGGCGGTGGCCGGCGGTGCGCTTCGCGCTGCACCACTGCGTCGTGCAAGGGCCACAGGCGGCCGCGAACGTCATCGAGGGGCTGCGGAAGCTGGACGCCGACCCGGCCGTGGAGGTCATCGTGATCGCCCGCGGCGGCGGCTCGGTCGAGGACCTGCTGCCCTTCTCCGACGAGGGCCTGGTGCGCGCCGTCGCCGGCTGCCGCACCCCGGTCGTCACCGCCGTCGGCCACGAGACCGACACGACGCTCGTCGACCACGCCGCCGACGTGCGGGCCGCCACCCCTACCGACGCCGCCCACCGGATCGTGCCGGAGATCGGTGAGCAGCGGCGGCTCGTCGACGGGCTTCGCGCCCGCGCCCGGCACCTGGTCGCCGCCCGGCTGGAGCAGCAGGAGCGCTGGTTGGAGTCGGTCCGGACCCGGCCGGCGCTCGCCTCCCCCGACCGGCTGCTGCACGGCCGGGCCGACGACGTCGAGGGCCTGCGCACCCGCGCCCGCCGGACGCTCACCCACCGCGTCGAGGCGGCGGAGCGCGACCTGGAGCACGCCCGGGCACGGGTGGCCGCCCTCTCCCCGGCCGCGACGCTGGACCGCGGCTACGCCGTCGTGCAGCGGGCCGACGGCGCGCTGGTGCGCGATCCCGGCGACGTGGCCGACGGCGAGCTGCTGCGGGTGCGGGTCGCCGGCGGCCGGCTCCCCGTCCGCGTCGACCGGAGCGCGACCGCCTCCCCCGGCACCGAAGCCACCACCGTCCAGGAGGACCCCGCATGAGCGCCGACGAGCGCACCCCCGAGCCGACGACCACCTACGAGCAGGCCCGGGAGGAACTGGCCGACGTCGTGCGGCGGCTGGAGGCCGGCGGCCTGACCCTCGAGGAGTCGCTGACCCTCTGGGAGCGCGGGGAGGATCTGGCCCGGGTCTGCCAGCACTGGCTCGACCGGGCCCGCGAGCGCCTGGCCGCCGCCGCGCCCGGCGAGGAGCCCTGAGCGGCTCCTCGGCCGGCGCGCACTGCCGCGACGGCCCGCGACGGAGGAGCTCAGGCGGGAGAACGCACGCCGGCGTCCGGGGCGATCACCAGGCCGGCCTCGGCGAAGGCCGCCAGCACCCGGTCGACCCGCTGCTGGAGCGCGGAAGACCCCACCGCCCCCTCGTCGAGGCAGCGGGCCAGCACGTCCCGCACGTCCACCCCGGCGGGGGCGGCGGGGATGCGCGTCACCATGCCGCAGGCGCACGACCCACCCTCGGCCGGGGCCCGGTGATCACTACGGGGGCACTCCTCGTGTGGCGGCATCCGGGGTCTCCTCGTGGACGGTCGGGTCAGTGGCTGATGCCCGACAGCGTCACCCCTGCCGGCCGTCCCGGCCCGCGACGCACCGGGGCGTCACCCTCTCGTGACCTGCGTCGCACGCTGTACCCCCTCGCGGGTCAGCCCCGGAAGGGGGCGACCGCCGCGGCCACCTCGCGCAGCTCGTCGTCCGCGGCCGAGCCGGTGACGACCAGCGTGACCCCGTCGGCGACCCGCGAGAACGCCGTCTCGCCCCGCTGCGTCGTCGACCGGGTCCACCGCTCGCCGTCGATCTCCGCCCCGCCGTCCTCCGTCGCGCCGTCGAGCACGGCGTCGACGGCGTCGGCGTCCGCGTCGTCGCTCACCACGTATCCGGCGTAGTCACCCGCCGGCGTCACGTACCCCAGCTGCACGGTGACCGGCGCCCCCTCGGGGCCGGTGCCGGCATCGGTGCGCACGCTCGTCGGGCGGTAGTCCTCACCGAGCGAGGGCACCAGCAGGGCGTACTCCGACTCCGCCTCGGCCAGCCGCAGCGTGCTCGTGGGGTCGATCTCCCGCACCGGGTCGTCCGGGTTGTTGCGGAAGGCCTGCCAGGCCACGATCAGCAGGCAGATGACCACGAGCGGGACGAGCGAGCGGAGCATGTTCGCCGCGCTCATCCGGTTGGCCCGCTCGGCGGCGGACGACGGCGGCGGGACCTCGGCCTCGGGCCCGGCCACGTCATCGGGGTGCTGGGGACGCTGGCTCGTAGGGCCGGATCCGGTCATGCCCCTAGGATCGCAGGTGAGCTCTCCCCCCACCGCCGCCCAGCGCCCGTGCGGCCTCCTGTCGATCCGGTTCTGCCGGAGCGGCCGGTCGCAGGGTCGCCCCGGCTCCGTCCCGGGCCCCACCCCGAGCTCACGAGGGGTGGGGAGGACGGGGTCCTTCTCCAGGAGGTCCTGTGTCGCTCCCCTTCCCCGACGCCCCCGTCTCCCCGGCCTCCGGGCGCCCGTTCAGCGCCGATCGACCGGCGCCCGACCGCAACCTGGCCATGGAGCTCGTGCGGGTCACCGAGGCGGGCGCCATGGCGGCCGGTCGCTGGGTGGGCCGCGGCGACAAGATCGGTGGTGACGGCGCGGCCGTCGATGCGATGCGCGCGCTCATCGGCACGGTGAGCATGAAGGGCGTCGTCGTGATCGGCGAGGGCGAGAAGGACGAGGCGCCGATGCTCTACAACGGCGAGCAGGTCGGGGACGGGCAGGGGCCGGAGTGCGACGTCGCCGTCGACCCGGTCGACGGCACCACGCTGATGGCCAAGGGCATGCCCAACGCCATCGCCGTCATGGCGGTCGCCGAGCGGGGCGCCATGTACGACCCGTCGGCCGTCTTCTACATGGAGAAGCTGGCCACCGGCCCGGCCGCGGCCGACGTCGTGGACATCACCGCGCCGGTCGCCGAGAACATCCGGCGCATCGCGAAGGCCAAGCGCAGCTCGGTCGGTGACGTGACCGTCTGCATCCTCGACCGCCCGCGGCACGAGCAGCTGGTGCACGAGGTGCGCGAGGCCGGGGCGCGGATCAAGTTCATCACCGACGGCGACGTCGCGGGCGCGATCGCCGCCGCCCGCGAGGGCACCGGAGTGGACCTGCTGCTCGGCATCGGCGGCACGCCCGAAGGGATCATCACCGCCTGCGCCCTCAAGTGCATGGGCGGCGCGCTCCAGGGCCGGCTGTGGCCCAAGGACGACGACGAGCGGCAGAAGGCGCTGGACGCCGGGCACGACCTCGACCGCGTCCTGCACATCGACGACCTGGTGCGCGGCGACGTCTTCTTCGTGGCCACCGGCATCACCGACGGCGAGCTGCTGCGCGGGGTCCGCTACAGCGCCGGTGGGTGCACCACCCAGTCGCTGGTCATGCGCTCCCGGTCGGGCACCATCCGCTCGATCGACAGCCTGCACTCGCTGGAGAAGCTGCGCGCCTACTCCGCCGTGCCCTTCGACCGCGAGGACTGAAAGAGGACCCTGCTGCCCCCACCGCTCGCGGGCTCGCGGCGGGCCCCTGCAGCAGGGCCAGGCCGTGCCGGTCAGGGCAAGGGCGGACGAGGCGGCGGGGGCTGCGGCGGCTGTCCCGGGCGACCGGCGAGTCGCTCCATCAGCGCGGCCCACCGGCTCGCCGACTCCCCCGGGGCGAGGCTGCGCAGCCGGAGGTCACCGAAGATCGTCCTCGCGTGGACGACGACCAGCGGCGTACCCGCCAGCCTCGGCACCGGTGCCAGCTCGACCTTGCGGTCGCCGAAGACGGTCCCGCCGTGCATCTCCCCGTCCACCCCCTCGGCCAGGATGACGTCGATGTCGCCGAAGACGGTGCTGAGCGTCAGGTCGATCCGGTCGGCGCCGGTCCGCAGACCGCGCAGGTCGATGCGGATGTCGCCGAAGACCGTGCCGGCCCGCTGCGGCGGGGTCGTCGCGACCGTCAGCGTGATGTCACCGAAGACGCTCGACACCTCTTCGGCCGCACGCTGCCCCACGATCTCCACGCGCGGCGAGGCGTCGGGCGGCAGATCGGCCACCAGCTGGTCGAGCTCGGCACGGGTGATCGCCGCGTAGGCCGCCTCCGCGCGCTGCCCGAACTCGTCGAGGTCGATGCGGCCCTCGCCGACGGCCGTCTGCAGCTGCGCCACCACCGCCTCCCGTTCGGCGTCGGAGACACGCACGGCCGGTGGAGGGGACGGGTCCTCGGGAGAGCTCACGCACCGGGACGCTAGCCGAGGAGATCGCCGCGCAGGTCCCGGTCCAGCCCAGCTCGGTTCAGCCCAGCTCGGTGCAGGCCATCACCGTGTAGGCCTTGACCCGGCCCCCGCAGGTGCTCGCGTACTGCTCGTAGGCCGACAGGGGCGGCGACTCGTACATCAGGTCGTCGCAGGCCTGCAGCTCCCCGTCGAAGCAGCCCTGCGCGTAGGCGTCGAGGATCGGGTCCGGCCCGAGGTCGCCGGGCTCCACCGGCGGGGACTCCTCGACGGCCCCGCCCGGCGCGCCGGCGTACCAGCCGCCCATCTCCTCGTCCAGGTACTCGCCCGCGTCCTCCATCTGCGCCCGCGAACCCTCGACCATCCCCTCGCGGATGCCGTCGGTCAGCGCCGGGCCGAGCTCCGCCGCCACGGCCCGGCCGACGTCCTCCGCGCCACCCAGCACCACGGCGCTCAGCAGCAGCGTGGTCGCCGCGGCCCCCACGGCCAGCCCCCCCACCGCCGCGCCCGCGATCGCCCAGCGGCCACGGTGCGACGGCGCGGCAGCGGGGGCCGGCGCGAGCGGCGCCGGCGTCGGCTGCCAGGCGGCGGCGGACGCCCAGTCCGGCACCGGCTGGGCACCCGGCGCCGGCCAGTCCGCCGCCGGAGCCGGCCAGCTCGGATCGCCCGGCTGCTGCGGGGACGACGGAACGCCGGCGTCCGGCGTCGGGGGCGGCTGGGACATGGGGCCCTCCTCGGGGGCTCGTGCCGGCTCGGCACCGTGGCAGCGCACAGCACTGCGGCGCGCACCCCTCTCCTCGGCGGCCCGCGCGAGGGCGGGACCGACCGGGACCCCCAGGGGTGTCTAGGGTCCCGTGCGGAGCACTGTCACCATCCACACCACCGGGAGCACAGCGTGGCCCAGCAGAACGGCGCAGCGCAGGACGGCAGCGGTCAGGACACCCCCGACTTCCGCATCGAGCACGACTCCATGGGAGAGGTCCGCGTTCCCTCCTGGGCCAAGTGGCGGGCGCAGACCCAGCGTGCCGTCGAGAACTTCCCCATCTCCGGCACGCCCATCGAGCGGGAGCTGATCGGGGCGCTCGCGGCGATCAAGGGAGCGGCGGCCGCCGTCAACGCCGACCTCGGCGTCCTCGACCGGTCGATCGCCGACGCCGTCACCGAGGCCGCCGGGACCGTGGCCCGCGGCGACTGGGACGCGCACTTCCCGATCGACGTCTTCCAGACCGGCTCGGGCACGTCGAGCAACATGAACACCAACGAGGTCATCGCCTCGCTGGCCACCGAGTCCCTCGGCGCGCCGGTGCACCCGAACGACCACGTCAACGCCTCGCAGTCGTCCAACGACGTCTTCCCGTCGGCGATCCACATCGCCGCCACCCGCGCCATCGTCGCCACCCTGATCCCGGCGCTGCGGCACCTCGAGGCCTCGCTCGAGCGGAAGGCGGAGGAGTTCGCGGAGGTCGTGAAGAGCGGCCGCACCCACCTCATGGACGCCACCCCGGTGACCCTCGGCCAGGAGTTCGGGGGCTACGCCGCCGCCGTCCGCTACGGGATCGAGCGGCTGGAGGCCTCGCTGCCGCGCATCGGCGAGCTGCCCCTCGGGGGCACCGCCGTCGGGACCGGCATCAACACCCCGCCCGGCTTCGCCGCCGCGATCATCGAGAAGCTGGCCGGTCAGATGGAGCTGCCGCTGACGGAGGCCCGCAACCACTTCGAGGCGCAGAGCTCCCGCGACGCGCTGGTCGAGGGCTCGGGCCAGCTGAAGACGATCGCCGTCGGCCTGATCAAGATCGCCAACGACCTGCGCTGGATGGGCTCCGGCCCGCGCACGGGGCTCGGCGAGATCGCCCTCCCCGACCTGCAGCCGGGCAGCTCGATCATGCCGGGCAAGGTCAACCCGGTGATCCCCGAGGCGGTGATCCAGGTCGGCGCCCAGGTGATCGGCAACGACGCCGCGGTCACCTACGCGGGCACCACCGGCGTCTTCGAGCTCAACGTGACGTTGCCGCTCATGGCCCGCAACATCCTCGAGTCGATCCGGCTCCTGGCCAACGTCAGCCGGCTGCTCGCCGACCGGTGCGTCGACGGCATCACCGCCAACGTGGAGCAGTGCCGCACCTACGCCGAGTCCTCCCCCTCGATCGTCACGCCGCTGAACAAGTACATCGGGTACGAGGAGGCGGCCAAGGTCGCCAAGCAGTCGCTGGCCGAGCAGAAGACGATCCGCCAGGTCGTCGTCGAGCGCGGCTACGTGGAGCAGGGCAAGCTCACCGAGGCCCAGCTCGACGAGGCTCTCGACGTCCTCTCCATGACCCACCCCTGACCCAGGGACCGTCCCGGGCCGGCGCGGCGCCGGCCCGGGACGGCTGGGACTCCTGAGGCCGGTGGCATCTCCGAGCCCTCGAGTCGCTGCGCAACCGAACCGTGACGGCGAGTCGCGGGAGGGAACGGCCCGTCGCGGGGGTGAGGATCCTCCCGTCCGGAGTCGGGCCGGGAGAACCCCGCCCGGAGCTCCCCCGGCCCCCGTGTGGTCGATGCGCGCTCCACAGCACCCGAGCCGGGCACGCCGTCGGGACCGTCGGCGGGCGCCACGGGTGTCCGCCCCGGGCGGGCCCTGTCACGTGAGGAGCGCACCCGGTGGTCGCACACGAGCTGATCCGATTCCAGGCTCCCGAGCTGCCCGGCCTGCGCGAGGTCGAGCCCTGGTTCGCCGAGGCCGAGCGGCTTCGCTGGTTCTCCAACGGCGGTCCGTGCGTGGCGCGGCTGGAGCGGGCGTGCGCCGACCGCCTGGGACTCGAGCACCCCGGTGTGGCGGTGAACAACGCGACGTCCGGGCTGATGGTGGCGCTGCGCGCCTGCCTCGGCACCCCGCAGGGCGAGCGCAGGCTGGTCGCGGTGCCCTCGTTCACCTTCGTCGCCAGCGTCAACGCGGTCGTCTGGGCAGGGTTCGAGCCGGTGTTCGTCGACATCGACCCGGACGACTGGCAGCCCTCCCGGGAGTCGCTCGCCCGGCTGCGCGGCCTGCGCGGCGCCCTCGCCGGGGTGCTGCAGTGCTCCACCTTCGGTACCGCCCCCAGCCGGGCGCGCCGCACCTCCCTGGCCGCCGCGGCGCTCGACCTGGGCGTGCCGGTCGTCGTCGACTCCGCGGCCGGGTTCGGCGCCGTCGACGAGGACGGCCGCCCGCTCGGCGACCAGGGTGACGCGGAGGTCTTCAGCTTCCACGCCACGAAGCCGTTCGCGATCGGCGAGGGCGGCCTCGTCACCTCCCGCTCGGCTGCGGTCCTCGACGCACTGGGCGAGCTCATCAACTTCGGGTTCGACCAGACCCGCTCGGTGACCGGGCACCTGGGGATCAACGGCAAGATGCCGGAGCTGACGGCAGCCGTGGGCCTGGCGGTGCTCGACCGTTTCGACGAGGTGCTGGCCCACCGCCGCGCGGCGGCCGCCTGGCTGCGCGCCGAGCTCGAACCCACCGGCGTCGCGTTCCAGGCGGGCTCCGCGGGGTCGACGTTCCAGTTCGTCCCGGCCGCGCTGCCCACCCCGGAGACGCGCAACCACCTGATGCAGAAGGCGCACGACGCCCGGATCGAGGTCCGCGCGTACTTCGACCCACCGATGCACCAGCTCCCGGCGCTCGCGTCCACCCGACGGGTGGGCGACCTGCCGGTCACCGAGTCGCTGTCCCAGCGGATCGTCGGCCTCCCCATGGCCAACGACATCAGCGCGAACGCCTTGGAGCGGATCCGGGACCTGGTGCGCAGCGCCGTCACGACGGCGCCGCGAGGCGCCGGCAGCCGCGTCCGGCCCCGGCCGGCGACCACTCCCGCCGTCGTGGACGGCATCCCGCACCCCCGGGAGACACTGGCAGACAGCGTGGCGGAGCGCACCGGCAGCGCTGCGGTGACCGCGCCCCGAGCGGTGCCGTGAATCCAGCGCTGCCGGTCGTGGCCGAGCGCGCGGTGCGCTCAGCCGGGACCCAGCGGGCGCGCGGGGTTGCCGGCGACCGTCGTCCCCGGGGCGACGTCGTGGACGACCACCGCTCCCCCACCCACCACGGCACCGCGCCCGATCCGGCGGTCGGGCAGCACGACGGCGCCGATCCCGAGGAACACGTCGTCCTCGACCACGACCCCGCCCGCCAGCAGCACGCCGGGGCTCAACGACACCTGGTCGCCGAGCCGGACGTCGTGGCTCAGCGAGCAGCCCGTGTTGATCTGGCAGTGGCGACCGAGCGCGACGTTCGTGCTGATGTGGCTCCGGGGGAAGATCACCAGGCCGGGCGCCGTCCGCACGGCGTCCGGGACGGTGCTCAGCGGGCTCACCGCCTGGGCCGGCTCCAGGCCCCGGCCCTCGGCGAGCGCCACGAACCGTCGCCGCAGCGCCGGGTCACCGACCGCCGGGAGGTAGTGGGTGGCGTCCACCGGGAAGGCCTCGACCAGCTCGTAGCCCCGGTCCCGGACCAGCGCCGCTGCCACCGCGGTGGTCCACCCCGGCTCGGCGAAGACCGTCGTCCGCTCCTGGGCCGGCGCGTCGGGGAGGGACTCCAGCACGTCGAGCACCTCGCGCGCGTGCCCGCCCGCGCCCATCACGACCAGTCGTCGCACTGCCACCCCAGGGTTGTCCGACCTCGCCCGCCCCTCGGACGTGTCCAGACCCATCTTGGCCGACCGCGACCCACCCGCCCCGGACCCACGCGCCCCGGGCTCCCCCCGTGCCCGTTCCGTTCCCGGGACGAGCGCGGGGACCGCGTCCTCGCCGTCCTCCCGCCCTGCTCCTCGAAAGGCGAACACCGCGCATGACTGCTCCCCGTGTGAGCGTGCTCCTGGTCAACCACGACGACGGCGAGCTCCTCGAGCGCGCGCTGGAGTCCGTCCGCAGCCAGCGGCTCGACGAGGCCATCGAGGTCGTCGTCGTCGACGAGGCGTCCGGTGACCGGACGCGGCCGGGGGTCGCGGCGTGGTCGGAGCGGGTGGCCGTCGAGGTGCGTGTCGTCACCGGCGAGACCGAGCCCGGCGCCGCGCTGGGCCTCCACCGCGGGTTCGCCGCGTGCCGCGGCCGTTACGTCGCCGTGCTCGCAGGCGACGACGAGTGGTCGTCGACCGACGAGTTGCGGCGTCAGGTGGAGCTGCTGGACACGCACCCGCACCTGTCCATGGCGGCGACGGGCGCACCCGGCCACGACGGCGACCGCGGCGGCCACGTCGAGGCAACCGCCGGGCGCCTGGTGCAGCGGGACGTCGCGGTGACGTGGAGCCGCGCCACGTACCGGGCCGAGGTGCTGGAACGGCTCCACCCGGAGATCTTCGAGACGACGGACCACGACTGGCTGATCGCCCTGGCCGTGAGCGGCTACGGGCCGGTGGGACTGCTGCCGGGCGCCGCGCCGGCGCACCGGGCGCCCCGGGAGCGCGTGGGCTCCCTCGTGTCGGGCCACCTGCACCTGCTGGCGCCCGGCGTCGTCCGGGAGCTGGGTGCGGCCACCGGCGCCTCGGACGATCCCGCGGACGAGTCGGCCGCCGAGCCCCCGGCCTCCGTGGCCGCACCGGACGGGGCCCGCGGGATCGTGGTGCTCGACGACTACTTCCCCACCAAGGGAACCGGGTTCCGGATCGCGGAGTTCGACTGGATGCTCCGGCACGGTGTCGTCGCCGAGGTGATGACGACGGTCTCGGACCTACGGCCGCTGGTCGCCGAGTACGCGACCCTCCACCCGGAGACGCACCGGCAGATCTCGCCGTACGACACCCGCCGGTTCGCGGAGTTCGAGTGCGCGTCGGTGATGTTCCTCAACAACGCCGCGCACTTCCTGGCGGACATGGAGCGAGACGGGCTGCCGTTCGTGCTGACGCTGTACCCGGGCGGTGGGTTGAACCTGGGCACGCCTCGCACGGAGCGGATGCTGAAGCGGGTCCTCGCCTCACCACAGCTCAAGCACGTGATCACGACCCAGCCGGTGGTGACCGAGCTCGTCACCGCGAGGACCGGCGGGTCCGTCCCGGTCACCGAGATCCTGGGCGTGACCGTCGACCCCGGCTACCTCAGGCCCGGTCCGGGGCTGCGCACGAACTACTTCGGCACCGGGAAGCCCCTCCTGGACATCTGCTTCGTCGCGTTCCGCTACACCTCCGACGGCTCGGACAAGGGATGGCCGGTCTTCCTGCAGACCATGCGCCGGCTCACGGACGCCGGTCTCCCCGTCCGGGGCCATGTCGTCGGTGGGTTCGGTCCGGCCGACGTCGGCGCGGAGGACTCGGATCTCCCCCTGAGCTTCACGGCCACGCTGAGCACTCCCGAGCTGCGCGCCTTCTACGAGGGCATGGACGTCATCGTCTCCCCGACGGCGCCGGGGCGGCTCGCCCCCGGCGCCTTCGACGGCTTCCCCACCGGCTCCTGCGTCGAGGCGGCCCTGTGCGGGGTCGCGCTGGTCGCGACCGACCCGCTGGACCAGAACCGCCTCTACACCGACGGCCGTGACATCCACATGCCGCGCGCGGACGCCGCCGACATCGCGTCACGGATCCTCGACATGGTGTCCGAGCCCGACGGCGTGCGCCGGATCGCCCAGGCCGGCCTGCGGACGACCCGGCGCGCCTACGGCGTCGACGCGCAGCTGGAGACCAGGCGCCGCGTCCTGGAGGCCGCCCGGGCGGCCGGACGCGACCCGGACGCCGCCGTCCCGACCGATCCCCTGGTGAGCATCCTCGTACCGACGTACAACGGCGAACGGTTCCTCCGGGCGGCCCTGCGGTCCGCGCTCGGGCAGAGCCACCGCAACATCGAGGTGATCGTCGGCGACGACGGGTCGACCGACCGCACGGCCGAGATCCTGGCGTCGGTAGCGGCCGAGGACGCACGGGTCCGCGTGCTCCGGTTCGACCCGAACATCGGCCCGCTGGAGAACCCCCGTCGGCTGCTGGCCGAGGCGCGGGGTGAGTACATCAAGTTCCTCATGCACGACGACGTGCTCGGGACCGACTGCGTCCGTGAGCTGGTCCGCGGCCTGGAGTCCTTCCCCGAGGCGACGATGGCCTTCTCCCACCGGGTGCTGATCGGCGAGGACGGCAAGCCCGTGCCCGGCCACGAGTTCCCCAAGCTGATGGACCGGCCGGGACTGGTCGAGGGCCCGCCGCTGGGCGACCTCGTCCTGCTGAACTGCGCGAACGTGATCGGTGAGCCCACCACGGTGCTGTTCCGCCGCGAGGAGGTCGACCCCGAGGAGCTCTGGATGATCGACGGCCGCACCGTCGACGTGCTCAACGACGTCCAGCTCTGGCTGCACCTGCTCGCCAAGGGCCCGGCCTACTACACCCCCCGCTCCCTGAGCCGGTTCCGCTCCCACGGCGGGCAGAACTCGTCCAACCCGCGCTACGTCGGCCGGGGCGAACGCGACTGGTCGCGGCTGGCCGACTGGGGCGCGCGCAACGGCTTCCTGGCCGGGCCGGGGCACGCACGGCGGGCCCAGGCCCGGGCCCTGCTCGAGGCAGCGGGTCGGGTGCACCAGCTCATCGACACCCCCGACCACGGCGCCGCGCTCGAGGCCGCCCACCTGTCGGTGGCCGCCCTCGTGGAGCTCCTCCGGCCGACGCCGGAGACCCGCTCCCTGGGCCTGCCCGAGCGGGCGCACGGCCCCGCCGTCCGGGAGCGGCTGGCGCAGGAGCTGGACGTCTGGACGCGTGAGTACCCCGTCGCCCTGGCCGCTCCCGTCCTCGACCCGGCGGAGGTGGGCGCGACGGTGCAGGCCCTCCGGGAGGTCCTGGCGGCCGGGGTGGCCCAGCAGGCCATGGTGGCGGTGCCCGAGGCGGACCTCGACCGCGCCGTCCCGCTGCTGGAGACCGCCCTCGCCGCCGGACCGGACATCGACCTGGAGCTGGTGACCGCCGACGACCCGGCGATGCTGCTGCCCGAACCGTGGCTGGCCGTCGTCCCCCGCCACCGCTGGTGGCACGACGGACGCGCCCTGGCGACCTGGGTGTTCGACCTCCCGGTCAGCGCCGGCGCGGACCAGCCGGCGCTGAGCCGGCTCCGCCTCGCGGACTGCCGGGAGGTCCTCGCCGACCTGCAGGGGCAGATCGGGGACCACAGCGCCATGTGGGCAGCGCTGACGGAGGCGGAGTTCCAGCGCTCGGGGCGCCGCACCGACCTGGTCTCCCGGGTGGACGGTCGGTTCGTCCAGGACTTCGAGCGCAGCCGCGCCGGCGTCCCCGCGGACCGGCGGTACTTCACCGGCACCCAGGCCGGCGGCATCCGGTACCTCGGGGATGCCCGGGACTGGCCGTCTGCGCTGCACGCCGTCGACCCGGCGTGCAACAGCACCCTCATCGACGCGCTCCGGAGCGAGCTCTCCCGGCGTCCGGGCGACTATGTCGACGTGGGCACCAACATCGGCGTGGTGGCGGCGAGCATGGCCGCGCACCTGGCGCCGTCCGGCCAGGTCCTCGCCTTCGAGCCCTCGCCGGAGACGATGCGGCTGGCCGCCTCCACCATGGCGCTCAACGACGCCGCGAACGTGACTCTCTGCAACGCCGCGGTCAGCGACACCGACGGCCCGCTGGTCTTCAACGCGACCCCGGGCAACAGCGCGATCGCCTCCGCGCGACGGCACTCCTTCAGCCTGCTCAACGAGTGCCGGCAGGTGACCGTCCCGGCGGTCCGGCTGGACACGCTGCACGCGGCCGGCGAGCTCGACCGCGTCACGCTGGTCAAGATCGACGTCGAGGGCCATGAACCGAGCGTGCTCCGCGGCGCCCTGGAGTTCATCGCCGCGGTCCGGCCCACCGTCGTCTACGAGTACACGCCCGTGGCCGCGGCGGACCACGGCTGGACGCAGGAGGAGTCGATCGCGCTGCTGAGCCGCGCGGGGGACTTCGAGTTCAGCGCCCTCGCCGAGAGCGACGGCCAGGTGCTGCCCTTCCCCCTGCCGGCCGGCTACCTCGGCCAGGTGAACGTGTTCGCCCGACCTGTGCGGCCGTCCTGACGGCGGAGCGTGACCGGTACCCCGTCGGGGGACGCCGTTCCCCCGGTGACCGGCACCGGCCTCGAACCTCATCCCCCCGCCGAGGGCCCCGCCCCTGGCACCGACCGCGGCACGCCGGCGGGACACGCCCGTCAGCCTCCCGCGACCTCTCGGCAACCAGTAACGTGCCGATCTGATGAGCGAATCAGCGAGCACCGACGACGTAGCCCTGCGCTGGAGTGGCGGCGAGCTTCCCCTCCGGGAGGTTCCGGCCGCGGAGGGCGCGCCGGGCCTCGACACCAGCAAGCTGCTGGCGACGACCGGCAAGGTCGCGCTGGACATCGGCTTCGTGAACACCGCCTCGTGCACCTCGGCGATCACCTACATCGACGGGGATGCGGGGATCCTGCGCTACCGCGGCTACCCGATCGACCAGCTCGCGGAGAAGTCCAGCTTCCTCGAGGTCACCTACCTGCTGATCTACGGCGAGCTGCCGACCGCCGACGAGCTGGCCGCCTTCGACCAGAAGCTGCGGCGCCACACGCTGCTGCACGAGGACCTCAAGCAGTTCTTCAACGGCTTCCCGCGGGACGCGCACCCCATGCCGGTGCTCTCCTCGGCCGTCAGCGCGCTGTCGACCTTCTACCAGGACTCGCTGGACCCCTTCGACGAGGACCACGTGGAGATCAGCACGCTCCGCCTGCTCGCGAAGCTGCCGACGATCGCCGCGTACGCGTACAAGAAGTCGGTCGGTCAGCCGTTCCTGTACCCGGACAACTCGCTGCGCCTGGTGGAGAACTTCCTGCGGATGACGTTCGGCTTCCCCGCCGAGCCCTACGACGTCGACCCGGACCTGGCCAAGGCGCTGGACATGCTCTTCGTCCTGCACGCCGACCACGAGCAGAACTGCTCGACCTCCACGGTCCGGCTGGTGGGGTCCTCGCACGCCAACCTGTTCGCCTCGGTCTCCGCCGGCATCAACGCGCTCTTCGGCCCGCTGCACGGCGGGGCCAACCAGTCGGTGCTGGAGATGCTGGAGGCGATCCGGGCCGACGGCGGGGACATCCCGCGCTTCGTCGAGCGGGTGAAGAACAAGGAGCCCGGCGTCAAGCTCATGGGCTTCGGCCACCGGGTGTACAAGAACTACGACCCCCGCGCGGCCATCGTGAAGTCGACGGCCGACACGGTGCTCGACAAGCTCGGCGGCAACAACGAGCTGCTCGACCTGGCGCGCCAGCTCGAGGAGATCGCGCTGAAGGACGAGTTCTTCATCCAGCGCAAGCTCTACCCGAACGTCGACTTCTACACCGGGCTGATCTACCAGGCGATGGGCTTCCCGACACGCATGTTCACCGTGCTGTTCGCGCTCGGCCGGCTGCCCGGCTGGATCGCGCAGTGGCGCGAGATGATCGCCGACCCGAGCACGAAGATCGGGCGTCCCCGGCAGCTCTACACCGGCGCGACCGAACGGGACTACGTCCCCCTCGACGCGCGCTGAGCGAGGACCCCGCCCCTCGTCCCTCGCCGGCCCGTTACGGGGCCTGACCGGGCCGGGTGACCCTCCAGGTCACCCGGCCCGTTGCGTCCCCGGGCGCGATCCCTACGGTGGGTGCGACCCCGCTCTCGGAAGGACCGCGCATGGCCGAGCTCCCCGACGAGGACCTCCTCGTCCTGCCGCCCATGCCCTTGGCGACCGGCCGGTTGCTGGAGCCCGACGGCGACGGCCCGCCCGTCCGCATCACGAAGCTGGAGTTCGTCGTCTCCACAGAGGACGGCGGCGAGCTGCGGATCCCCCTGGAACACCGGCACGGCGCCTGGTGGGCGCCCTGAGCCGCCTGCTCGGCGACTCCCCCCAGGTTCACCCCACCCCGAACGGGTGATCCCCTCCCCCTCGTTCTTCAAGCACCTCCCCCGGCGTGTCGATGGATGTGCGGAGAGCTCCTGACCACAGCAGCACCAGGAGCCCCATCCGTCACGACGAGATCGCCCGGGGGACGCAGTGCCTGCTTCGCGGACACCCGGGCGTGCGGCTGCCCCGCGCACCGCGCGGTCCACCAGCGCCGGCCGCACCGCGGCCGGCACCCGTACCGCCCCCCGGTCGTCGGCTGCCCGCACCTCGTCGGCCCGCAGCAGCGCGAGCGGCGGGAAGCGCTCCCCGGCCCGACCGCCCCTGACCCCGGCGCAGGCCGCGGCACTGCGCGACGCGCTGGCCCTGCGCCAGGCGGCCGCCGCCCGCCCCGGCGTCACGCCCGAGCAGCTGGCCGCGGCCCGGGCGGCCGTCGCCGCCCGCTCCGGCGGGACCGGCACCCGCTCCGGTAGCACCGGCAGCCGCTCTGGTGGCGCCGGCGCGCGGCGCCCGGCGCCCGGGTCCGCGGCCGGCCGTGGGCGCCCCGCCACCGGCCGGGCCGCGACTCGACGCACCCCCAGCCGACGGCGGCGCACCGGCGGCACCCGGCGTCCCGGTTCCCGCTGGTCGGCCCGCCTCGGCGTCATCGCCACCAGCGCCCTCCTCATCCCGGCCGCCCTGGCGGTGCTGCTGCCCGGGACGCAGTCGCCCGACGGTGGCGGCTCGGCCCTCGATCCCACCGCGCTGGCGCTCACCGCGCGCAGCTCCCTGCTGGAGCAGGCGGACCGCTACCACCGGCTGGCCGACGAGGCCGGACGGGCCCGCGACCGGCTGACGGACGCGCTGACCGCCGAGGACGCGGTGCGCGCCGAGCTCGCCACCATGCGGCACGCCGTCGGCGCCGGCGCGGCGCAGCTCTACCGGGCCGACGGCACCAGCCGGTACCCGGTGCTCGGCCTGGACCTCGACCGGCCCGCTACCACCTCCGCGACGTTCACCCGGGTGGCCATCGCCGACCGGGCCGGGCGGGCGCTGGAGGGCAGCGTGGTCCGGGCGGAGCGCGCCGCCGCCCGGCTGCAGGCAGCCTCCTCCCGCGTGGCGGACGCCCGCGCCGCCCTGCGGGTCGCCGAACAGCGCGCCGCCGGCGTCCTCGCCGCCGTGCGCGACGAGGTGGGCGAGCTCCCCCCCGAGGTCACCGGCCGGCTCGCCGGTCTCGGGGCGATCCCCGCGGCCGGTCCCCAGCAGCAGCGCAACGAGGCCGCCACGCGGCGCTGGCAGGACTACCTCGGGCGCCTGGCCGGTGCGGGGCTCGTGCCGCCGCCGGCTGCCGCGCTGGCCGATGCCGCCACGTTCCCCCCGGGCCTGTCCCCGGCACTGGACGCCGACGGCCGGCCGATCCCGGGCGTGGCCTGGGCCGTCATCGGCAGCGAACCGGTGACGGTGCTGCCGGCCGAGACCGTGGCCGCGGTCAGCAACGCCCTCTCACAGCTCGGCAAGCCCTTCGTCGCGGGGACCGCGGGGCCGGAGACCTACGACTGCGGTGGCTTCACCGCCGGCACCTGGCTGCTGGCCGGGTACGCCCTGCCCGGTGACCCCGCGGCCCAGTGGGCAACCGGCGCACCGGTGCCGGCGCGCGACGTGCAGATCGGCGACCTGGTCTTCGCCCCCGGCGGGCAGGACGTCGGCATCTACCTGGGCGACGGGCAGGTCATCGGCGCCTCCGCCGCCTCCTACCAGGTGGCCGTCCGCTCGATGGCGGCCGGCTCGTCGGCGGTACGGGTGACCCTGCCCCGCCCGGTCGAGCCCAGCCCGGCGCTCCCCGCCGGCGGCGGGACCGGCGCGTGCGGCGCTCCCCTTCCGGCGCCGGGCCCCGTGAGCCCGGCGTGGGGCGGCTGGTCCAACGGCCGGATCCCGGCCGAGGCGCTGTGCCGGCTGGGGGTGGCCGGGCACGCGCTGCGGTGCGACGCGGCCGCCGCCTACGCCCAGCTGGACGCCGCCTTCACCGCCGAGTTCGGCACCCCGCTGCACCTCACCGACTCCTACCGCTCCTTCGGCGGCCAGGTGGCGGCCTACTACGCCAAGCCCACCCTGGCGGCCGTGCCCGGGACGTCCAACCACGGCTGGGCGCTGGCGATCGACCTCGGCGGCGGGATCAACGTGGCCCACACCCCGCAGTGGAACTGGATGACGGCCAACGCCGCGCGCTTCGGCTTCGTGCAGCCGGAGTGGGCCCGGCCCGGTGCGGAGAAGCCCGAGCCCTGGCACTGGGAGTACGGCTACATCTCCTGAGCGACGGGCGGCCGGCGGTGCTCAGATCCAGGGCAGGTCGACGACGTCCCGCCAGGGCAGCGTCACACTGGCCTCGCTGGCCTGCCCGGCCAGCCGTCGGGCCACCCCGGGATCCGCGCAGACCACCGGCCGGTGCGGGGTCACGACCACGTGCATGTCGGGCAGCGCGAGGCCCGCGGCAGCGATGCGCTGCCGCATCAGCTCCGGGGCGACCAGGGCCGCCGACGCGAGCACCGGCACCGCGCGGTGCGACCACAGCGCCAACGGCCCCTCGACGCGCAGCTCCGGTGACACCTCGTGGGCCCGGCCGGTCGCCGCGGAGCGGACACGGTGCAGCTCGACCGTGCGCGCCGCCGGTGAGGGGACCCAGGGCACGGCGAGTTCACCGCGCACGACGACGACGGTCCAGCCCACCGCCGTCTCGGACCGGTCCGACCAGTCCAGCACGGCGATCCCCTCGCCGGCGGCGGCCGCGTCCGTCACGGGCCGACGGGCCACCCACGTGCCCAGCGCAGCGGCGATGCCCGCGGTCGTGCCCGGGATCCCCGCCCGGCTCATGTCCTCGGCGAGGTCGGTCAGCGGCACCCGCTGCACCCGCTCGTCCTCCTCGACGTGCAGCACGGTGCCCGCACCCGGTCGCCTGACGAGCCCCAGGCGCAGGCGCTGCGAGGACAGCCGCGGCAGCAGCTGCGCGGCCACGTCGTGCAGGTCGACGACGTCGACGGGCGTGGTCCGGAACCGCTGCAGCAGACGCGTGGACGAGGTGGTGCCGAACGGTCCGGGGGTCACGGGCGGTCCCCGGCACCGAGGAGGCCGCGCAGCCGGGCCGGCAGCGCCGGCAGGCCGAGGACCGCGGCGAGCTCGGCCCGGCTGAGCCGGACGGGGAGGACGTCCTCGTCCCACCCGGTGGCCAGGCGGACCCGTGCGGTGGAGGCGGGCCAGACCGCCTCGCGCGCGGCGGCCACGTGCAGCTCGGTCAGCACGTCGTGCAGGTGGATGCTGGCCACCGGGTGAACGGCGCTGTCGTCCAGGGCGGTGCGCACGGATGCGGCGAGCAGCTCGCGGGCGGTCGCGTCCAGCCAGTGCGGCACGAGCGCCGGGCACCCGGCGTCGCCCGCGGGCAGCGCGCTCACCGGGCACCGCTCCGGTACCACGCCCTGGGCCCCGGGCCCGGCGCATGGGCCGGGCGGCGGTTCCTCGGGCGGGGTGTCACGAGGTGGATATCGGCAGGCTCGGACCGACTTCGACCCGCCGACGGGTCCTTTTCCGGCTCGATTCTCCCGGGCGTGTCCGCCCACGCCACCCCGCCCCGCACGTCACCGCTCTGCGCGGCGCACATGCCGAGATCCCGTGATCTCGACCGCTCCCCTGCGGGGCGACGGCCGAGATCACGGGATCTCGATGGCCTTGTCCGGTGGCTCGCCCCGCGTCTGCGCGGGGTGCGAGGGCCGGGGTCCTTCCTCAGTCCGCGAGCTCGGCCAGCCGGTCCTTGAGCGCCTTCTCGACCCGGTCGGCGTAGACGTTCATGTTGCGCACCGAGGTGTTGAGGTCGGCCGACAGCTGGGTCTTGGTCCGCCCACCCCAGGTCGTCAGGTACCAGGTCGCCCAGCCGAGCACGTTGGGCTGGCCGGCCCGCTGATCGCGGCGGGCGTCCGGGTCGGGAGCGCACGCGGCCGTGAGGGCGTGGGAGAGCAGCGTCTGCTCGGCCTCCCCCATGATCTCGTCCGGCGCCTCGGAGGAGTCGGGCAGCAGGATCTCGGTGGCCTCGGGCGCCCCGTCCAGCGATTGCAGGTTCCGCAGCCCGTTCAGCGTGGCGACGGTCTGGGAGTTGCGCCGCAAGGTGGCGACGCTCTGCCCCATGTAGGCGGCGAGCTCCTTCTCGCTGGGGCGGCGCTGGTGCTCCGCCATGAACGCCGCGATCGCCTTCTGCTGCTTGTGCTCGGTGTCGGCCGCGGTGCGCCCGTGGGCGTTGCGCCCCAGGTCGTGCACCCACTTGGACAGCTGGGTGGCCAAAAAGGCACCGAACGGAACGGACTTGTTCTCGTCGTATTGCGCGACCGCCTTGAGGATCCACTCGTAGACCTGCTGGCCGAGGTCGTCGGGGTCGGGCAGGTGCAGGCGGATCGTGCTCATGTTGCGCTGCAGGCGCTTGAGGCTGACCGGCCCGTAGTGCCGGCACAGGTCGTCGAGGAAGGCCGGCGGCAGGTCGCGCGGCGCGCGCCGGCGGACGCCGGTCTCCGCGCGCAGCCCGATGGTGGTGGTGCCCCGGCCGGCACACCAGGCCTTGACCCAGTCGGCGAGCACGGCGGCGGTTCCGCAGGCGCCGTCCACCCGGTAGAGACCGTCACCCTGGTCGTAGCTGACCGTGACGCCCTCGGGCAGGTCCCGGCGGAACTCGTCGAGCGGCAGCTCGTGGTCCACCCGGAAGTGCACCCGGTCGCGCGGGGTGATGGGCGCCAGCGCCCACCCGTCGGCCTCGGGGATCCCCCCGAAGACGAGGGGCTCGCGGGTACGGGGTCGGTCGTCGGTGGTGGACGTCGGGAACGGGACGCGGTCGGGCATCGGTACTCCTGGGCACTACGGGGAAGAAGGGGGTGCCGGGCGGCCGGCACCCCGCACTGCACGGGAGGCCGTCAGGCCGGGATGCGCTCCCCCGGGCCAGGGCGGCGCGGCGCGGGGACGGGCGAGGCCGGCGCCGAGGCGTCGGGCAGCGCCTCGAACATGTCGGCGCCCAGGGCGTCGGCACGGGCGGCACCGACGGCGGCGTGCTCGAGCAGCGTCGTAGCCGCGGCGCGCTCGGCACCGCTGGGCTCGGCCGTGTAGACCGGCATGTGGTCGTAGAGCGAGGTGAACACCGCCGATACGAACGCGTACGCCGCCTGGGCCTGCGGCGAGAACTTCGCCACCGCTGCCCGGGGTCCGAGATCGACGCCGACGGTCACCCGGACGACGCGGTCGTCCTTGCTGAGGCCGGTGACCGCGACGACCACGCCCTCGTGCTCAGCGGCCAGCGCCGCGAGCGCCGCGAGGCACTTGCGGGTGGCGCCCCGGCGGGGTCGCAGCTGCACGTGGACCACCACGGACTCCTGGTCGCCGGTCTGGTCCCCCGCCACCGAAGCGGTGCATGCGTTACGTGCCATCTTGATCGCCCCCTGTCACTTGCCTGGGGAGGAATCTGCCGCATGCACGCTGCGGACACGGCACACAACTCGCTGTGTCCATCGCAGTAGTCAGGGCGAAGCTTCGGCAAGAGTTGCCCGTGTCGCGGTCGCCCAGCCCCATCGGGCCGTCAGATTGGCGCGGACTGCCGAGGAGCACCCCCCGACAGCCGTGCAGTTCTGTCAGTCGCCGGGGCGCGCCGCCTCGGCCGGACGCGGGCTCTCCGCGCCGGCGCCGTCGGGGTCGGCGTCCGACTGGGCCGTGGGCGCGAACGCCGCCAGCGCGCCGAGCGCGTCCGCGGTGACCTGGGCCGCCAGCAGGTTCGCCTCGGCGATCTGCCGGTAGACCTCCTCGCGGTGGATGGTGACCTCGCGCGGGGCCTTGAAGCCCAGTCGCACGGTGCCTCCGCGCACCTCGACGACGTGGACCTCGATGTCGTCGCCGATGCGGATCGTCTCGCCGACGCTGCGGGTGAGTGTGAGCACGAGTACCCCTCCATGGGTGTGTGGGTGGCCGTCCGTGGCGGTGCCCGCGGCTGCGGGCACGGGGCCGCGTCCCCGACGCGGCGGCACTGAGGTTATCGGCGCAGGCGCCGACGAAGAGGATGCGCACCGTCGGTCTGCACGACCTGCTGCGCCCGGTGCGTCGCGGGGGCGACGACTACCGGGGCCCGCAGGTTGGCCGTGGCCTCGGCGACGTCGCCACCGGGCACGCTGACCAGGCAGTAGACCCGGGCATCGGCCGGGTCGGTCAGACCCAGACCGGCCCGGACGTCGGCCGGGACGACCGGGGCGTACTCCGGGAAGAACTCCCGCGCCGGCACGGCGAGGAACCGGGGACCGTCCGGCGAGACCGCCTGCAGCCAGAAGAGCAGCCCGGCGGCGTCCCCGGCGACCAGCACGTAGTCGGAGTGGTCCGGGAACCCCGGCAGCGGCTCGGTGAACGACAGCACCTGCACCGGGGGCGGAGCCGGCGCCGTCGTCATCGGGCCCACTGCGGGGCTGTCGGCGAGGATGGTCATCAGCGCAGGTAGTCCATGAGCGTCGGCGAGATGGCCTTCGCCGTGGCCTGCAGCGCCGCCTGGTAGCCGACCTGCTGCATCTGCAGCCGCATGATGGTGTTCGGCAGGTCCACGTTCTCGACCCCGCCGAGCTGGGTCTCCAGGTTGAGCGCGAGGTCGCTGTTGATCTGCTGCTCGCGCTCGACCCGCGCCGCCCGGGCACCGACGTCGGCGACCCCGCCGAGCATCCGCTTCATCGCCGCGTCCAGGTCCACCAGCCCCTGGTCCAGGGCGGCGGGGTCGTTCACGAGGTCGTCGGCGATCCGGGCGACCAGGGCGAACAGGTCGGCCCCGGCCGGCCCGAAGGCCTCCGGCCCGGTCAGGTCCACACGGACCTCCTCGGTGAACGAGACCCGCCGCATGACGTCTGCGCCGTCGGCCCCCGCGATGCCCTGGAAGACCCCGGCGTCGCTGTAGGCCGTGGTGCCGGTGGTCACCCCGCCGAACACGGGGCGCCCCTGGATGGTGGTGTTCGCCAGCCCGAGCAGGCTCTCGCGCAGCGACGCCACCTCCGTGGCCAGCGCCCGCCGGCTGGCCTCGGACGAGCTGCCGGTGCTGGCCCCCTGCACGGTGAGGTCCCGGACCCGCCGGGTCACGTCGAGCATGTTCTGCAGCGTGGAGTCGGTGATCGACAGCCAGCTGTCGGCGTCGGAGATGTTGCGGCCGAACTGCTCGACCGCGGCCTGCTCCGACCGGAGCTGCATCGCCTTGTTCGTACCGGTCGGCGAGTCGGACGGCGCGTTGATGAGCTTGCCCGAGGTGAGCTGCTGCTGCAGCTTCCCGAACGCGTCGAGGTTACGGTTGAGGCCCTGCAGACTGGTGAGGGCGACGGCCTTCTGCGTGATGCGCACTCAGATCACAGCCCCACGCGGCCGGTGCGGTTGATCAGGACGTCGAGCATCTCGTCGATCGCCGAGACCAGCCGGCTCGCGGCCGAGTACGCGTGCTGGAAGGACAGCATGTTGGTCATCTCCTCGTCGAGGTTGACCCCGGCCACGGACTCCCGGGCGGCGTCCACCTGCCCGGTGATGACCGACTGGATGCCGAGGTTGCGCTGCGAGACCGCCGACTGGACACCCAGCTCGACGATCATCTTGCGGTAGGCGGCGTCCGGTGAGGCGACACCGTTGCCCAGCTGCGCGAGCTTGTCCGCATTCCCGCGGTCGAGGTTCGGGACGCCCGGGCCGATGGACGATGCCGCGACCTTCTGCGGGTCGGTGAGGACCACGGTGATGGACGAGGCCGTCACCGGTCCGCCCGAGGAGCCGATCAGCGGACCGCCCTGGAGGCCGTCGAGATCGTAGCCGTCGGCGTGCGCGGTGTTCAGCGCGGCGGCCAGGGACGAGGCGACGCCATCGAGCTCGGTGCGGTAGGTCGGCAGGATGGAGTTCAGCACGTGCAGCTGCCCTCCGGCGGCTCCTCCGACGGTGACCGCGAGCCCCCCGGTCGCGGTCACGATGCGCGGCGGGTCGCCGGCGGTACCGGCGGGGTCGATCGTGCCCTGGACGGCGAGCTTCGACGCCGTCCCACCGGCGACGAGCGTGACGCTGCCGACCAGCACGTCGACGACGCCACCGTCCCGCGGCCGCACCGACACCCCCACCTGGTCTGCGAGCTTCATGACCAGCAGGTCACGCTGGTCGGTGAGGTCGTTGGCCGGCAGGCCGCTCTGCGAGGCGCGCAGGATCGCCGTGTTCAGCTGGGCGATCGTGTCGGCCGCCGCGTTGACGTCGTCCACGAGGACGCCCAGGTTCTCGCGGGTCTGCTGCCACTGCCCGTCCAGCTGCGCGCTGCTGAAGTGCAGTCCCCCGACGAGCGTCTCCAGCCGCTTGAGCACCTGTCCCCGCGCAGCCGGGTCCTCCGGCTTGTTGGCCACGTCCTGCCATCCGCGCCACATGTCGGCCATGAGGTTCTGCAGGCCGGTGGTGCCCGGCTCGCGGAAGGCCTGCTCCACGAGCTGGTACGCGTCGGTCTCGGCGGTCAGCTGCGCCCGGTTGGCGTGCTCGGTGTGCCCGCGCCCCTCCAGGAAGGCGTCACGGATCCGCGTCACCTCGTCGGCGTTCACCCCACCACCGATGCCGTCGCCGGTGGAGTAGAAAGCCGGGACCGCGCTGCCGCCGATCGCCTGCATGTCGACCCGCTGGCGGGAGTACCCGTCGGTGTTGACGTTGGAGATGTTCTGGCCGGTGACGTCGAGCGCCCGGCGCTGCGCCCAGAGGGACGTGGTCGCGGTGTTCAGGAGGCTGAAGGTGCTCACGTCAGAGTGCTCCGTCCAGGGTGACCGCGCGGTAGGTGCCGTCGGAGTGCCGGCCGGTCGCGCCGTAGGTGCCGGCCGAGGACGACCGCGTCCGCGTGAGCGCGTCCCCGATGGCCGACAGGCCGCCCTCGATGAGCTCCCGGTTGGCGTCGGACAGGCTGCGCAGCTCGGTGATCAGCACCAGCAACGCCTCGTGGTGCTGGGCCAGGAGGTCGTTCCAGGGGGCGGGGGCGGCGTCGGCGACCTGCCGCAGGGAGGGGTCGCTCGCGAGGCCGAGCGTCCCCGCGATCGCCTCGGTGGCCGCGGACCGCTCCACCTCGAGGGTGCGCAGCTGGTCGAGGATCACCTCGATCTCGTGCGCGATGCGCGCCAGCCACCGGCTCTTGCCCGTGAGGATCAGGTACTGCTTCTCCTCGGCCTTGAAGAGCAGGAGGTCCAGGAGCTCCTGCTCCCGCCACAGCAACGTCGACAGGTGCTGGTAGTCCACTCCGTCCACCGCCTTCCGTCGTCTCGCTCGTGCTCGCGGTCCCCCGGCCCCCGGCCAGGACGACCCGCTGTCGGAGCTGGCATCGGCACCCGTCCGGAGGGGGTTGAGCCGAAGGGCGGAACTGGCGCTCAAGTTCGACAGGATTTGTGCCGACGGGTGGTGCCGACCTCGGTACCGACCGCCGAGAGATACGGACGTGACCCCAGTCCGTTCCCTCGCGACCGAGCGACCCCTCCGTGAGCGGCCCGCCCACGACCGGCCGTTGCGCGAACGCCCCCAGAACGGCCGGGTCCCGCACCCGGTCAAGGGGCGCTCCCCGCAGGAGGTCGACGCGCTGGTGACCGAACACCTGCCGCTGGCGGCGTTCGCCGTCAACGCCGTCGCCTCCCGCATCTCGCTCCCCGGCCACGTCAGCCGGGAGGACCTGCTGTCCTGCGCCCACGTGGCCCTGGTCGAGGTGGCACGACGGTTCGACCCGGACGCGGGCGCCTCCTTCGCCACCTACGCCCTGGCGCGGCTGCAGGGGGCGGTCCTGGACGAGCTGCGCTCCGGGGACTGGGCCAGCCGATCGGTGCGCGCCGCGGCCCGGCGGACCGACGCCGCCGCCGACGCGCTGACCATCAGCCTGGGCCGGCCGCCCACGCGCGAGGAGCTCGCGCAGAGCCTGGGTGTCGCCCGCAGCGAGCTGGATCACCTGCAGGTCGACGTCCACCGGGCCGTGATGATCAGCATCGACGCGGAGGTCGGCCCCGACGGGACGGCGCTCGACCTGCCCGACAGCGGCGAGTCGCCCGAACGCGCGGTCCTGCGGGGGGAACGCGCCCGGCACCTGCACGCGGCGATCCGGGCGCTGCCCGACCGGCTCGACGAGGTCGTCGAGCGGAATTTCTTCGGTGATGAATCACTGACCGACATCGCGGAAGACCTCGGAGTGACGCTGTCGCGCGTCTCGCAGATGCGCGCACGGGCACTCACCCTCCTGCACGCCGCCATGAGCGAGATCTGGGAAGGCAGGACGGTCCCCGCGGACGGCGGGGTGCGCGCACGCAACCAGCAACGCGCCTACGTCGACCGCGTGACCGGCCGTGCCGGCGGAGTGCCGGCCCCCCGCCGGCACGGCTCGTGGCCCGACGCCGGGGTGACGTCCGCCCGCTCGGCCTGAATCCCGGAAAAGTTCTCGGCACTCGGCTCAAGCGGTGCGCACGTGCCGCCGATGACCTAGGTGCACCGCCCCGCAGCACGGATGCAGCGGGATCACCAGGTACGACCCCATCCAAGGAGGATCATCATGGGTCTGCGCATCAACCAGAACATCGCCGCCCTCAACGCTCACCGGAACCTGTCGATCACCGACAGCCAGATGAGCAAGTCGCTCGAGAAGCTGTCCTCCGGCTTCCGGATCAACCGCGCCGCCGACGACGCGGCCGGTCTGGCGATCTCCGAGGGCCTGCGCTCGCAGGTCGGTGGCCTCAAGGTCGCCGTCCGCAACGCGCAGGACGGCGTCTCCGTCGTGCAGACGGCAGAAGGTGCCCTCACCGAGGTGCACTCCATCCTGCAGCGCGTCCGTGACCTGACCGTCCAGGCGGGTAACAGCGGCGTCGTCGACGACAAGGCCCGCGGCTACATCGCGAAGGAGGTCACCGAGCTCGCCGGCGCGCTGACCGACATCGCGACCCGGACGGACTTCAACGGGACCAAGCTCCTGAACGGCAGCGCCTCCAGCCTGTCGTTCCAGACCGGCGCCAACGGCGGCGAGACCGTCAGCGTCAGCCTGAGCAACGTCACCACCGTCGCCACCGCGGTCACCGGCGTGTCCACCAACATGCAGGCGTCGGGCACCTACAGCGCCTCGACCGACCTGGCCACGCTGGACGCCCAGATCAAGACGGTGTCGGAGTCCCGGGCCACCCTCGGTGCCTCGCAGAACCGTTTCGAGAGCACCATCAACTCGCTCAACGTCTCGATCGAGAACCTGAGCGCGTCGGAGAGCCGGGTCCGCGACGCCGACATGGCCCAGGAGATGGTCGGGTTCACCCGCGCCCAGATCCTGAGCCAGGCCGGCACCGCGATGCTCGCGCAGGCCAACCAGGCCTCGCAGGGCGTCCTCTCGCTGCTCCGCTGATCGACGATCAGCTGAGCAACTGAGGTCGCAGACCCTCAGCACCACCCCGGGTGAGGGGGGAGGCCCTCGCGCCTCCCCCCTCACTCGCTTGCGCCCCGATCCCACCGACCCCAGGAGCCAGTGACATGACGATGAGCATCAACACCGGCCTGGTGTCCGGGATCGACACGGGCACGATGATCAGCCAGCTGCTGCAGCTCGAGGCGCAGCAGCAGAACTCGCTGAAGACGCGGCTGTCGACGACGCAGGTCACCGCCAGCGCCTACCGCACGGTGAACAGCGCGCTGGCGGCCCTGACCACCAGCGCCCAGTCGCTGCTCAAGCCGGAGTCCTTCGCCAGCACGAAGGCCACCAGCACCGCTGCCTCCGTCGGGGTCACCACCGCCTCCTACGCCACCCCGGGCTCTCTCACCTTCACCGTCGCCAAGGTCGCGACCACCGCCTCCTGGACCAGCGCCGGCCGGTGGTCGAGCACGACCACCGCCGCCGACCTGAGCAGCCTGGACATCCGCAGCGCCGACGGGACCACCAGCAAGGGCACGGTCACGCTGGACGGCACCGAGTCGCTCGAGCAGGTCGCGGCGAAGATCAACGGCGACACCGCCCTGGGCCTGAAGGCCTCCGCGGTGCAGGTCTCCCCCGGGCAGTTCGCCCTCCAGATCAGCGCGAGCACCTCCGGCGCAGCCACCGGGTTCTCCGTCGCCGGCACGGCGTTCACCGCCACGAGCGCCGGCCAGAACGCGGAGCTGGTCGTCGGCGGAACCACCGCCGGCACGACGGGCTACACGATCAGCTCGGCCACCAACACCTTCGAGGGCGTCCTGCCCGGCGCGACGCTCACGGTCTCCAAGGAGGAGCCCACGCCGGTCACCGTCACCGTCGCGTCGGACCCCGCCGCCGTCGCCGACAAGGTCTCCGCGCTCGTCGACGCCGTCAACAACGCGCTGTCGACGATCAAGACCTACACGGACAACACGCCGGGGAGCACGGCGGCGCTGCGCGGCGAGTACGCGGTGACCTCCATCGCCGGTCAGCTGCTCCAGGCCGTCTCCGACGCGGTCGGCGACGACGGCTCACCGGCCCAGGTCGGGTTCCAGTCCACCCGCGACGGCCGGATCACCTTCGACAAGGAGAAGTTCGCCGCCGCCCTCACGGCGACGCCGGAGCTGGCCCAGCGCATCGTGGTCGGAACCGGCGTGGAGGGCGAGCCCGGTGCCGTTGCCGGCCTGGCCGCGCGGGTCCGCGACGTCAGCAAGGCCGCCTCGGACGCGACGACCGGCACCCTGAGCTCCCTGGCCAAGGGCCAGGACAACCTCGCGCGCGACATCCAGGACCGGATCGCCGACTGGGATCTGCGGCTCGCCGCCCGCAAGGTGGCCCTCACCCGCCAGTTCACCGCCATGGAGTCCGCGCTGAGCTCCCTGACCAACCAGTCGAACTGGCTGGCCGGTCAGCTCAGCTCGCTCCCGTCGGCCTGACGTCCCCCGCCCCACCCGCTCGACTCTTCGCTTCAGGAGCCCTTCCCCATGAGTGCTGCTTCGCTCCGCGCCCGCTACCTCGGCGACGCCGTCGCCACCGCCTCGCCGCAGCAGGTGCTGGTGATGCTCTACGACCGGCTGGCCCTCGATCTCGAGCGGGCTCAGGTGGCGGTCGCCGAGGGGAGCCGCTCCCGGGCGAACGAGGAGCTCCAGCACGCCCAGGCGATCGTCCTCGAGCTGCTGTCCAGCCTGCAGGTCGACCTGTGGGAGGGCGGTCCGCGCCTGGCAGCCCTCTACAACTGGCTGATGGGCGAGCTGGTGCAGGCCAACCTCAAGTTCGACGCCAACCGGATCGCCTCCTGCCGGGCGGTCGTCGAGCCCCTGCGCGACGCGTGGCGGCAGGCGGCGGCCTCCTTGGCGGGCGTCGCGTCATGACCGTCGGCCCGGTCAGCGGCTCGGCCGCGGCCGGCTTCGGTGCCAGCCCGTACACGCCTGCCGCCCGGCCGAACGCCTCCGGCAGCTCCACGTCCGGCGACCGGCACCCGCCGGCCGACTGGCGCGAGGCCCTCGACCAGCTCGAGGGCGACGTCCTCGACGCCCAGGAGAGCCTCGCCCGGGGCCGGGCCGAGGAGATCGCCGCGTGGGGCAGGCGCAGCACCGACTGGGTGCCGCCGTCCGGGCTCGGCCCGATCCCGGCCGATCTGCGTGAGCGGGCCGCCCGGCTGCTGCAGCACCAGCTGGCGGTCGCGGAGGCCCTGGTCGAGCGGATCATCCAGTCCCAGAGGCAGCGCGACGTCGCCGCGCGCATGTCCTACGGCGCCGAGCGACCGGTCCCGTCGTTCATCGACCGCGCGCTCTGACGTGGGCCCGCTGAGCACGAAACCTCGCTGACGGAACGTCTCCCGGTTCCGACCTGCCGATAGCAGAGGGGCGAGCGCCGACTCCCGGCGCCGGGCGCCGCACCGGCGCACCGCTCCCCCGGCAGCGGCCATCCAGAGAAGGGTCCCCCACATGCGCGTCCTGCTCACGCACGCGATCGCCCCGGGTTCGACGTACTACCGGATCGAGGAGCCCGCCCGCGCGGTCCAGGCGGCCGGGCTCGGGGTCGAGGTCGCGGTCGCCCGCGGCATCACCACGACGATGCACCCCTCCGCCGGCGACGGGGAGCTGGAGGTGACTGCCGCCGACGCCCAGGGCGCCGACGTGGTGGTCCTGCAGCTGCCGAAGACCGTCGGCATGCTGCAGACCCAGCGGGTCCTGCAGGAGCAGGGCGTGGCCGTCGTCGTGGAGATGGACGACCTGCTCTCCGCGGTCCCCTACGGCCACATGGCGCACGACGCCCTGGTGCGCGCCGGGCACAGCCAGCTCGCGGCGCAGGCCGCCCGTGAGGCGGATTTCGTCACCACCTCGACCCCGGCGCTGCTGCGGGAGTACGCCCCCCACGGTCGCGGTGTGGTCATCGAGAACGCCGTCCCCCGGCGCATCGCCGAGCTGCCGCCGGCCTACGAGCGCACGCCGGGAACGGTCACGATCGGCTGGACCGGGAACGTCTACAACCACCCGTACGACCTGCAGGAGATGGGCTCCGGCCTCCAGCAGGCGCTGGACCGCACGGCGCCGCGGAGCCGGCTGGTGGTCCTCGGGCAGAAGTGGGACCTCCGGGAGCGTCTCGGCCTGCGGTCCGAGCCCGAGGAGGTGCCGTGGGTCATGGACGTGGACACCTACGCCGCTCGGGTCGGCGAGCTGTTCGACATCGGGATCGCCCCCCTCCGCGTGGACCGGTTCAACACGAGCAAGAGCTGGCTCAAGCCGCTCGAGTACTCGGCCCGGGGCGTGTACTGCGTGCGCGCGCGGACCGACGAGTACGAGCGGCTCGGCCTGGGCATGCCGGCCCGCGCCCCCAAGGACTGGGCGAAGTGGCTCACGCTCGGGATCACGGACGCCGACCGCCGGCGCGAGGTCGCCGCCGCCGCCCGGGAGCGGGTGCTGGCCCAGCACCTCACCGAGCACACCGCCGAGCGCTGGGCGGCCGCCTGGCGGGCCGCGCGGGACAACCGCACCCGCGCCCTCGGGCGCGGACGGCTCGCCACCTTCGCTCACTGACCCGCTCTCCGCACGTCCGCCCCGTCGCCGGCTCCCGGCGGCGGGGCGTTCGTCTTGTTCTGCCGTGCACCCGCCCCTCAGGCGCGGCGACCGTGCGGAAGGTGCCAACTCCCCCGTCCCGGTCGGCTCGCGGCACGGCGAGCTCACCGCCCGTCACATCCGCCACGGTTCCCCCATCCGGTCCCTGCCGTCCCTCGTGTGGCGGAACGAGGTCAGGCGGCACCGGCCGGCTGCCGATGGAGCAGGTGCACGGAGAGCACCACTTTCGCCACGGATCGGCGGCCCAGCACTCGTTCGCGGGTGTCTTCCGCGTACCCGGAGGTCGATCGTGTCCTGCTCCACCCGCCGGCGAGCCGCCCGATGATCGGCGACGTCGGCACGCCGGTCCTGAAGGCCGCGCTCGCCGGCCTCGCGCAGCGGCAGCGCGTCACCGCAGACAACATCGCGAACGTCAACACCCCCGGCTTCCTGGCCGGGCGGACCGACTTCGAGACGTCACTGCGCGGGGCGATCCGCAACGGCACCACCCCGGTCATCTCCGGCGGCACCACCGTGCGCTCGCTGGAGCCGACGAACACCAACGGCAACAACGTCAACCTCGACGCGGAGACGGTCATCGCCACCGAGACGGGGCTGCGCTACCAGCTGGCGCTGACCGCGCTCGACGGCAAGTACAACTCGATCCGCACGGCACTGAGGACGTCCTGACCCCATGAGCATGTTCCAGGCCCTGAGCATCTCGCAGTCCGGGCTGATGACGCACCGGAAGTGGCTCGATGCCGCCGCCGACAACATCGCGAACATCAACACGGTGCGGCGCACCGACGAGGACGCCTTCCAGGCGCGGCTCGTCGTCGCCCAGGCCGTGGACTACGGAACCGGCGAGGGCGGCGTGCGCGTGGCCCGCGCGGAGTTCGGCGACCCCGAGGGTCGCCTGGTGTACCAGCCCGACCACCCGCTGGCCGACGCCGAGGGCTACGTCAAGTACCCCGACATCGACCTCGGGGACCAGATGACCCACATGATGATGGCGCAGCGCGGCTACCAGGCGAACCTCGCCGTGGTCGAGCGGGCCACGAACGCCTACCAGGCGGCGCTGCAGCTGGGTAAGGGCTGATGACGATCCCGCTCGGCGGCATCCCGCCAATCGGCCTCGGCGCGGTCACCGGTGTCGCCGGCAGCACCCGCGGCACTCCCGCCGCCGAGGGCACCGACGGCTTCGCCGCCGTCCTCGCCTCCACCTTCGACAAGCTCCAGGCCACCCAGTCGGTGACCGCCGAGCTGGGCGTGCAGGCCGCCACCGGCGACCTGAAGGACGTCCACGACTACATGATCGCCAGCGCTGAGTCCGGCGTGGCCACGGAGATGGTCGTGGCGATCAAGAACCAGGCCGTCGCGGCCTTCAACGAGATCATGAGGATGCAGATCTGATGAAGTCGGCACTCGCCGGGACGCTGGAGCGTGCCCGCTCCACGTTCGACACGGTCAGCGCCGGGCAGAAGGTCGTCATCGGCCTGCTGCTCGCGGGGCTGACCCTCGGCGGGTTCTTCTTCTACAGCTGGATCACCACGCCGACGCAGGCCCCGCTGTTCTCGAACCTCGCCGCCGCCGACGCCTCGGCGATCGTCGAGGAGCTGAACGCCCAGGGCACGGCCTACGAACTGGCGGACGGCGGCGGAACCATCATGGTCGCCAAGGACAAGGTCTACGACCTCCGCCTGGCCATGAGCGGCAAGGGCCTGCCCGCCGGCAAGGGCACCGGGTACGCCCTGCTGGACGAGCAGGGCATCACCACCAGCGAGTTCCAGCAGCAGGTCACCTACCAGCGCGCCCTGGAGGGCGAGCTGGCCAACACGCTGAAGGCACTGGCGGGCGTCAACTCCGCCGTCGTGCACGTCGCCCTGCCCAAGGACGAGGTGTTCGTCGCCGACAAGGCCGTGCCGACGGCGTCGGTCCTGCTCGACCTGGCCCCGGGCACCGCGCTCACGGGCGAGCAGATCCAGGCGGTCACCAACCTGGTCTCCTCGAGCATCCAGGACATGGACCCCGACCAGGTCACGGTGGCCGACTCGACCGGCCGGGTCCTCTCGGCCGCCGGCACGGGCGTCACCGCGGCCGCCGGCGACGCCCGCTCCCAGGTGGAGCAGGACTACGAGAACCGGCTGGCCGCGAACGCCCAGAAGATCCTCGACCAGGTGGTCGGTCCCGGTAAGGCGGTCGTGTCGGTCCGCGCCGACGTCGACCTGGCCCAGCGCAACACCACCACCGAGACCTACCAGTTCGAGGAGGGCACGCCACCCCTCTCCGAGCAGACGACCACCGAGGAGTACGTCGGCGGCGGCGCCCCGGTGGGCGGCATCCTGGGCCCGGAGAACATGCCCGACGCCGCGGAGAACGCCGGCGGCGAGGCCACGTACAACAAGGAGTCCACGACGGCCAACAACGCCGTCGGGAAGACCGTCGAGGTCGTCGACGACGCCCCCGGGACCCTGAGGCGGCTCACCGTCTCCGTCGTCATGGACGACGCGGTCGCCGGCAACCTCAACCAGCAGCAGATGACCGATCTGATGGTCACCGCCGTCGGCCTGGACGAGGCCCGAGGCGACGACATCACGGTCGCCGCGCTGCCTTTCGACGCCACCGCCGCCGAGAACGCCGCCGCGGCGATGGAGGCCGCGCGCGAGGCCGAGGCCGCCGAGCAGATGTGGTCGATGATCCGCACCGGTGGCATCGCCGCGGGCATCGCGCTGGTCGTCCTCATCGTCTGGCTGCGCTCGCGGCGCCGCCAGGACGACGAGGACGACGAGGACTACGAGGCGCTCGAGCTCGACGACGACGTGCTCGCCGAGCTGGACCGCCTGCGCGTGGCCAGCACCCGGCAGATGGTCGAGCCCGACAACGCCGCGCTGGAGCTGGAAGCCGTCGAACGGGCGAAGGTGCGAGGGGAGATCTCCACGATGGTCAGCGAGCGTCCCGACGAGGTCGCGGCCATGCTGCGCGGCTGGCTGGGCGAGAGCAAGTCATGACCCTCGCGAGCATCCCCACGACGCCCGGCACCGCTGTCGCCGTACCGCCGCGCCCGGAGCTGCCCGGCCTCCGCAAGGCCGCGGTGTTCCTCGCCCAGATGAGCAAGGAGGAGGCCGGCGTCCTGCTCGCCCAGCTGCGGCCCCGGGAGGTCGAGGCGCTCACCCGCGAGCTGATGAAGCTGGGCTCGGTGGAGCTCGAGGACGTCGACGGCGTCATGCGCGAGTTCCACCACCTGATGACCGCGCAGCAGTTCGTCGGGCGCGGCGGTGTCGAGTTCGCCCGCGAGATCCTCGCGGCGGGGCTCGGCCAGGACAAGGCCGAGGGCATCCTGTCCCGGCTCAACGTCGTCTACACCGAGGTGCCGTTCGCCTCGCTGCGCAACGCCGACGTGCGGCAGCTGGTCACCTTCCTCAAGGACGAGCACGCGCAGATCATCGCCCTGGTCCTCGCCCACCTCACGGCCGCGCAGTCGGCCGAGGTGCTCTCCGGATTCGCCCCCGAGCAGCAGGCCGAGGTCGCCCACCGCATCGCCATGATGGACCGCACCTCACCGGAGATGGTGCGGCTGGTCGAGGAGGAGCTCGGCCGCCGGATGGGCTCGATCCTGGCGCACCAGGACATGACCACCGTCGGCGGTGTCGAGACCCTCGTCGAGATCATCAACCGCTCCCCGCGGCCCACCGAGCGTTCGATCCTCGAGTGGCTGGACAACACCGATCCGGAGCTGGCCGACCAGGTCCGTTCGCAGATGTTCGTCTTCGAGGACATCGTCACCATCGACGACCGCTCCCTGCAGCTGGTGCTGCGCGAGGTCGAGGCCAACGACCTCGCCACCGCGCTCAAGGGTGTGCGGCCCGACGTGCAGGACAAGATCAAGCGGAACCTCTCCGAGCGCGCGGCCGAGAACCTCAGCGAGGAGATCGAGCTGCTCGGCCCGGTGCGCACCCGCACGGTCGAGGAGGCCCAGGCCAAGGTCGTCGCGGTCATCCGCACGCTCGAGGAGCAGGGTGTACTGACCATCAACCGCGGCGGGGACGATGAGTTCGTCTCCTGACACCGGTCACCGGCCACCCCGGGAGGGCGCGGTCCTGCGCGGCGGCTCCGCCGCGCTGGCCCGCCCCTACCGGGAGGTCATGGCCGAGCGCGGCGCCCCCGCGGACCCACGGGTCGCGGTGGTCCCGGCCGCCCGGACCGCCGGCATCCCGGTGCCGGCCTGGCCGGCCGCGGCCGCCCCGGCGCCCTCCTCCCCCGCCGTCCCCGCCCAGCCCTCTCCGGTCGAACGCCGGACGAGCGTGCGCCGCGCCGAGGACCAGCCGGTCGCCGGCAGCAAGCCGTCCTTCCGGCTCGGTGACGTGTACGCCGAGGAGCTGGCACGGCTGCGGGCCCAGGCCCGCACCGAGGGCTTCGCCGCCGGCCACGCCGAGGGCCTGCTGGCCGCGGAGTCCGTCGTCGCCGAGGTCGAGCGCGACGCCCAGGAGCGACTGGCCGAGGTCCAGGCCCGGTGGGAGCGTCGGCTGGTCTCCGCGACCGCCGCGCTCGGCGCGGCCGTGCGGGAGGTGGAGGAGGCCGCCCGCCCGGTGGCCGACGACATCCGCGACTCGATCGTGGGCACCGTGCTCACCCTCGTCGAGGACCTCCTCGGCCGGGAGCTCGCGCTGGCCGCCGACCCGGTGATGGACGCGGTCCGCCGCGCCCTCACCTTCTGCCCCGCCGACGCCCCGACGATCGTGCGGCTGCACCCGGACGACCTCGCCGAGGTGCCCGCCGAGACGCTCGCCGAGCTGCCCGACACGGTGCGGGTGGTCGCCGATCCGTCGGTGGAGCGGGCCGGCGCCGTCGCCGAGTCCGGCCCCCGGCGGATCGACGCCCAGCTGGGCACGGCGCTGCAGCGCGTGCAGGAGGTGCTGGGCGCATGACCGTCCCGCCCGGCGTGGTCGAGCGCGCCCGTGCGGCGGCCCGCCCGCAGGTGACCGGCGTCGTGACCGGTGCGATGGGGCTGACCCTCAGCGTCGACGGCGTCACCGCGGCCGTGGGTGACCTCGTCGAGGTCGACCCCACCACGCGCCGGCTGCTCGCCGAAGTCGTGGCCGTCGGCCGCGACCGGCTCACCTGCATGCCGCTGGGGGTGCTGTCCGGCGTGCACGCCGGCGCCCCGGTGCGCGCCACGGGCCGGCCGCTGCAGGTGCCGGTCGGTGAACAGCTGCTCGGCCGCGTCCTCGACGGGCTCGGCCGGCCGGTGGACGGCGGACCGTCCCTCGACGGCCGCGTGTCGTGGGTGGACCTGGAGACCCCGACGCCGCACGCCCTCTCCCGCGCCCGCGTGGAGGAGCCGCTCAGCTTCGGCGTTCGCGCCCTGGACACGCTCGTCCCCTGCGGCAAGGGCCAGCGCCTCGGCATCTTCGCCGGCTCCGGCGTCGGCAAGTCCAGCCTGCTCGCCCAGATCACCCGCGGCACCGACGCCGACGTCCGGGTCATCGGGTTGATCGGCGAGCGGGGCCGCGAGGTGCGCGAGTTCATCGAGGAGAACCTGGGCGCCGAGGGGCTGGCCCGCACCGTCGTCGTCGTCGCCACCTCCGACGAGCCGCCGCTGGTGCGGCTCAAGGCCGCGTTCGTCGCCACCCGCATCGCCGAGGCGTTCCGCGACGAGGGCCGCGACGTCCTGCTGCTGATGGACTCGATCACCCGCACCGCCATGGCCCAGCGCGAGGTCGGGCTGTCGGCCGGGGAACCCCCGGCCACCCGGGGCTACCCGCCGAGCGTCTTCGCGATGATGCCGCAGCTGCTGGAGAAGGCCGGCACCGGTGTGACCGGGTCGATCACCGGCCTCTACACGGTGCTCGTCGAGGGCGACGACCACAACGAGCCGATCGCCGACACCGCGCGCTCGATCCTCGACGGGCACATCGTGCTCACCCGCAAGCTGGCCACGACCGGCCACTTCCCCGCGATCGACGTGCTCGAGTCCATCTCCCGCGTCGCCGGCGCGGTGGTGCCGCCGGCGCAGATGGCCGATGCCCGGGAGATCCGCCGCCTCATGGGCGCCCTGCGCGACGTCCGGGAGCTGATCGAGATCGGGGCCTACCAGGACGGCAGCGACCCGCTGGTCGACCGCGCCCGCCAGCTGGCCCCGCAGATCGACGCGTTCCTCCAGCAGCCGCTCGGTGAGTCGACGTCGGCCGCCGAGGCGTGGGGCTGGCTGCAGCGGATCGTGAGGGGCGGGTGAAGCGCACCGCCTTCCGGCTGCAGCCCGTCCTGGAGCTGCGCCGGAGCGAGGAGCGGGCAGCGGCCGCCGCCGCGGCGGCCGCCGCGAACGCCGCCGCGGACGCCGCCCGGCGGGCGGCCGAGCAGGAGACGGCGCTGGCCGGCGCCGTGCTGCCGCCGTCCCTGCCCGCCGGTTCGTTCGTGGCGGCCATGGTGCTGCTGCGCACGGCGGCCACCGATGCCGCCGACGCCCGGTCGCTGGCCACCGCACAAGCGGAGCAGGCCGAGGCCGTCCGGGCGGAGTGGACCGCCGCCGCGCGCCGCACCAAGGCGCTCGAGCGGCTCGCCGAACGGCACCGGGAGGCCCAGCAGCGCGCCGCCGACGCCGCCGAGGCGCGCGCCGCGGACGACCTGGCCACCGGCCGTGCCCGTCGCGGCACCGACGAGGGCACCGACACGGAGAGGGGCACGGCATGGACGGAGTGAGCGCGGTGCAGGCCCGGATCGCCGAGATCCACGCCCGGTTCCAGCCGACCGCCACGACCACCTCGTCGTCCGCCGCGTGGGCCTCGGCCGCCGGCGCGGCCGGGCTGACCGGCAGCTCCTCGGTAACCACCGCGGCGGCCGGCACGGCCACCGCCTCCGAGGGTGCGGTCGTCGCCGAGGCGCAGAAGTATCTCGGCGTCCCCTACCTCTGGGGCGGCACCGACCCGCGCAAGGGGCTGGACTGCTCGGGCTTCACCAAGCTGGTGTTCGGCAACCTGGGCATCGAGCTGCCGCGCACCTCCTCGCAGCAGGCGACCGCCGGCAAGGCTGTCGCCTCGCTCGCCTCCGCGCGCCCGGGTGACCTGGTCTTCTTCGACCACTCGTCGTCGCGGGCGGGGATCGACCACGTGGGCATCTACCTCGGCAACGGGCAGATGATCGCCGCGCCCCAGGCCGGAGAGACGGTGAAGGTGCAGGCGGTCGGCAACCCGAGCGTGATCCGCCGGGTCCTCCCCGAAGCGGCCGGGGCGAGCCCGGTCGCCGCGGCGACCGCGAGCACGCTGGCCGGGGTGCCCTACGCGGACCTGTTCCAGCGCGCGGCCAGCAAGCACGGCGTCGACGCCTCGCTGCTGGCCGCGGTCGCCAAGCAGGAGTCCGGCTTCAACTCCTCGGCCGTCTCCCCCGCCGGCGCGCAGGGCCTCATGCAGTTCATGCCGGCCACCGCCCGCGGCCTGGGGGTCGACGCGCTCGACCCGGCCTCGGCGATCGACGGCGCGGCCCGCTACCTCAGCAGCCTGACCAAGCAGTTCGGCTCCACCGAGCTGGCACTGGCGGCCTACAACTCCGGGCCCGGGACGGTGAGCCGGTACAGCGGCATCCCGCCCTACCCGGAGACCCAGAACTACGTCCGGTCCGTGATGAGCAAGGCGGAGGCCTACCGATGACCGCTCCCGTGACCACCGCTGCCCCGGGTCCCCGGGCCGCTCCGGCCGGCGCCTCGCCGGGCGGCTCCGGCGACAGCGCGGAACCCTTCGCCTCGGCCCTGGACGGCGCGCTGTCCGGCGGTCAGAACCCGGTTCGCGGCCACGGGGGACGGCAGACCTCCGGCGACGCCGCCCCGGGCGAGGACGGAGCGGCCACCGGGGAGGCAGCAGCCGACGGCGTCACCGTCGTCGACACCGCCGCCGCCGGGGTGGCTGCGGCGCTGTGGGCCCTGGCACTCGGCAGCGCCGCGGGGTCGACCGCGGGCTCCACCGCGGCCGGGCCGACCACCGGCACCGTGGGAGCGAGCAGCGCCACCCTCGCCGCGGGCATCGGGGCAGGCGCCGCAGCCGCCGCGACCGAGCCCGGCGCCGCGATCGTTCCCGGCCCCGTTCCGCCCGCGGGCACGCCCGCGCCGGCGGCTCCGCCCATGGCACCGACCACCCCGGCCGTGCACGCGGCAGCGGCACCGGTGGCGGCCGCGTCCGGTGCGCCGGGGGGCGCCGCGACGGCGCAGTCGGCCGCACCGCTCTCCGTGGTGGTGTCCGCCTCGGGCGGCCCGGCCGCCGCGGCCACCGCCACGGGCGCCGTCACCGGCGTGCCGGGCGAGGCACCCGAGGGTCCGGGTGCGCCGCCGCCCACGGCCCTGCCCCCGGCCGGGGCCGTCGGCGACGGCGCCGCGACGGCGGACGACGGCGGGCCGGGCGGGGAGCCCCGGGCAGCCGTCGCCGCGTCCCTCCCGGACGCCGGTGCCGGGACAGCCGGCCACGACTCCCCGGTCGTCCCCGGCACCACCGGCTCCGTTTCTGCCCCCGGCCAGGTGACCGCTGCCGCCCCGGGGGGGGGGGGGGGGGGGGGGGGGGGGGGGGGGGGGGGGGGGGGGGGGGGGGGGGGGGGGGGGGGGGGGGGGGGGGGGGGGGGGGGGGGGGGGGGGGGGGGGGCGCGCCCCTCCGCCGAGCGGTCGC